>CBHTVU010000147.1:0-10721 GCA_966096785.1 uncultured Gammaproteobacteria bacterium | reverse complement strand
GGCGTGAACCAGGATGGAAAAACCAATGGCATCACCGCACCCAATGCGGATTCACAAACTCGTTTGCAGCAGGATGTTTATGAACGATTTGACATAGACCCGAATAATATTCAGTTAATTGAAGCTCACGGTACAGGCACCAAACTGGGTGATCCGATTGAAATCGAAGGATTAAAAAACGCTTTCAAAAAATACACCAGCGCGCAGGCTTACTGTGCGATTGGTTCAGTGAAAAGCAACATTGGCCATTGCCTTGCTGCCGCCGGCGTTGCGGGTGCGATTAAAGTATTGTTGGCGATCAAACACCGCAAATTACCGCCGACCGTCCATTTCGAATCACTGAACGAGCATATCAATCTGAATGCAACACCATTCTTTGTGAATGACCAGCTACAGGATTGGGATTTGGCAGGGCGCGACCGTCGGTTCGCGGCAATAAGTTCCTTTGGATTTAGCGGCACCAATGCCCATGTGGTGTTTGCGGAATATTTACCGTTATCGGCGCAATCAAAGTACGCACGCGATCTGAATGACAACCACGGATCGACAGTCGCAAATCCGGTACCGTCACTTGTCCTGCTCTCTGCCAGAACAGCTGACCAATTGCAACAAAAAGCGAGTGACTTGCTTCAGTTGATACGAGACAATTCCGGTGAGATTGCGCTGGATGAACTGGCTTACACCTTACAAGTTGGCCGCGACCACATGGAGGAACGCCTGGCAATGCTGGTGACAAGCACAGGCGAACTAGCTGCGAAATTGGAGCAACACCTGGCCGGTGCACGCAGCGATGGCCAGCGTTTCCGTGGTAAAGTAAGTAGCGGTAAGGAAAGTATCGCGCTCATTAATAAGGATGATGAAATGAAAACGTTGATCGACGGCTGGATCACCAATAAAAAATACAAAAAATTGATTGAGCTTTGGGTGAAAGGCTTGGATATCGATTGGCGTCTCCTGTACGGTAAGAATATTCCGTCCCGTATTGATATCCCTTTGTATCCGTTCGCGCAAGAGCGTTATTGGTTAGAGGAATCCGGCGTTGCCCTGTTTACGGGCTCAACCCGTCAGACGACAGCAAACCTCCATCCATTATTGCAGAACAATACGTCCAATCTATTAGAGCAGTCTTATCGCTCGCGTTTTACCGGCGACGAGTTTTTCCTGAACGATCATCAGGTCGTTATCGATAGTGATGGACCAGTAAAAGTGTTGCCCGGTGTTGCCTACCTGGAGATGGTACGTGCGGCAGTTGCCAATGCAATTCCTCACAGTGACGATTTTGTGCTGGAATTGAATAACACGGCCTGGATCCAGCCAATCCGTGTTGACGGACCAACGGATATTTCGCTGATTCTATATCCCGGTAATGAATTACATAAAAATCATTATTATGAAATGGATTTTGAAGTTTACAGTGGAACGAACTCCCGTGAACAACTGCATTGCCAGGGGCAGGCAGTGCTGACGCGTAAGCAAGCACCGGACAATATTTCCTTGAGTTCGCTCCAAGGGCAAATGAAAAAAACGGTGCTAGAACCAAGCGATATTTATCCCGTCTTTATTGCTACTGGTCTGCACTACGGGCCCACGCATCGCGGCATTTCCCGTATCTGGGTGGGTGAGCGACAAGCGCTTGCGGAGCTGTCATTACCAATGGCGGCAGCACAGGACTTCGATAAATATGGTTTACATCCAAGCCTGATGGACAGCGCATTGCAAGCGTCGATCGGATTGGTTGAAGACCCTTCACATTCCGCCTTGCCGTTCGCATTAGAGCGCATCAGCGTTTTCTCTTCTTGTGTGGAAAAAATGTATGCGTTGATCCAATTGTCGCAACAGCCAGTCACCAAAACCGGACTGGTAAAATACGATATTTCGCTCTGCGATGAGGCAGGTAAGGTCTGCGTGCAAATGAGCGGATTCTCCACTCGCCAACTGGATAAGCAAACACAACCTTATAAATTGCACACTGTTACCGTAGCGGATGATGGATCTTCATCCGAGGATAACTACTATCAAAAATTGATTGAGCTGATGCTGGACGGTCAGGTCTCTGTTGATGACACTGTAGAATTGGGAAGTTAAGCAGATGAAAAGTTTTAAAGAAATCTATGAAGCCCTGGCGGCAGGGAAGATCACGCAACATCAGGCTGCTGCGGAAATGAAAAAGCTAAAGCCTCCCCACGACAATAAAACCACTGAGCGTGATTTTTTAGTGGCGGGATTTGAATGGCAAGACTTGCCCGTAGTAGCAGACAATGCAAAAAATCCCCATCACATCGACAAATGGTATGTGTGGTTGGCGGGATTTGAATCCGGCGTCTGCAATCAATTGCAAACGCTAGTAACAGATGCGGAATGCAGTGACTTGAGTGTCACACCAAATGTTAGCGTCGCTGATAACTACGCAAACTTTGCGGTCATCTGCTTTGAGAAAATCAAGCAACTGCTCAATGCAAAATCTATCGCCAAAAAATTGGTGCAAGTTGTTATTCCGGCGAGCGAAGTCCAGCAAATATATTCAGCGATAATGGGTATGCTAAAAACAGCAACCCTGGAAAATCCCCAAGTGAATGTCCAGTTGATCCACATTGATCGCAGTACAGGCACTCGTCAATTGGCCGCAATACTGAGCGATAACTACAAGACGCTTAATGACATTGAAATTCGTTACCATTCTGGCATTAGACAGGTAAAAGTAGAGCGGGAAGTGGAGACGATCATTCCCGTAGATGCGGACAACCAACCTCCCTACAAGGAGAAGGGTGTTTATCTGATAACCGGTGGTTTGGGTGGAATTGGTTTGGCTTTCGCGCAGGAAATCCTGGAAAAATCACCTGCCGCTAATCTGGTTCTGGTTGGACTTTCCGGTTTGACTCCAGCAAAAAAGTCGCTACTTGACTCCCTCGTGTACAGTTCACAAGTTGAATACCAGTCGCTAGATGTTACCAACTTTGCCCAGGTGCAGAATTGTATTGAGGGTATTATCAATAAGCACGGTCAACTCAATGGTATTTTCCATTGTGCCGGCATTTCGGCGGATAATTTTATTATCCGTAAAACAACGGCGGAGTTTGCCCGAGTAATGGGCCCCAAAGTAGCGGGTACTGTTAATCTTGACTCGGCGACCGCCACACTGGAACTCGATTTTTTTGTGATGTTCTCATCCGCCGCATCCTGGCTCGGCAACACCGGTCAAGCGGACTACGCGGCGGCAAATGGTTTCATGGATGTATTTGCCGGCCTGCGTAACCAATTAGTTTCCAGACGCGAAAGAAAAGGCTGGAGCTTGTCCATCAACTGGCCGCTCTGGAAAGAAGGGAAAATGTCCATTGATCCCGCTCAATTGCAACAGGCCAACCATGCCTGGGGTGTTACGGTATTAGATACACCGCAAGCAATGGCAGCGTTTTACCAATGCCTCTATTTATCTCGTGAGCGGTTGCTGGTTTTAGCCGGCGATGTGAAAAAAATTCGCACGACCATGATTGGTAAAAATAAACAACACGCCCCACAAAATAAAGGCTTCTCAATTGTTGATAGTTCTGCGAAGCAGCAAGCAATTGCGACCCCGGCAATGGAGTCCGTCGTCGCAGATTCATTGGCATCGATGGTGGAAAAAACCCGCACCTATGTAAGTGGAGTTTTATCCAAACTCCTGAAGTTGCCATTGCATAATATTGATGTCAGCGCCGCTATGGAAAATTACGGCATTGATTCCATCATGGCGATGAATTTAACTAATGAGTTGGAAAAAACCTTTGGTTCCCTACCTAAGACATTGTTCTTTGAATATCAGACTATTAGAGAGCTGAGCGATTATTTTATCCAAGCTCATAACGAAAAATTAAAACAACTACTGATAATCCCCGCACAGCTAATCAGTGTAGCGAAAGTAAAGGAGGCATCGGCCTCCAACCACAATGGAGAAGCTGCGGTATCTGCATCGGTTGCTCGTAAGCCATTGCTTAAACGCGGCCGCCCCAATGCGCTGGGTCATCATGAAGATGCTGAACATAAAAGTGTTGTGCGTCGTGAAGATGTTGTTGCTAATGAAAGTGTCATTGCCATCGTTGGCCTGAGCGGACGTTATCCGCTGTCAGATAATATTGATGCATTCTGGCAACAGCTTGCTGAGGGTATTGATTGTATTACCGAAGTGCCAGCCGAACGCTGGGACTGGAGAAGTCATTACACAGAAGATCGTACCGAGGCCGGTCATTACAGCAAATGGGGGGGCTTTATTGCAGGTGCCGATGAGTTTGATCCACGCTTTTTCAATATCGCACCGCGCGATGCCGCCGCCATCGATCCGCAGGAACGTTTATTCCTGCAACATGCCTGGATGGCGATAGAAGACGCGGGTTACACCCGCGCCGGTTTACAAATCCCCCGCCAGCAAGGGCTTGGCGGACAAGTCGGTGTATACGTCGGTGTTATGTACGGCGAATACAGTCTTTCCGGCACCTTGGCCAGCATCGCCAACCGCGTGTCTTACGTATTGAATTTGCATGGTCCAAGTATGACCTTGGACACCATGTGTTCTTCATCGCTTACAGCAATACACTTGGCCTGCCAGGATTTGAAATTAGGTTACACCGACCTCGCGATAGCCGGCGGCGTTAATCTTAGTATTCACCCCAATAAATATTTAATGTTGAGTGCGGAGCAATTTATTTCCGGCGACGGCCACTGCCAGAGTTTTGGTGAAGGTGGTGATGGTTATATACCGGGTGAAGGTGTTGGTGCCGTAGTTCTGAAACGTTTGGCTGACGCTGAACGTGACGGCAGTCCGATCTACGGTATTATTCGTGGCAGCGCGCTTAACCATGGTGGCAAGACTAACGGATACACAGTCCCCAATCCCCAAGCGCAAGCAGCGGTAATTATCGATGCGTTATTGCAGGCTGGAGTGAATCCTCGTCATGTCAGCTACATTGAAGCTCATGGCACCGGCACAAAATTAGGTGACCCCATTGAAATTGCCGCGCTGACCAAAGCCTATCACCAACACAATCAGGACACAGGGTTTTGTTTAATTGGTTCGGCGAAATCCAATATCGGCCACTGTGAATCCGCAGCCGGCATTGCAGGCCTGACCAAAGTTCTACTGCAGATGAAACATAAAAAAATTGTTCCATCCTTGCACTCAACCCGCCTCAATCCGCATATTGATTTTGATAAAACTCCGTTCATCGTTAACCAAACCCTCAAATCCTGGGATGCACCAGTTATTGATGGAAAAACCATTAACAGAATTGCAGGTATATCATCCTTTGGCGCGGGTGGCTCAAACGCTCACTTGGTTGTAGAGGAGTATGAAGCTCCCCCAGCTACGATCAATTATCATAATTCCAGCGATAACTCGCTGGCAATTCTTCTGTCGGCGCGTACCGCTGAACAACTCACACAAAAAGCAAAAGAGCTACTGGTGTTTATCACTCGTGCTGAACATCAGCTGGATATGGATTCGCTTGCCTACACCCTCCAGGTCGGGCGAGAAGCCATGGACGAACGCGTGGCGCTAATTGTGGTTTCACAAAGTGATTTGAGTGAAAAATTGCGCAGTTTCATTGCCGGCGAAACCAGTGGTAACGATATTTTTTATGGGCAAGCCAAGCAAAATAAAGATGCGCTTCTGTTGTTTGCTACCGATAATGATTTACAAAATACCCTTGATAAATGGTTTAGCGAAAGGAAGTTTTCCCGGTTACTGGACTTGTGGGCAAAAGGCATTTCTCTGGATTGGAGAAAATTATACCCAGCAACAACTCCTAAACTAATCAGCCTGCCAACCTACCCGTTTGCGCGCGAAAAATATTGGCAAGATCCAGTAGTTAATTCCGGTAGCCAGCATGTCGTTGCAAGTCCGCTATTGCATCCGTTGTTGCAACGCAATGTATCTCAATTGGACGGTATTCAATACCAATCGAGTTTCTCCATAAGCGAAAGTTTCTGTAAAGATTTCCAATCTAGCAATCCAATACGTTTTTCAGCGGCACTGCTGCTGGAAATGGCTCGCGCGGCCGTAATGTCGGCAATACCGACAAACGAGCAGGCAGGGCAACTTGAGTTAGGTAATCTTGTATGGGATCAGAGTCTTGATCTCTCCGGATCCGTTCTGGTAAATACTGCGATATTCAATGAACCTGACGGTCGTTATGGTGTTGAAATTTATCTGGCGGGAACTTCAGCCAATTCATCGGCAACCAATGATTTTATTTTGTGCCAGGGAAGCGCGCGGTTAACTGCAACTGCTGTTGCAGCACCCTTGAATATCAATGCAATGATTGCCGCCATGCGTGCGGATACAGGGATTGATAAAAATTACTACGACTATTTTAAAACCTTTGGTTTTAATTACGGCGCTTACTACGTGAGTGTTACCGGAATATATTCCGGTAATCAGCAGTTGCTGGCATCTTTGCAGGTTCCACCCGCAGCTCCGCTGAGCAGCCAACTGGTATTGCATCCCGCGATAATCGAAGGCGCATTGCAGGCAGCAAGCCTGCTTATCAAAAATGAAAAGGAAACTGCTGCCCTGCCAATCAGCATCGACAGTTTAGTCGTACAAGATTCCTGCGTTCGGGAAATGTTTGCCTGGGTTCGCTTCACCAACGCTGTTAAAGCATCGTCTGATAAAACAGTGGTTGATATTGATTTGTGCGATCAACAGGGGAATATCTGTGTAGCGTTGCGCGGTCTGTGTTTTCAGCACCTTGACGTAGTGGATGAAGCCATTAAACCCGTGCACCACAATAAACCTGCGCAAGTCGCCAAGGCTGAAGTAAAAATTTCTTTACCTGTGGTGCAGGCCGTGACTGCATTCCCAGCGCTGAAAACCAATGCGCCTATTAGCCGCGCAATATCACTGCCTGACCTTGGCTCCCTTGATTGGAACCAGCCGACAGTGACCGCTGATGTTCGCATCGCGCTTTCGTCTTTAACAAGTTTGACTGAATCCATCGACAGCGTATCTGCGAGTGAAACCTCCTTGGTGGAAATTAATGATTCCCAAGCAGGTGTAGTGACAATCAGATTGACCAGTGGCAGTGGTCTGGCCGCCCATCTTCAACCACTCTTTGCCAGACAGTTTCTGACCGCGCTGAATGCAGCAAAAGAAATAGACCATATTCGCGTATTAGTGTTGGCAGGTAGAGGCGATCATTTCCTCAGTGGCAGTCGCGATTTTTGCGATCTACTGATCAAACAGCACGTATTTGCAGAGTTAATTAATTTCCCGTATCCAGTGATTGCCGCCATGGCCGGGGATGCAACTGGTCCTGGTTTCCTGATGGGGGCGGTGGCCGATTTTATGTTGCTCGGCGCTGAGTCAAACTATAAGTTTGCTGACGCAGCATTATCACTAACGGCCGCAGAAGATAACTTCTTCGTTGCGCGCCTGGGCGTCGCCAAGGCCGATAAATTTTTGTATTCGAATACCGACTACACTGGCCAAGACCTGCAAAATTCCGGTTGGAACTGCACTATAGTTCCCCGTGCCAACCTGGAACAGACCGCATTGAAATTGGCAGCGACAATTGCCAATAAATCGCGTCGCGCGTTGCAATTACTGAAATCTCATCTTACGCAAAAGAATCGCCAGTATGTCACGGCATTTTCCGCATTGGAAAAGCTCTCTGGCAATTCGGCTTCCTCTGAGATGACCCCCGCGCTGGGCACCAAGTCTTACGACTACTTCAATGTTCAAGAAACGGCAGAAAAAAGCCTGCACATAAATATAGGCAACATCCAAAGTGTCGGTGATCTGGAACAATGTTTATCCGCACTGAGTGATCTGCTAGAGGGAATTGGATCCCATGCCAATCAATCAATAATCTTGACCAGTGATCATACGGAGTTCCTCCCCGCTGTTAGTAAGGATTCCGCTAATGTAAATCTGAGGCGGGTTCTTAACCGCCTGGCATCAGCATCAGCTCCGATTGTTACTGTGCTGGATAAAAATGCCAGTGGCATAGCATTTACTCTCGCTAACGCCTGTGACTGTGTGATTTACAGCGGCGAAGCTTCTCTTGCGCTTAACGAGCTTTCCTGGAACGCGGAATTGTTGTCCGTTGCTGATATTGTTTTAGCTGGACAGTTTGGAAATTATTTCGGTCATGAATTATTGCTGGGTAATCAAGCATCTTCAGTGCAGTCATTACGGCAAATAGCACCCTGGATTTCTGTTTCGACCAAAGAGCGGGCGCGCGACCAGGCATTTAGCCTTGCTGCCTATTGGCAGCAGTTACCGGCAACTTCACTTACTACCTGGAAGCACCGTAAATCGAATGCCTGTCGTAATACATTTGCCCGTCTCACTCAGTTTGAATTAGCTTTGAGTCAGGAGCCTTCTCCGCCAGTGTCGGGAAAGATTGCGCTGCAATCTTCCGTGGTCAGTGCGAAAGCATATTCTGAAGGCGTCATCGTTATCAGTATGGAAGACAAAGACGCAAAAAATATGTTTTCCGACGCGTTAGTGGCAGGTATCCAGGAGATAGCCAAGCACATTGACGAGTCGGATCATTACAAAGCTGTAGTGTTAACCGGTTATGGTAATTATTTCGCATCTGGTGGAACCAAAGAAGGTTTGCTGGCGATACAGGAAGGTCGCGGAAAATTCACCGACGTTGATATTTTCCAGTTCGGGCTCTCTTGCAAACTGCCAGTAATCTCCGCGATGCAAGGCCATGGTATTGGCGCTGGCTGGTCCATGGGAATGTTTGCGGATATAGCGCTCTTCAGTGAGGAAAGTCGTTATCTCAGCCCTTATATAGGTTATGGATTTACGCCGGGAGCGGGATCTACTTTTATATTCCCGGAGCGGATCGGTTTTGATATCGCTGTTGAATCCCTGTTGACCGCGCAAGAGTATTCTGGAAGTGAATTGAAAGAAAGATCGCTTCCCGCACGTGTTATACCCCGTTCAGAGATTGAGGCCTTCGCCCTTAGCCTAGCAAAAAATATTGCGACTATGCCCAGGAATAATTTGCTCGCATTAAAACAACGATGGGTAAGCCATTTGCATGAAGATTTGGCGCAAACCTACCAGCATGAACTGTTCATGCATGAGCAAACATTTGTCGGCCGCAATGATACGTTGCAAACAATCAATAGTAACTTTGCAGGTGGAACTCAGGTTTCTACAAGTATTGCGGCAGACAACAGTGTCCACACCACAGTGGCGATCACCGCGCCACAAGCTAGTTATCCTGCAGGTAATTCATCCTCAGTACCCAGCAAAGAAAAATTATTTACCAATTTGCGTAAAATGCTCGCCGATGAATTGCATCTGGCGGAAGCTGAAATAGATGGCGCTTCGCAATTTGTTGACTTAGGCCTGGACTCAATTACCGGGGTGACCTGGATTCGTAAGATTAATGAAAAGTACAACACTGATCTGGAGGCGACCAAGGTATATAGCTATCCTACACTGGATAAACTCAATGCCTATGTTCACGGTGAAATTCTCCAGCATGCACCTGCACAGGACTTGGTTGCTGTTGAGCTTGTGGCTAGCAGTCCAATGTCTACATCTATAATCCAGAGCGCTATTCCACAGCAAACTACAGTCTCATTGCCCACCATCATAAAAACGCTGAAGAAATTGCTGGCCCAGGAACTACACCTAGGTGAAAGCGAACTGGAAGAAGATACACAATTTATTGACCTTGGACTGGATTCAATTACTGGCGTGACCTGGATAAGGAAGATCAACGCAGAATATGACCTAGCGCTTGAAGCAACCAAGGTATACAGCTATCCAACCCTTGAAAAATTAGGTCGTTATGTCGCCACGGAAATAGTACAGCTTGCGCCTGTTAATGCCTTTGCACCTTTGTTGGAACAGACACTGGTGTTGCAAGCAGATAAAACCGCATTTGCAACGGCAATGCCTGTTATTGCTCCTGATACCAATAACCGGGTAATGCATTATAAATTTTTTAGCCCGCAACCTTTAGTCTCGCGCAGAGCTTCTGTCGCTAGTAAAAAGATTCAATCCGTAACTCGTCCCAACGATTACCAGCCGATTGCCGTTATTGGTATGGCCGGACAATTTCCTCAAGCGCGTAACATCGGTGAGTTCTGGGACAATATCGCCCAAGGTAGGAATTGTATTGCGGAGATCACTCACCAGCGCTGGGATCTTGATAAATATTTCTCACCGGGCGAAGTCACCCCGGGGAAAACCTACAGCAAATGGTTAGGCGCGTTGGAAGAATATGACATGTTTGATGCGTCATTTTTTTCCATCTCCCCGCGCGAAGCAACCAACATGGATCCGCAGCAGCGTATCTTCTTGCAAACCTGCTGGAATACGATTGAGCACGCTGGCTATGACGCGCAGGACCTATCCGGTTCCCGCTGCGGTGTTTTCGTTGGCGTTGCCGCGAGCGATTACAATTTAATTACGCGTGAGCAACAAATCAGTGCACAGGGTTTTACCGGTGTCGCCACCTCCATTCTGGCAGCACGCATCTCTTATTTCCTGAACCTTCAGGGTCCCTGTATTTCCATTGATACCGCCTGCTCATCATCCCTGGTGGCAATTGCCAATGCCTGCGACAGCCTCATCACCGGCGGCAGTGATATTGCCCTGGCTGGTGGTGTATTCGTGATGTGTGGGCCGGACATGCACGTTAAGACTTCACAGTCGGCGATGTTGTCGGCTGATGGCAAGTGCCACACCTTTGACCATCGCGCCAATGGGTTTGTGCCCG
>CBHTVU010000146.1:0-10869 GCA_966096785.1 uncultured Gammaproteobacteria bacterium | reverse complement strand
GCACTCATAGCTCAGCTGGATAGAGTACTCGGCTACGAACCGAGCGGTCGGAGGTTCGAATCCTCCTGAGTGCACCATATAGTGAAAAGGGGTTAGCTGAAAAGCTAACCCCTTTTTTATTGCTTCTATATCTGCCAGTCTGGTTTTCCCCAACTCAATTAATGAATGGTTCGTTAGAGAACATTTTTCAGCATTACCGGGAGTTAGCATTATTTAAGTTTTTGAACCGAATAAGCTAATAACGGGGGATTAACCATGAGTACGATTGACGCACCTGCTGAAATTCATAAAACCCATGCTGGAATGAATTATTCGATTACCTTAAAACCGGATGACTCGAAAATTTATTTAGATATTGATGAGTTAGGTTTGCACGATCACGAGGTTCATACCAAATCCAAACCTAATATGTGGAGCGATTTGGAAAAGGATGCGGATAAAGCGGCTGTTACGATTATTGATCTTCACAACGCTGCACCAAAAGGGCTGCTTTAAAAATTCAAACTTTCTTCGTAATAAAAACTTTTCCGGCCATTCGTGTATTTTGCTGGTCATAAAAATTTTTAAGGGCATCCAGTGCAAGCTCGGCGCAGTAGTACCGTTTTTTTATGTTTGAATGAGTCATGTTTAAAACGATATTGCGTAATTTCGCAGGAATATGGCGCAGAGCCCAATAATTTTTCCAATTCAATAAACTCGCTTGTGGGCGGCTGGTGCTTAAAAGTTGGAATAAAATTGTACCTGCTGCATAAATATCAGCGTAAACAGATTCAGTTTCGTTCTTGGGGCGATACCAATCATCCTGTTCAGAATAGCTGTGTGCAGGAAATCCGAAGTCGGTAATTTTAATAAAATTATTTTCTGCGAATAAAATATTACTGGGTCGCAAATTGCCATGAACTATGCCGTTCGCATGCGCGCAGGTGAGGGCTGCACATAATTGTTGGGCCATTATGATCCATTGGCCCAAGGTAAATGCTTGCGATAATCTATCTTGCAAACTTCCTGCTGCGAGATATTCAGTTACATTAATAAAGACGCGTTGATTTTTACCTGTACCGAAAATTCTTGCGATGTGCGGATGTTGAGTGTGCGTAAGTTTAGCGTTAACCACTTGTGCTCTGCCTACATGATCCAGGCGTTGCTTTTTGATAACTAAAAAACGCTTTTGTTTTGGATCTTTTACCAGGTAGGTAGCACCAAAAGGATTTTCCTTCAAAACATCCAAAAGTTGGTAATTCGCGGGTATATCATTTTGTGGTGAATCATTGCTCCAGCGATTGGCGCGTAGATGTTTTCCCTGGGCTATTACTAATAATTGTTGACGAATTTCATCGGCGTTTTGCGGCCTTTTTTGAGGCGATGGTTCTGTGCATGCATTTACAAGTGGTTTTAGTTGCTCATTAAATTCAGCACCCAATTTGTTTGTGTCATTTGATGTGATTTCGAATGGAAGGTAACCAAAAAATAATTGATGCATTACCACACCTAGCGAATAGAGGTCACTTAAGTGGGTTGTCTTGCTAATGCTTTCAACTTGCTCGGGTGCCATGTAGGCGTCAGTCCCCATTACCAGCTCAGCATCTTTAACCGCTTGCGACTTCTCACGTGCAGCGAAATAACCGGCTATACCAAAATCTACCAGGCGCACATGACCATCGTAATCAACCAAAATATTGCCAGGTTTTATATCGCGGTGTACAACTCCGTTGCGATGCGCGTATGCGAGGGCTTTACAGATTTGAATGGCAATATCAATTTTTCGCGTTGCACCGACGTCTGTACGTTTTAAGATGGCGTCCAGCGGAATGCATTTCACAAAGGGCATAACAAAGTAGGGGTTTCCCTGTTGGCTCGTACCCTGATCGATTACCTGAACTATATTCGGATGATTAAGGCTGGCAATTAATTTCGATTCCTGGGCAAATTGTGCTTGAATCAAAGCGTCATCAATCAAAGATGCATTAAGTACTTTAATGGCAACCTGGCGATCCAGAGAGTCCTGGGTTGCCAGGTAAACACTGGCCATTCCCCCAGTTCCGAGAGTGGTTTTGAGATGATAGCCTGCGATAGTTTCCACAATCTAATTCCGGCAAGAGAGATTGCTTGAAAGTATAGTCGTGAATGCTGTAGAGGCTAGTAAACCTGAATCAGCGTTTGCTGATTCAGGTGGAAGTTATTCAAAATGTTATTGTTGGTGAGCTGAGGACTAAGCCTGAGTTTAAAAAAATCTTGCGAAAAAGCCGTAGGGATTCTTGCTTTGCGCGACGCTGACGATAAAAGCAAAAACGATCAGCGCTGACAACCAGAGTATTTTTCGAACCGCCAATTTGGGATGTTTGAAAGTTAGAATACCCAAGGCAATGTACAGAATTAGCGCAACGAGTTTTACGGCGAGCCATGGCTGGTTGCCGGGACTAAGGTGTAGAAATACGGCGAGGCCTATGCCGCTGCCAATTAACAATAAATTAACTATATGGGGTGTGATAAGTAATGCGCGATGTTTGCTTATGGGCGACTCGCGCATCATCAAATATCCGCGTACAAAAAATAATAAAAATGAAAGTGCAAGTACTGTTAAGTGCGTGTGTTTTAATATGTCGTACATTAAATAATCCTATGGTTGAAGAGCTTTGGTTACCAAACTCAGCATGGCGTCTGATAAAGGAAGTTTCAATGCGGAAGCGTGACCGGCTTCAGACATTTTATTCCACGTCTTTTGGATGATATCAATCAACTTGGCTTCATCATGTTTGCTGGCAAAATCATCCAGATAAAATTCGAGGAAAACAAGACAAACAACATCTTCTAACGCTTGCACTTCTTCATCGCGTTTTAAGCTACGTTTTAATAATAAATCTTTAACCCGCTGGATGAGCTGTTCGTCGTAACCATTTTCTTCCATTATTTTTCCGGCAGTTTCACCGTGGAATACCGCTAAATCCAAACGCCATTTTTTATAACCCTGGCGATCCATTAGGTAATCGCTGCGAGGTATTTTCCAGCGGCAAATATGTTGGCTGCGGGTTGCCAATTGTAAGGCTTCAGAAGCTTCGGGAAGAAATTTATAAAGCTGTTCGGTCATGCGTTGGCTATAAATTAATTCTTTGGGGATTTCTTTTCCATTAACAATTTCAGTATTAGGATCTTGTGCATTAGCAGCATCAAAAGCGGCGAGTGTTTTTTCGAGTCGATTCATAGTTAATTCTGACCTTGAGCAGTAGTGCGCAATCTATTCATATCCAAAATGGTGATTTCTTTTTTATCTACAATGATGATATTGTTTTTTTGCAGCCGAGTGAAAATGCGGCTCACCGTTTCAATTGTTAATCCTAAAAAATTAGCTATGTCGGTTCGTGACATGGGCAATATAAATTGATGTGTAGCGAGATTGCGGCGGCCGTGTCGCGCTGAAATACTTAGCAACAAACTTGCAATCCGTGCCTCGGCATCACTTTTTCCAAGCAATCTGATAACTTGTTGTTCCTGCGTAATTTCACGGCTCATAAGTTGAAAAAAGTAATGCTGTAAGCTGGGAATTTTCAAACTTAAATCTTCAAGTCGATTAAACGGAATTTCGCAAACCGAAGCGGTTTCCAGTGCAATGACGGAGTTAGTGTATACATTGTTCGCCAAGCCATCCAAGCCTACTATTTCGCCAGGTAAATAAAAACCAGTGATTTGTTCTTCGCCTGTTTCGCTGATGTTTATTGATTTCATCGCACCGGAGCGTATTGCATATACAGAATTAAAAGCATCATTTGCGCGGTATAAATATTCATCCTTTTGAAGAGGTTTTCCGCGCTGGACAATATTATTGAGATGATCGATTTCATCAATGTGTAAGCTGATAGGCAGGCATATAGCATTGAGCCGACAATTTCCGCAGCTCACACGTTTATCATGTGTGCAATGAGTATCTGGTATGTTCATAATGCTGGGCAGTTTATTTTATTAGGAAAATTCGGCGCTTGCCGTCTTTAAGCTCCGGGATTGTTACAGCTTTAAGTGCAAGGGTAAATACTTTACTTCTCGCTAGAGGATTGCTTAAACAGTCTAAAGCACTTTCGCTCAATACGTTGGTCATATTGTCACCGCTTATGATAAAAAGCCCCGCATTAATGTATTCCAGGCCTAGCTAATTCGTAATCCAAGCAATTAAACCTTTACATACTTGTAGCAGGGGCATATAGTTCCAGCGCTGGCCAAATTGCAGCGTGAATTAAGTCTTTGGCTTGTTCACAATTATTTATGTTATGTCACATCCGTTGTTCTAGCAGTGAATCTCTTAGTAACTCGATGCTTCTTCATAAGTAACACCGATCTGTCAGCAACAAATTTTTATCATCAAAGATCATCGAGGTTTATCACATGGCTAGAAGCACTGGCACAGTAAAATGGTTCAACGAGTCAAAAGGTTTTGGTTTCATTGCTAGCGAAGCAGGCCAAGACGTTTTTGTACACTACAGCGCAATCAGCGGTTCAGGTTTCAAAACCTTGGCTGAAGGTCAGCGCGTAGAGTTTGACGTCAAGCCAGGCCAAAAAGGCCCACAAGCTGAAAATGTAACTGGTCTTTAATTAAGAATTCAGTTAGAAAAAGCCGCACTTGTGCGGCTTTTTTTATGTCTCAAATTTGATGATAGTTTAGAGCTTTTCGTCTGCCATAAAAAAAGCCCGCATTAGCGGGCTTTACTATGCGCACTAAAATCTACTAGTAAAGATAGGCCGCACCGGACGCAGGTGCATGGACTGCGTGAGGATCAGAATAGTTCTTCTCTTCATCACCATTAATGCCGCTGGACTTAATCGATTCACGATATGCGCCGACAGCCAAAACATCCCCGGTAAAATCTATTGAAAGGGCGCGAGCGAATCTATCCTCTGTATGAGTGTTAGGTGCTTTAATGTATTTAAGCTGCGTCCAGGAGGAGGTAGCAGAATCTGAACGTTTGAAAACATAGGCTGCGCCAGAACTTGGTGCTCCAAGGTCAGCCTCATCACCACCCACTCCTACTGCCTGACTAGATTCACGATAACATCCCACTGCTAATACATCCCCACTTCCTGACAATGAAAGCGTCGAACCGAATTGGTAAAATGTTTGTGGATTGGATGCCTTTATGTAGCCATCCGGGCTCCAGCCGTTCGCGTCTGAATATTTATAAATATAGACCGCACCTGAGGCATAGGCGGATTTTGCACGCGTCATGTCGAGTTTCGGGACTATATAAAGATAGCCAGAGCTTGTGATTTGTATATCAGCTTCATAGGTATATGTTGGGGAACTGGCGGTTCCTGACGTAGTACTCCAATCTCCAGGTGTACCTACAGCTAGTGTGTTGCCATCGTCAGAGAGTGAAACCGCATAACCAAATTGCTGATCCCAGCCCTGATTTGTCGGCTTTATTTTGCTACTTTCCTGCCACATATCGCCCGTACGCTTGTAAACATAAACAGCTCCAGAGTTCATATTATCGAGGGCGTAATAGTCCCTTCCTTCTATCTTGAGGGTCATTCTTGCCTTTACGGAGCTAGAGCTTGAATTTAGTACGAGTTCTTCTGCATTCACCGCGCCTACTGCGAGGGTATTACCGTCTTGTGATAAATCGATGCTGGCACCGAAACTATCACCAACATAAGCATCTGATGCTTTAATGACTGCATCTTGCATCCAGCCAGTTTCAGTTTCCCTAAAGATATAAACTCCGCCTGAATTCGTACCGCCACGAACACTTACATCAGTACTGCTTGACGAATTGCTAACTGAACTGCTTGACGAGGATTTGCTTGAAGAAGAAACGCTAGAGATACTAGAGCTACTTGATGAGCTTGGATAATATTCAAAACATCTAGCACTTGAGGTGCTGCTGCTCGTATCACTTAAAACACTACTGTTAGAAGCCATCAATATGCCGGAACCTATATAAAAATCATTTTCATTGCCTACAGCCAACGTTTTTCCGTCACCAGAAAGAGCAATATGACTACCAAAGTTAAGTGCTTTACCAGTCAATGCGTAAGCTAGCGTATTACTAGGTTTTATGTAGGATGCTTGACTCCAGGTGGCATTGGTGCGCTTAAAAATATAAATGGCGCCCACGTCATAATCCATGGGCACAGAGACGCTATAAGTTGAACTACTGCTACTGTAAGTTGATGAAACAACGAAATTGTCGTCTCTGCAGTTGATGCCATAAGAGGGGCTGTCTTCATTTATAGCGGACACTGCAAGGGTATTGCCGTCATCACTCAAGGCTACTTGATAACCAAATCGGTCATTAGGTAAGTTTTCCCACTTATTATCACTGTGTTGTTCCGTATTGGATGCTTTTAAGTAAGCTTCCTGCACCCAGTTACCATCAACTTTTACAAAAACATAAACAGCACCGGAAGTAGGGCTCTCATTATTAGCCTGATTGCCATTTATCCCTACGGCATTACTTGCTTCCGCAGGTGCACCAACTGCCAAGGTTTTTCCATCACCTGATAAAGCAATACTCCAGCCGAACCAATCATCTGCATCAGCATTAGAAGCCTTGAAATAGGTGATCGCGGTAAGCATAGCGCTGTCAATAATGATCTCATGTGAATCACTACAAACATTGTCTGCCGTACAGGCTTGTACCTTATAGCGGCTATTTACCCAATCAGTAAGATGGACACTTACAGGATCACTAATAGTAAGTGCGTTGAAATCTGAACCTACCTGGACATAAGCACTGTTGGAATCTGGTTTCTTGAATAATTTGTAATAGGTTGCGTCTGGTGCTGCAGTCCAATCAAACTTCAAGGTTTTAGTATTTTTCGCGGAAACTTTTACGTCAGGCCAAGTACCACTTAAAGGAGGGGTCACAGGTGTTGAGCTGAAAGTATGAGAGCTGAGAGAGCTGCTTGAGGAACTACTCTTACTGGAGCTTTTACCGTCACCGCCACCGCACGCAGTGAGCAATAAATTTAATCCTATAAAAGTGAATAAAAAGGTCGCTTGTTTCAGTAAACGTGGGATTCTAACGGTATTCATTCAGCCAATTTCCTGATGTTTCAATGTAGCCGGCGATTCTGTGTGGACCGGCGCCCGGTGTCAATCTAAACCCATTAATATCTTTATTGCTTGCGCAATTTACGAGAGGTCTGTTGAAGACTGTTTTAGGACTCTCATGATTAATAGAGGTTCACTGTTTCGTTGAGTTGCTATAAGAGTGATTTCATGGAATGGTTTGAAATATAGGACACCTGTTAATCACGCCTATTTTTTAGTCAACTTATATTTCAATCACTACTGCTTTATTGAGGCAAGGGTCTCAATCAATTCAGCCCGAGCTGCCGTCCGGCAGTATCTCGGTGAAATGCTACACTGCATTTATAGTATTTTTTTATGTCGAATGTTGTAACTAAATTGTTAAAGGGTTTTTCTTTTACACATGCGTCAAATTGATTTAATAAAACTCTACAGCCAGATGCGATGTCTGGTCGTAGACGATATGCCCGACGTACGCGTAGCGATTACTGGAATGCTGCGTGTATTTGGTGTGCAACAGGTTGACGTTGTAGCAAATGGCGAGCAAGCCATTGAGGCTTGCTTGAATAATCATTACCACATGGTTTTATGCGACTACAATTTGGGACCGGGTCGTGATGGCCAGCAAGTGCTGGAAGAGCTGCGTTATCGAAATCGCCTGAATAACACCAGCATGTTTGTGATGATTACCGCCGAGTCTTCGCGCGAAATGGTGTTGGGCGCACTCGAATATCAACCTGACGATTACGTTACTAAACCCATTACCCAAGCCTTATTACGGCAGCGATTGGATCGTGTCATGCTGCGTCATCGTGAGTTGTATAACATCAAACAGGCTATGGATGAAAAGGATTTTGCGACTGCGGAACAGCGCTGTGCAGATAAACTATCTGCTGATACTTCCTACCGCGGTGCCTGTCTGCAAATTCAGGCAGAAATGAATTTACGGTTGTTCAACTTTAAACGTGCTGAAGAAATTTACACCGGAGTTTTAGCGGAGCGCCCGTTGTTATGGGCGAAACTCGGTTTGGGTAAAACGCAAGTCGCAAAAAAAGAATACGCTAAAGCCGAAAAAAATTTAAAAGAAGTCATTGGCAACGATCGTCGAGTAGTAGAAGCCCATGATCTTTTAGCAGATGCTTACATTGGTAAAGGCGATACAATAGCGGCGCAAAAAGCCATGCAAGATGCTGCTGAAGTCTCTCCAAAGTCGGTGATGCGCCAGCGTCGACTTGCCGAATTATCCAAGCTAAATGAAGACACCCAAGCTTGCCTTGAAGCGAGTCGTCGTGTCATAAAAACAGCGCGTAATTCTGTTTATGAATCACCCGAAGATTATTTTAATTTGGCTGGAACACTTTCTGATCTGAGTAAGGAGGGTGAAGCCAACGCTGATAAATATGTAAAGGAAACCTTTGAGGTTTTGCAAAAACTGGAAAAGCGCCCTTATTTTGATGCGGGTGCGGATATTCAAAGTAACCTACTAAAATCTCGTTCGCTAAAAAATAATAATAAAGCAGCTGATGCAGAAAAATTTCTGGATAAAGCAAAAACGCTTTATAAAACTAACAAAGAAGAACTGACACCTGAAGCAGGAATGAGCTTTGCTAAAACGCTAATTGATAGTGGTGATAAGTCGGCTGCCGATGAGGTTTTACATGATTTGGTTGAAAGATTTCCAGCAAATCAAGCATTGGTTGATAAAATAGATTCCATGACTGACACGCCAAAAAGTAAGGAGGGCCGTAAAAAAGTAGCGGATATGACCAAGGCTGGTATCGACTATTACGAAAACAAACAATATGCGGAATCTGTAGAGACTTTTAAACGTGCGATTGGTGTTTTTCCCAGCCATGTAGGTCTTAACTTAAATCTCGTTCAGGCGATAATTGCAGAAGCAAAAAGTCATGGTGAAAAACCTGGTTATGAAACTCTGTGTCGAACATCCCTGGAGAAAATAAGATCTATTGACAAAGACGATCCACAATACGCACGTTACTCGCGCTTAAATAAAGAAGTAGACGAATTATTTAAATTGGATTTGGATGGATTGGAATTGGATTTGTAATTTTGATATCGAAAATACCGCACCATCCCGTTTAAAAAACCAAGTTGAAAACGAAAAGCTCGAGTTAAAAAAGTTAAGCTGCAGGATGACTTTTTACAGTTTAGTTTTCACTGATTTCAACCCAGGCAGTTTTATTTTCACCTGCAGCGATATTCCATTTTTCATCTAAGACCGCACCGCGCTCAACGCAAATGTAACCCTGCTCGTTGCCAGCTCCAACATCTGCCATTTTAGCCGCATTTGCTGCACCGGGATTCCACACTACCACGCTTGGACAATTGTGATGTGTGATGTGGATGTTGGGTGTGCCCACGATTTCAAGAGGGTTCTCTATAGCGGGAAATACACGATCTACTTCTCCTGGAAAATCAACATCACCGTGCTGAACTTTTGCAGCATGCTTCTCTAAATTATCCAGATAAGTTCTACCTGCCAAGCCTTTTACTTGCACATTATTAAGTGAGGTTACGGGGTGATAAGAGTGCAGAACCCAGCTGCAATCAAAATTCTTTTTATCAAGATTACTAACACAAATTTCAAGTTTTATTTTATCGCCCAACGTCATGACCAATTGTGCTACGAAATCGAAATTGAACAAATCATTAGCGTTGCTTGCAAAAGTAAATACCAGTTCCGCATCGCCATTTGCTAACAGCTTAGCCTTCGTAAATATCCAGTCTTGATTGCGCGCAAAGCCGTGCTTGGGTTTTGCCGGATCAGTATTAGGGCCGAACCAGGGTAAACAGACGGGTATGCCGCCGCGCAACGCAACGCCGGAAGTAAAGTCGCAGTTAGGGCTGACCCATAAAAGTTGATTTCCATCCTGCGCCTTGAAGCTCAATAAGTGTGCACCCTGGATTGCAATCAGAGCGTCACATTTTTGGGTATGCACACGGATAATAGGAAGGCCGGTTCCTTTGCTGCCTGAAAAAGCTTCTTGATTGTTAGTGAGTTGTAAAAAATCGTGGCGCTTAATGAAATTGACTAATTCAATGTTGGGTGCGGCTAAGTTCATATTCATACCTTTTAACTGTGCATTGGCCGGATTCTAACGAAATAGTTTTTCAGGCGCACTGCAAAAGATGATTTTTTTGGCCTTGATATGCTAAAAACAGTATCATGCACGCCCATTTTGAATGACAGATTCCAAAGGTAAGTTGAGTGAGTAAATCGCAAGTTGCAAATCAAGCTTTTACAATCGGGCAGCGTTGGATTAGCGAGGCTGAAGCAGAATTAGGTTTAGGTATAGTATTGGATATAGCCAATCGTCGATTGACGCTGAGTTTCCCTGCAGCTGGTGAGCGTCGTACCTATGCGATGGAAAATGCGCCAGTTAGCCGTGTTGTGTATCAAGTAGGTGAAAAAGTGCGCCATCAGGATGGCACTGTAATGAAAATTACTCGCGTGCTCGAGCAACAAGGCTGTTTGCTCTATTACGGTTTGGTTTTTGATAAAGATAAAAACCTCACACAGGAAGAGTTGGCGGTCCCCGAATTTGAACTGGATAGTTTCGTGCAATTCAGCACACCGCGCGACCGTTTATTCGCGGGTCAAATTGATAAACACACGCATTTTACTCTTCGTTATAAAACACTTAATTATTTGAATCAGCATCGCCAATCCACCATTTTTGGTTTGGCTGGTCCGCGTGTGCAATTGTTACCTCATCAGCTTTATATCGCCAATGAAGTTGCGCAGCGTCATGCACCGCGTGTCTTACTTGCTGACGAAGTGGGTCTAGGAAAAACCATTGAAGCTGGTTTAGTGTTGCATCAACAATTAA
>CBHTVU010000145.1:0-10956 GCA_966096785.1 uncultured Gammaproteobacteria bacterium | reverse complement strand
CATTAACGTCGCCGCCATCTTGCTTAACCAATTGCAATGACACCAGCTCAGACAACTTGCGTAAGGCTTCATCGCGTTGATCCAATAAATCGTTAGGCTCTGCGCCAGCCCCAGATGCATTTTTTTCAGCGATAGATTGATTTAAATTGGCAACAGATTTTGCAAGCGCGTTAACCTGCCCGGTTATAGTACCAATTTCATTGTCTATTCCTTTTCCGGTCTCTTCCAAACGATCGTAAAGGGTGTTGTAACGTAAGCTCAAACTCTCGGCCTGAGTAATAATTAATTGCCGCGCGGGTGAAGATGATGGGTCACTTGCACCATTTTGCAGGGACGAAAAAAAGCTTTGCAAACTTCCGATTAAGCCTGTACTTGAATCTGAAAATAATTTATCAATTTTTCCAATACTTTGATTGTATTTATCCAATTGATTAAACGTAGTGGTATCCAAACGCATTTGTGTGGTAACAAATTCGTTAACAACACGTTTGACAGAATCTGTATTAACACCCGAACCCAGAAATCCAGCGTTACCAAATTGCTGTTCTTGGCGAGTAGTGAAATTAACATCCTGACGGCTGTAGCCCGCGGTGTTTGCATTGGAAATATTATTGCCTGCGGTGCGCAGTGCAATTTGGCTAGCTTGCAAACCGGAAATAGCATTAGAGAGAATTCCACTCATGATTCAGCTCCGGCAATGTTAGAGCCAGATGCGTCCGTAGCAGCGCGAATAGAATCGCTGCTGATAAGACGTTTAATTTTTTGTGCGTAATCAGGATCAGTTGCGTAACCTGCTTTTTGCAACGCATCCGCATAATTTGCTGAATCACTCGCTGCTTCCAAGGCATTTTTGTAACGAGGATTATTTTTAATCAGCGAAACATAGTCATCAAAACTTTGCGCATAACTGTCGTATTGGCGAAACGACGCACGTTCCTGTTGTGGAATGCCTTGTTTGTTTTCAAGCGTATTCACAACCACGCTTTTACCCTGCCAGCCGGTCGCTTTGATATTGAAAATATTAAAACTGTTATTGCCTAGGGTATCATGAATCAAATGTTTTCCCCAGCCGGTTTCGAGCGCAGCCTGTGCCAGCAATACATCTGTATTTACATTTAATTCAGCCGCCGCTTTTTCAGCGTGGGGACGCATTTTTTCCAAAAACTCTTCTTGCGTTTTTGCTATAGCTGTTTTTGTGCCTGCGCGAGCGATAAATTCAGGCGGTGTACCTATAGCCGATGTTCGGAGAGGTTTCATACCAGACACTGGAGGCAGTAAGGGTTTTATCGAATCAGAATTTAAGTCTGCTGGTTTACCGTAAAGTTTTTGCATTTGCTGGTACATGGATTTCGCAAGACCTATACCTTCACCGCTGGTTAGGTTCAGTACCATTTGGTGATCCATCATCTCTTGATGGAACTTAACTTCTTCACTGGAAAATACATCACCTTCACCAAATACTGCATTTGCATCACGCATGGATTTCAGCATTTGCTGAACAAACATGGCTTCAAACTTTTTGGAAATTTCTTTTAGCGCAGCAGGATCATTATGACGGCCCATAGTCTTCACAGAATTCAAAGAATTCTGATCAAAGTAATTGTCCTTAACCGCAGGTGTTTTCACAGCTGCGGTTGAGTTGGACAAATTATTACTGGCAGAGCCAGTAAAACTACCAAGAAGTGTAGTGCTATCTATGGGCAACATGTTAAATCACCACTAGTTCGGCTTTAAGCGCGCCGGATTGTTTTAAAGCTTCAAGTATCGCCATTAAATCGCTGGGCGATGCGCCAACATTATTCACAGAACGCACTATGTCATCCAAAGATGCGCCAGGCGCAAACTTAAACATAGGATTGGTTTTTTCTGCCGCAGTGACTTTACTGCTAGGAACAACAACAGTTTTTCCTTCACCAAACGCATTGGGTTGGCTCACGGTTAAACTTTCTGCAACCGTTACCGTCAAACTACCGTGCGTAACAGCGACTGGAGATACGCGAACATTTTTTCCTACAACAATGGTGCCGGTGCGCGAATTAATAATAACTTTCGCTGTTTCTTCACCAAGGGTCACATCCAAATTTTCCAACATCGCAATAAAATCTACGCGCTGCGCCGGATTTTGTGGTGAATCCACCATAATGGAAACCGAATCTAACGGACGCGCTACATCTGGCCCTAATAAATCATTAATGCTTTTTGCCAAATGATTGGCAGTGGTGAAATCAGCGCGATTTAAATTGAAAACGATTGGTTGGCCACCAGCGAAATTTGTTTCTACTGCACGCTCAACCATTGCACCACTGGGAATTCTTCCTGCGCTGGGAATATTGACTTTAATGCTAGAACCATCCGCTCCTTGCGCACCAAATCCGCCAACCACTAAATTGCCTTGCGCAACAGCGTAAACTTTTCCGTCCAAACCTTTTAATGGCGCTACCAATAAACTTCCACCGCGCAAACTTTTCGCGTTACTGATTGAAGACACGGTGACGTCCAAGGTTTGGCCAGGTTTTGCAAATGCAGGTAATTCAGCTTGAATCATTACCGCTGCCACGTTTTTCATTTGCATACGCGCACCTTCAGGTACGGTGATGCCAAATTGTTTCAACATGGAATTAAAAGATTGTGTGGTAAAAGGAGACTGTGTTGTTTGGTCACCTGTGCCATCCAAACCTACAACCAAACCGTAACCAATTAATTGGTTTGCACGCACACCAGCAACGCTGGCGATATCTTTGATGCGCTCGGCAGATGCAGCGAATGAAAATTGCAAAAATAAAATTGCAAATAATATTTTCACAATTGTTCTGGTGAAGGTTTTGGTTTTCATTTACGTCAATCTCATTAAGCTTACTATCGTCATCCTCGCGTAAGCGGGGATTCACCGGGCTGGCGTTCCAGCTTTTACAATTCAAAATGCAGCGCTAAATTTTTAAGAGCTGGATTCCCGCCTTCGCGGGAATGACGGCTCTTGATATATATCTGCTAAAACGGCCAAATCGGGCTATTAAAGAATTTTGATAACCAACCCATATTTTGCGAATCTGCTAGAGTGCCTGTTCCGCTATAGGAAATTTTTGCATTCGCTAACCGAGTAGACACAATTGTATTGTCCGGGGCAACGTCATCCGGGCGAACAATTCCGCTGATGCGAATAAATTCGTCGCCACTGTTTAAGGTCATCCATTTCTCGCCGCGAACAATTAAATTTCCGTTGGGCATAATTTCCGCAACAGTGACGGTGATATTGCCTTGTAAACTATTGCTTTGGTCAGCACCTGAGTTGCCGCCAAACTTTCTGTTTTGTGCGATATTCGTATCAAAGCTCATGCCCTTTGCTGCGGGTACATTACCTAATAAGGTTCCGCCGCTATTGAATACAGTGCTGTTGTCTTTTTTAACATTCACATTTGATGATTTTTTTGACACAGTACTTTCACTCAAGGTGATTGTAATAATGTCACCGACAAAATGTGCTTTTCTATCGCCAAATAAACTCAAACCGTAAGAGTCCTGATACAGCGAACCTTCCGTGCGTTGCGGCAGAGCCTGCGAAGCTGAAATAGTCGGTGCGTAATAAGGATCACCAGGTTTTGGTTTATTATTTGTCATACAGCCCGATAAAATAATTGCGCATATAGCCACAAGTATTTTATTGGATGAACAAATTGGCCTAATAAATTTCATGATTTTTTACTCAATCAACTAAAGGTTTTGAGCAATGTTTTGCAGCATCTGATCTGCTGTTGAAACAACTTTGGAATTCATTTCGTAAGCACGTTGTGTGGTAATCATATTTACCATTTCCTCAACAATGTCTACGTTCGAGCTTTCCAATTGCCCTTGCAACAACACACCCATTCCGTTTTCACCGGGAGCACCCTGTGTAGGTGTCCCGCTGGCAACAGTTTCCACAAATAAATTTCCGCCAATTGCTTGCAAGCCAGATGGATTTACGAAATCGGTAAGAGTGATGTTGCCCAATTGTTGTGGCGTCGCTTCACTACCCTCGGTGTAAGCATTCACGCTTCCGTCTTTACCAATCGTAATGCGGTTCGCACCTTGTGGAACTGTAATCGCCGGTTCCAATACTAAACCTTCGGAATTTACTAACTGCCCTTCTCTACTTAATTGCAATTCACCGTTGCGCGTGTAAGCAATGGTTCCGTCTGGTTGCAACACTTGTAAGAAGCCGCGGCCATTTACTGCAACATCTAATGGCTGCTCGGTGACTTGCAAATTACCTTGCGTAAATTGTTTTTGAGTCGCCACTACGCGGGCACCTGTACCCAGTTGCAAACCGGAAGGTAATTGCGAATCCTGCGTTTCTTGCGCGCCTGGTTGACGTTGCACTTGATACAACAAATCTTCAAACACAGCCCGGTCGCGTTTGAAACCCACGGTGCCGGTGTTAGCCAGGTTGTGTGAAATCGTAGTGAGCTGTTTATCTTGTGCAGCTAACCCGGTTTTACTTACGTAGAGGGCAGACATCATGATGGAATCCTCGTGAGCTTTAGCTCAGGTAAATCATTGATTAAGACATTTGTAAAAGTTGTGCTGAAGCCGTTGAATTTTCTTCAGCCGATTTCATGACTTTTAATTGCATATCGTATTGGCGAGCCAAGGTAAGAATTTGCGTGAACTCGCTCATGGCGTTGACATTACTGCTTTCCAAAACACCGCTCGCCACTTGCACGGACGCGTCAGCCACAGCCGCTAAACCATCGCGTTGACGGAACAATCCATCTGGACCTTTTTCGAGATTTTTAATGTCAGGCTTAACCAGCTTGATGCGGTTGCCTTCCACCATAGTTTCAGCAGTTTGGCCAAGCGCAATAATCGAAACGGTACCGTCGGCACCGATTTCTACTTTATCGAGGGGAGGAAGACTGATCGGGCCAGAGTTGCCTATAACCGCCAAACCATTGGCTGTGCGCAAGGTGCCTGCTGCATCAACTGCCAGATTTCCTGCGCGGGTGTAGGCCTCACTGCCATCAGGAGCCTGAACGGCAATGAACCCTTCGCCTTTGATAGCTATGTCTAGTGGATTACCCGTGGTATCTAGCGAACCCTGCTCAAAATCCGCTTGGGGCGTTTCTGTGAGGGCATAAGCGCGAGTCGGCTGGCCATCCCCGTAATAGACGCCCATAGCGCGGGATTGCTCGAAATCGGCTTTAAAGCCAGCGGTATTAACGTTAGCCATGTTATTCGCGCGAATAGTCTGCGCCATCATGTTGTTCTTGGCGCCGGTCATGGCTATATAGAGAGCTCTTTCCACAATATCTTCTCCACTCGGGCCTGATTTACATCACTAAACCAGGCGCTATTTTTTTGGCAGATTTGCCGTTAAGCATGGTTTTGCAAGAGGGGTGCCAAGTGGGTGACTAGCAGATTTTGCGTAAAGAGTGATGGACAACTAATTGATAAATAAGGGGTTTTAGAAAGGGAAAGAAATGACGATAGCGGCGGAAAAGCGGCAAACGGCAAACTGCTTCCGCTGGTTGCCGGTAGATATAGATTGGAATTTAAAAGCACCCCACCCTAACCCTCCCCTTGTCAAGGGAGGGAATAATCTGCACTTCGTACTGAATAAACATGAATATCAGGGAGTCAGCTCCTCCCCTGGCAAGGGGAGGCTGGGTGGGGTTCTCTTATTTATCTATTAACGAAGATTAATAATCGTCTGAGTAGTAGCATTAGCTGTTTCAATCGTTTTTGCATTCGCCTGATAGTTACGTTGGGCAATAATCAGGTTTACCAGTTCTTCCGACAGATCAACGTTTGACTCTTCCAACGCGCCAGAGGTGATATTACCTAGCGACGATGAACCTGGTGCGCCGATTACCGCTTCGCCTGTTTCAAAAGTTTGAGCCCACATGGAATTGCCTACGGGTTTCAAACCTTCCATATTATTGAAGTTGGCCAGAGCCACCTGCCCCAGGGTTTGCGCTTCGCCGTTGGTAAAACGGGCAAAGAGGATACCTTTGCTGTCTACATCCAAACCAGCCAAACGGCCAGTGGTGTATCCATTTTGGTCAAGATTTTCTACCGAAAATGCGCTACCGAATTGAGTTGATCCGCTCAAGTCAACCACGAAGTTTGAGCTTGATGGAGGCTCAGCAACTGGAGTGGTTCCGCCTTGTAATACGTTTAACGGCATTAACGCGCCTACAGGTTTTCCGTCGGCCCCCAGTGGAGTCCAGTTGGAAATCAGCATGTTGTCAGTAAGCGTTTCATTCAAGGTACCGTCGGCAGAGAAATAAACATCGTAGCCAGCCAAAGTCGGTTCGGTATTTTGTGGAGACGGTAAGCTTGGATCTGGATCGCCAATATTTTGTCCATCAATTTGCACATACATTTTCCAGTGGTTAGGTGATGTGCTTGGATCGTTAACATCGAATTTTTCTTTCACAAAATAGGAACGCATAACGTGCGCATTACCTAAGCTGTCGTACACAGTTGATGATGTTGCATGGTTGTAAGTTTTTGCATCCGCAGGATCAAACGCATTGATCAATACTGGTGTAAAACTCGCTGCTGTCAAAGGTGCAAATAAATTACCCACTACTGGTGAAGTACTTTTAATGGAATAACCAGATTCCATAACAATTTTTAAATCGCCGCCAATCACAACCGCGTCAGTTAAAGTGTTTACCGATTGTTGGACACCGTCGGTACCTGACACTGTCAATTCACCGGCAACGACTGCGTTACCGTTAATATCTTTGTCACTCCATGAAAAGTTAATATCACTACCGACTTTGGATTCAATTTCCAAATCACCCGCAGCATTTACCTTGGCAGTAATACCGGGCAAGGTTGAACCGCTGAGCGCATTAATTTGGGTTTCCAAACCAGACATATTCAATGCAGTTAAACGCACGCCATTTAAAATTAAATTGCCGTTAGTGTTATCAAATTCCAAAGTACCTAATGTTAAAGGATCATCTTTAAGCAAAGTGGCATGAGTAGTTGCCGTTGCGCTAACACCTGCCAAATCATTTAATTTTGAAGCAGTTTGTGCCGCTGGCGCACCTGCTGTACTTGTGAAATTAACAGTGGCGCCAGTAGGACCTTCGATAACAAGTGTTTGTGGCAAATAACCATTAGTTACACTGGGAATACCGGCAGTCGATGCAGGAGCTCCGCCTAATGCGGTAGACAATGCATTTGTACCCGTAATAGCTGCCAGCGATATTGTTGAACCAACACCTTTGGTTGCGTCACGCAGTTCGATATTGCTACCGTTTACAACGGCCTGCACGTTAACGGGAATTGGAGCGCCGTATATCGCCTTATTCATTAAATCGGCAACTTCTTGCAGCTTGGTAGCCGTAGACGAATTTAAATTGATTGCAATAGTTCCACCAGGAACCGGGCTTGAATTTGCAAGTGTTAAATTAAACGTTGTAGGCGATGTAGAAAAATCAATTGGTACCGCAAGAGTTCCTGCCGCTGCAGGTGCTGCAGCCAATGGAATTGCACCCAGTGTTGTAGATGTTGTAGTTGCCGTTTTAAGACCTGGTTTCGCAACACCGATTGCTGAACCATTACTCACAAAACTATTACCAGTAGTTTTCAATACTTTTTGATTTGCATCCACGTTGAACGCAGAATTTACGCCAGTAGTTTGGCGAGGCGATTGTGTGCTTACATCCACTTTTAAATTCGTTAAAATTCCGCCCACATTGCCATCAGCATCAGCGGCAAAACCTTGCAGGTTTGAGCCTGTGCTATTCACTATGTTGCCGTCTTTATCCAAACCAAATGCGCCAGCGCGTGAAAATAATTGACCGTCATTGCCGTTTAGCACAAAAAAACCTGCGCCATTAACAGAGAGGTCCATCGCGTTTTGCGTAAATTTTAAATTGCCTTGCGAAAATGCCTGACGCAAGGTCAAGGTAGTAACGCCGCTACCTGCAGTAGTACGGCCACCGCCGAGTAAGGAGCTTGTGTACACATCACCAAACTCGGCGCGTGAACTTTTAAAACCTATAGTTCCCGCATTGGCAATGTTGTTGCCGGTTACACTGAGGTCAGTGTTTGCTGCGCGAATACCACTAAGGCCTGTATTGAATGACATGACGTGCTCCTACTGTTTGAGTTGCTAGTAGCTATTTGTTAGCGGCTAGTCATAAATTTTTTCGTTGACTAAATTTCTTACTTAATTCGATGAGTTATTTAATTTTTCAACCCACTCTTTCTTGACACATATTTTAAACTGCAATTTTTAATCCAAATCTTGATACTTTTATTAAACTTTTATTGTTAGTTAAATTGTTTAACCTTGCTCATATCAACTGGACCAACACCTGCCAAATTCAACACTAATTTCCCATCGGTTCCGATAGTGACACTATTTACGTTCACACTGAGATTAGTGGTTAATTGTTCTTGTTTACCGTTTTGCGATGCCAGGACTTTGAAGCTATAGCTACCTGGTTCCAGCGCTTTTTCGCCGGTAGTCCAATCCAGTAATTCGCCGTTAACTTCAATATTTTGGCCATCAAAGCGGAAATTTGTATCACCTGCAGGTACAGTGCCTACTGGAACCTGAGCAGCCAAAGCGCCGGTAGCATCGTAAATATTAATTTTCATATCGGATGTTGCAGAAGCAAGTTTTACGTTGCCGGAAATAATCCCCTTATCCACTAACATGCTGGTGTCGGTTTCAACACTGACTGAACGACCTACCAATGATGAAGCTTGCAAAGCTTGATTTGAATTAAAGCTACTGCTGAAGTTATTGAAATTTGTATTCAATTTTTCAAGGCCTTGCACAGAGCTGAATTGTGCTAATTGCGCTACAAATTCAGAATTACTTTGCGGCGCTAAAGGGTCCTGGTTTTTCATTTGAGTAATCATCAATTGTAAGAACGCATCTTGACCCAAGTCGTTGGATTTTTTCTTCGCGGTTTCTGCGGCCGGGTTTTTATTAATACCGTAGCTGGAAAGAACATCGCTAGTAGATTTAGTTGTTACATCACTCATTTCATTTCACCTTAATAATCATGCGGCCTTGCGATTACTGATCTAAATTAATTCTGTTGCGCTGCTAAACTATTAACTATTTTATTGACCTAAGGTAAGAACCCGCTGAACCATTTGTTTTGCAGAATTCATTACCTCTACGTTCATTTGAAATGAGCGTGAAGCTGAAATCATATTTGTCATTTCTTCCACAACATTTACATTGGGGTAATACACATAACCTTCTTTATCTGCTTTAGGATGTGTTGGCTCATAACGACGCTCCAAAGGCGCACCGCTCTCAACAATTCCTAACACTTGCACACCGGCACCGGCATCAGCTTCGTTCGCGGCTTTGTCAGCGTTTAAGGATTGTTGCATCGCTTGTTTTTGAATCGCGGCAAACACTGGCTGGCGACTGCGGTAGACTTGATCAATGCTGGAGCTTGCAGATTGCGCATTCGCCAGGTTACTTGCAGTAGTATTTAAACGCAGACTTTGTGCATTCATACCTGTGCCAGCAATGTCAAAAATCGAACTTAGTGCCATGATGTTTCTCGCTCAATAAATAAATTTACAGAAAATTTAATCGGTCTTAGTCGCCACGAATCGCAGATTTCAAACCTTGAAACTTGCTGTTTAAAAACTGAAAGCTGGCTTGAAATGCCAAAGCATTTTTCATGTATTCCGCGTGTTCAATTTGGTCTTCAACCGTATTTCCGTCGATAGACGGTTGTTGCGGTGTGCGATACAACATATCCGGGTCTTCGCCGAAAGCAAGTCCAACCGCCATATGGCGCTCGTTGGTGGCTTGCATATTGAACGTATTAGATTCGGTAACTTTTTGGTTAAGAATTTGCTTGAAATCCAGATCACGAGCTTTGAAATTCGGGGTATCAATATTCGCCAAATTATTAGCCAAAACCCCGGCGCGCTGACCGCGTAAACGCAGCGCACTTTCGTGAATTCCCAAGGCTGATTCGAATGATATGGACATGGCATTTGCTCTCTAAGAACTGTTTCGGTATTTCGACCTTTGCCGATTTACCTTTGATGTAAATTAGATTGCAACCCTTATGCCAAACCGAATAGTAATTTTATCTTGTTGTTTTTATTGAAGTTTTTAAAACAAATATAGAGGAAGGAAGCGGCAATTTATAAAGCGGCAGAGACAAGCGGCAAAGGATTTCCGCTTAGGGGTCTGAGGGTAAATGGATCTGAATTTGCCTTTTTGCATTTGCCGAAATCGTTAAAAGCTGGATCCCCGCTCCGCGAGGATGACGATTCCCTACTTAAAGAGACTAAATTGGCTCACCAATTTTTCATCACGATTTGGAATTCGGAGGCAAGAAAAGAAATGCTTTGGTTTTAACCTCCACCATATCTGTTCAATACGGGGAGTCGTCATCCTCGAGCTAGGCGCCCCCCTTAGCGGGGATCCAGGGGCTGGCCATCCAGCTTTTGCTTTTTCGATAACACGAAGAATCAAAACGTTTTTTATGGCAAAGTAGTCAACTAAAATTTACCTCCAAAGGCACCTAAATGCAGTTCCAATCCATCCATCACGTCGCCATAATTTGTTCCGACTACGAAAAATCCAAACATTTCTATACCGAAATTTTAGGTCTGAAGATAATTGCTGAAGCTTATCGTGCGGAACGCCAGTCTTATAAATTGGATTTAGAAATAGGTAATGGAAACCAAATCGAATTATTTTCATTCCCTAACCCGCCTCCACGCCCTTCCCGCCCGGAAGCGTGCGGACTGCGTCATTTGGCTTTTGTGGTTGAAAATGTTGAAGCGATTAAAAGCGAACTTGAAGAAAAAGGTATTTTTGTCGAACCGATTCGAGTTGATGAATACACAGGAAAGAAGTTTACGTTTTTTGCAGACCCGGATGGATTGCCTTTGGAGATTTATGCAGTATGAGATTGATAAGCTGGGAAATAAATACCAAGTAGGGAGTCGTCATGCCCGCGGGGA
>CBHTVU010000144.1:0-10997 GCA_966096785.1 uncultured Gammaproteobacteria bacterium | reverse complement strand
ACGGCTAGCATGAAAACCTTAAAACTCACTAACAAAACGCTTATCTAATAACAATTACTGGAGGCATAGTCTTATGCTTAACATTTTACAAAAAAACTTCAGAATTAAACCGCTCACAGCAGCAGTTGCGTCGGTTATATCTCTGACAACAGCGTCATTTGCTTACGCACAAGACGACGCCGAAGAAATCGTAGTTACTGGTATCAAGGCGAGCTTGCAAGCAGCTATGGATATCAAACGCGATTCTGCCGGTGTTGTTGACGCTATCTCCGCCGAAGACATGGGTAAATTCCCTGATACAAACCTTGCAGAATCTTTGCAACGTATCACTGGTGTTTCTATCGACCGTTCTAACGGTGAAGGTTCACAAATTACCGTTCGCGGTTTTGGTCCTGATATGAACATGGTGACACTGAACGGAAGAACGCTTCCAACAGGTACTGCTTACGGTGGTAGCTCAGGTGCTGACGCCGCAACACGTGGTGGTAACTCACGCGCATTTGACTTCGCTAACTTGGCTTCTGAAGCAGTTTCAGGCGTAGAGGTATACAAAACCGGGAAAGCTAACATTGCTGCTGGCGGTATTGGTGCGTCTGTAAACATTAAAACTGGCCGTCCTTTAGACAACGAAGGCTTTAGAGCTTCTATTGGCGGTAAAGCGGTTATGGATTCCACTAACCGCACTGGCGACGACGTAACACCTGAAGTTTCTGGCTTAGTAAGCTGGTCAGATGAAGCGGGCGTGTTTGGTGTGTCGCTGACTGCAAGTTATCAAGAGCGTGACTCAGGCTTCACTGGTGCAACAGTTAACAACTGGACTGTTGCAGAATGGGGTGGTGGCGGAACTAACACTATTTATGACAACACAGCAGACAGCGGTAAGTTTATTAACCCGCCAGAGATAGGGCAGCTTTATTCTCGCCCCAACGATGTTCGTTACACTTTCTCTGATCGCGAGCGCGACCGTACCAATGCGCAGTTGACTTTCCAGTTCCGTCCTATGGAAAACCTGACCGCTACTCTAGATTATACATTCGCCCAAAATAACCAAACCGAACACCGTGGCGAAGTCACTACCTGGGTTCAAAATGGTGGAAATATAGTGTCTGTTGAATTTGATGATTCAACTATTAAAACGCCAAAATTCATCAATGAATCCTACAGTACTACCAAAGATATTGGTTTTGCTCAACAATATCGCTCTCAGGAAGACACTTTGGAGTCTACCGGTTTAAATATTAACTGGGCAGTTAACGATCAATTGACTGTGAGTCTTGATGGGCACCACTCAACTTTGGAAAGCTTGCCTACAGGTCCAGGCCATTCCGGGGAGTTGGATGTGGGTATTGGTGCCGGTATTAAAAATGGTGCGCACTGGGAATTCAGTGGTAACGAGATTCCTAACTGGACCCATACAACTATTAATGAATTGGGAGAAGAAGATCTTAGCTCATCAGTTATGCGTATATTCTCAGCAGAGCAACTTTCTGATGTAGATCAAATTAAAGTTGATGCTAAATGGAAGTTTGAAGATGGTAGCAGCTTTGATTTCGGTATTGAGCGTCGCGAAATGGGCTCCAATACCATCAGTTACAACGGTAACAACAACCAAGTACTTGGTGGTTGGGGTGCATCGGCTCCAGGTGAATTTCTTGGCAAAGGCCTTTTTGAACCCTTCGACGTAGCAGGGGAATTTGAGGATGTAGGTACTGGGAACTCACCACACATTGGATATCGTGCTGACGCACGTGAGTTGGCAAAGGAGCTGGTGAGCTTGTACAGCGCGCAAAAGGCTTATATAGGCGTGGAAGATACTCAAGTTGCTGGTCAAGTCCGCAACAGCAAAAGCAACAACGATATTCAGGAAGATACAGATGCAGCTTACTTCCAGTTAGGCACCAAAGGTGAAATAGGTGGTTTCGAGCTTGACGCATTAGCTGGCTTGCGCTACGAAACAACCAAACAAGTCTCTTCTTCTGAGACTCCACCTCTGGCTTACTATGTATGGCAGTGGGATAACGACTTTACTCCAGTTAGCGCAGCGGCGGGCACGCCAACTGTTGCTAAAAATAACTATGATGTATTGCTGCCAAACCTGGATTTGTCAGTCAAACTCAGAGATGACTTAATCACCAGATTCTCCTACAGTAAAACAATGGCTCGTCCTGGATTGTCATCGCTGGGCTCAGTAGTTTCCTACGGTAGCCCAGACGGCTCTACGTTGAATGCGGGAACTAACGTTCAAGCGAGCGGGCAAAACCCACAACTTAAGCCTCTGGAATCAAGCAACGTCGACGTGTCAGTAGAGTGGTATTTTGACGACGCTAGCTATGTATCTGCGGGTCTGTTTGAAAAACGCGTTATCAACTTTACAGGAAATGAGACGACGGAAAATGTTACCTTCCCAGGTATACAAGACCAAACGTCGGGCCCAAGAGCGAAAGCAGCACGAGCAGAACTGCAAAGCAGAAATATCAATGTTGATAATGCCAGTATCTTAGCAATGATGCAGGTTTTGGCTCACCCAGAGCTATATCCTAACGGCGCTGATGACTACACGCCGGAAGTGAGTGACTACTGGAACGTACAAACTGACTACCCATACTTAACGCCGCAGTCTGATGACCCACTGATGAAATACAAATTCACCAGTCCTGTTAACAACCATGAAGCAAAACTTTATGGTGCTGAGTTTGCAGGCCAACACTTCTTTGGTGAGACAGGCTTCGGTTTACAAGCTAACTACACTATCGTAAGAGGTGATGTGAAGTTCGATAACATGAATATCACTGAGACACAATTTGCGTTATTAGGTCTTAGCGATACTGCGAACTTGGTGTTAATGTATGAAAAATATGGTGTCGAAGCTCGTCTAGCTTACAACTGGCGTGATGAGTTCTTAGGTAGAACTGAAGTAGGTGCGAAAAATCCAGGTTATACTGAAGCACACAAACAAATCGATCTGAGCGTAACTTACCATGTTACCGATGATTTGAGTGTATCTCTCGAAGGTATAAACATTACTGGAGAAGATCGCCGCGAGCATGCTCGTAACAGCAACATGTTGATCGGTTATGACGACCTAGGTGCTCGCTACTCACTTGGTGCTCGTTACACCTTCTAAGTTTTACTTAGGGTTGTTGACAATAAAAAGAGCCGCCTTCGGGCGGCTCTTTTTATATTTAATCACAATAATTTTATGGCACGTGAGTAGGCTAATATGCAAAAAATAGAAGTACTCAATAATATTGCTCATGAGCAATTGAAGGTAGATCCGACATTTTCAGCAGAGTTGGGAGATAATCTCGTTAGCACGATTACCTTTTTTACTGAGCTATCGGAGGTTCAAAAGGAGTATCCAATACTATGCCGTAAAGATCCCGATACAAAAGAATATCAAGCCGTTGTGCTCTTTGGCTTTGAAAAAGATGAAAACCTGTTTCTAATTGATATAGATCCTACAAGGCAAAGTCATTTAGGTTGGAAAGCAGAATATGTGCCTGCTGCAGTGGCAAGGGGACCCTTTTCAATCGGTATGCACCGTGAAACGATAAATGGGCAAGAAACCCATAAAGCGATGGTGCATGTTGACATAAACCACCCTAAAGCAAAAAGTAATAAGGGGCAAAAACTCTTCTTGGATAATGGTGGTCAAAGCCAATACCTGGTACAAGCTTCAAAAACTCTAGAAATTATCAATGACGGCATACCTTTAACAAAGCTAATGTTTGATGCATTTACTAAACATGATTTGTTAGAAAGTGTTGTTTTAGATATTGAATTTCAAAATCAACATAAATTAAAAATTAATATATTTGAGACAATCAACAGTAATAAGTTATCCCAATTAAGTGGAGAAGCTCTTACGGAACTTAATAAATCAGGCTTTCTTCAAGCCGCCTATTTTATTTCTGCGTCTATGTCTAACGTTAGAAAATTAATTAACTGGAAAAATCACAAGCTTTCATTTGGTGACGCTAAGTGATTTTAAAAAAAACAAAGATTTTGCACGGAATTAAATCAAATTCTATTCCACGAGAATTAATTAACTCTGCAGAGCCTGTCGTTTTTAAACAGTTGGTTGGCGACTGGCCGATTGTTCATGCCGGGCAAACGTCTAATCAATCATCAGTCAATTATATAAAATCGTTATATAACGGTAACTCTAATATCGTATGTAAAATTCCTTCGGAAAATAATGGAAGGATGTTTTACAACGAAAATTGCACTCAGCTCAATTATGAAAGTTTTAAAGGGCGTATTGATGAAACTTTGGATGCTATTTTAAAAGGAGTTAATCAACCAGATGAACCAGCTTATTACATTGCATCAAATATTATAGATACGCATTTGCCAGGATTTAACGATGCAAATAATATTCTAATTCCCAGAGATACGCATACAGATGTAATGGATGAAAGGGTTAGCATATGGATCGGCGGTGCGACTACAGCAACATGTCATTTTGATGCTTTAGATAATATTGCCTGTTGTGTTGCAGGTAAACGTCGCTTTACCCTTTTTTCACCGGATCAAATCGGCAATCTCTATCCTGGACCATTGGAGCCCACACCTGGCGGCCAGGTTATTAGTTTGGTTGACTTTAAAAGTCCTGATTTCGAAAAATTCCCTAGATTTCGAGATGCGCTTATGAATGCCCAAGTTGCCGAATTAGAACCTGGAGATGCATTATACATACCCAGTATGTGGTGGCATCATGTAGAAAGCTTAGCTCCTTACAACATCTTGGTTAACTACTGGTGGGAAGACGCCCCCTCATTTTTAACCTCAGGCATGAATGCGTTGTACATGGCAATGCTTGCCATCAGGGATAAATCCGCTCACGAACGGGAGGGCTGGAAGCATATATTCAATCATTATATTTTTGATGGCGCTGAAAAATCCAACTCCTTTATTCCGCCTGAGGCAAGAGGTTTTTTAAATACACTAGATAAAATAAGTGCCCGGATGTTAAGAGCCTTACTTATTAATAAATTAAATCGTTGATGAGTGCAAAATGCTAGAAAAAAAAATGAAAATTGTTATTGCTGGCGGTGGCACCGCTGGTTGGATTGCTGCCGCTGCTCTTTCTAATCAGATGGGTGGAATCCTCGATATCACTTTAGTTGAATCGCAGGAAATAGGAACCATTGGAGTTGGCGAAGCCACCATCCCACCAATGAGAACTTTTCATCGATTAATTGGTATCGATGAACAGGAATTCATGAAAGCGACAAATGCCACTTTTAAGCTTGGTATTCAGTTCGAAAACTGGAAGCAAATTGGCGAAAAGTATTTTCATTCTTTTGGTATTACCGGCAAGCAAACGTTAATTACTGACTTTATTCACTTTTGGCTAAGAGGTAGAGAACTAGGAATTGCCAGTGAGTTTGGCGATTACTGCCTTGAGTATAAAGCAGCACTAAAGGATCGCTTTTCCTTAAATGAAAGCTCTAAAATAAATTATGCGTTTCACCTCGATGCCGGACGTTACGCAAGTTTTCTAAGACAACGTGCTGAATCTAGAGGTGTAAAACGAGTAGAAGGCAAAATTGCAGAGATTCAACAGAACCCAGACTCTGGTTTTATTACATCACTCAAAATGGAATCAGGGCAAGAAATTCCTGGTGATTTATTTTTAGATTGTACTGGCATGAGGGGTCTACTAATTGAGCAGTGCCTGCAAACAGGTTTTGAAGAATGGGGACATTGGCTACCATGTGATAGCGCCATTGCACTTCAGACCGAATCAACTACACCTGCAGTGCCTTACACAAAGTCGATTGCACACCACGCGGGTTGGCGCTGGCAAATTCCGTTACAGCATCGCGTTGGTAATGGATTGGTTTTTTCGAGTAAGCACTTATCCAAAGACGAAGCTCTCAATATGTTACTCTCGAGTGTTGAAGGAAAAGTACTTACCGAACCTAATGTAATTAAATTTAAAACGGGCCGACGCAAAAAATCTTGGAATAAAAATTGTATTGCAGTGGGCTTGGCTTCTGGATTTTTAGAACCCCTAGAATCAACCAGCATTCATATGATCATGACTGCGATTACGCGCTTGTTACAATTATTTCCATATGATGACATTAAACAATCAACCATTGACGAATATAATATCCAGGCAGAGAGTGAATATTTAAGAATTAGGGATTTTATTATATTGCACTATAAAGCAACTGAGCGCAATGACAGTACCTTTTGGCAATATTGTAAAGATATGGAAGTGCCTGATGAACTTATGCATCGAATGACTCTCTTTAAAGAGACAGGAAAATCATTCCAGGTCGAAGGAGAGCTATTTCGGTTAGACTCTTGGACACAGGTTATGCTTGGCCAAGGCATTATTCCCTCATCATATCATCCAATCGTTGAGTTGATGCCGGCCCCAGATCTGAAAAGGTTCTTAAATAACATTGCCAGCGATGTAGATAAAAATATTGCGATGATGTCCCTGCATCAGGATTTTGTTACTAAATACTGCACTAAGATGTAAGGCGATTGGAGTAGTAAATGCTGTTCGGTGAATAGGTTTCAATACTGTTATTCGCGGAGCAATTAAGAAAAATTTTGACAACTACAACCTAAAAAGAATTTATGCAAAAACCAGACTTCCATTCATTACTCGATGCCAGTTCTATAGAAGAATTGTCTGGCCCTTTTGTTTTGAATGGTCGTGAACTTCAAGATCTTGTGAGTCCCGTTTCACCTGAAGAGTTTGTAAATTCTTACTTTTCACGCACTTCATTGAGCGTGAAAGGAACCCAAAAAAAATTCGATCATATTTTTAATTGGGATAGACTGAGACAAGCCCTTTTTAGAGGACAAAAAATTTCGGACAAACGCTACAACATAACAGCATCTTTTACTGCCGGAGAGGATTCGGCAAGCTCAAAAAAAATGACGGAAGCTAACCATAACCAAGTGGTAGAGCTACTCAATGCGGGTGCAACTATATGTATCACAAATATCCATATGGCTGATCCAATTCTTGCGAGTTGGGCACAAGCAATTCGTGAACAACTCAACTTCACTGGAACGGTCGGTGTTAATTGTTATGTTTCCCCAGATGGTTCTGGGTTACCCATGCACTATGACAAGAGAGTTGCCACAACCCTTCAGATTGCTGGAAAAAAGCGGTGGAAATTCTCAACAAAGTCAGCAAAAGCATGGCCCACTACAAATGAAGTATATTTATTGGGTCAGACAGCAGAAAATATTGGAGTTTTACCTCCCAACATGGAGTTCCAGGAAGTAGAGCTTGAACCGGGTGATATGCTCTGTTTGCCGGCTGGAGCTTGGCACTCTGCTCGCGGTATTGGTTTTTCGTTAGCTCTGAATCTCTATTTTTCACCTCGAAACTTTCTTGATCAACTCATCCCTTTGCTTCATAACTTTTCAGAGTCAAATGAAAGTTGGCGAGGTGGCCCGCCCGCTACCTTAGAAAAAATACACGGTAATGTACCGGAGGATATCTCAAAATATGTGTATGACCGTCTCAATGAGTTTCACAATCTAGCAATAGAACTTACACATAAGCCGGATGTGTTAATTGCCCCTTGGGTGAATTCATTGACACAGAATTCCTATACGGGATGGCAAGCTACTCGAATAATACCAATACCAGAAATTAATTCTGATCAAGGATTTTGTATAGCAATCTCCTCACTCCGCTTCATCGAATTTCAAGACATGGTGATTGTACCTAGTGACAATGAGCTGCTTAGATTTCCCATCAGTTTAGCTCCCTTTTTTAAAGAACTATCAACCAAAGAATCAAACTTTACAATACCTGAAGTTCTCACATGGCCACGTAAATCTAACGAGGCTTCTTCAGATGTCATCATTTCTTGCCTGAAAACCTTATACAAAAATGGGATTATTAAAAAAATATAGTTGTGACTTTTTTTGCGTTAATCCAATTATTAAAGCTATTTCAAATGACATATACAAGCATATTCATTTGGGCATTATTTAAGCGCTGTAACACAAGCAGCATAATTTTAAAATATTAAACTATCTATGCATTCTCATGATTGAATCTATAAAACCGCAACTACATTTGGATTTTTCCTACAAAACTTACATAATAGGAAATGAAAAAGTTCCTATGCTAGTTGTTGATAATTTTTTGAAGGACCCAGAATCGCTTGTCAAATATTGTATTGACGCAAATAGTTTTAATAATGCAGATAGTTTTTATCCTGGGTTACGTATGCCGGCCCCTCGATTATACATTTATGCAATTCATCATTATCTAGGAGAGCTAATAGAGGCTGTATTTGGACTTAAAAAAAATGCATGGCATAACGGTCGTTCAGTTTATTCTATGGTTGTCACGATGCCGGCAGATATGAAACAACAGCAGTGTGTTCCACATGTAGACTCATTTAAAAAGTATGATCTCGCTTGTGTACATTATCTATGTGATGCCACGAAAGGCGGCACCTCTCTCTATAGACATAAAAAAACGGGTTACGAGATTATTAATGAAGATCGCGTGCCCCACTATACTCAAGTTGCGCTAGAGGAAGGTATGTTGGAGGTCTCTCCGAAATCCTATATGAACGGTTCGAATAATTTTTTTGAACAAACTGCATGTGTTGACGCACTCTTTAATCGCATAGTTTTATATCCTGCTAACGTCTTACATTCTGGCAACATAGCACCCGATTTTGATTTTGATCCATATCCGAAAACGGGCCGTCTTACGCTAAATTCTTTTATTTATAGCAACTCTCCCACGACTGTTTAATTGTTTTGACAATTCAGCCAAACGTTTTCTCCGCATTCCTGCTTGGTTTGCTATTTGGAAAGATAACTGTGCAATTACAACGATCAAATTGATGCTCTAATTGGAAGGTGCCGATGAACGTGGCTTGTGAGGATCTTCGATAAATTTCAATTTGAGAGGAGATCAGTCAAATGCACAGAGCAAATAAAGAAAATTCAACTTCTCAATTGTCTGTGAGGTTTAAAGTGAGGAAGTTGAAGCCGTCCTATGAATCACAATAATTCTCACATTTACGTACTCATAATCACCCTCAGCATAAATAGTATGTAATAAATCTTGTTACTCGCAGAAAATAATTTCATTTTTCGAAGACATTAACATGGAAAAAGCTTCAGGCAGCAATATTTCCTTTACCTTGTCAATCAAACCTTAATTATTGTGATCGCCTATTTTTTGTTGCCGAAAGCTTTGGGCGAATTCTGGGAGCCTGCGATCATTATCCTGATGGTTACTATTGGTTGCGTAAGACTGTTCGAAATAATCAAACGTTTATCGGTATTGCCAATTTTCTTTGAGGTCCAGAATAGTCGCTAAGTGCAGATTGAGGTGTTCTTTGTTTTAGTTATAAACATCGCTGGAAACGTCACTAAAAAGTCTTTTAGCTTCTGGATTTTAGGCCGATATCGAGGATAAGGAGATTTCTCTTTAATATTTTCTATTAGCAGGTGCTTTATGACTCTATCTTCGATCAACTCCGGTGCCTTTTCTCAGCCTTCATTATTGAATAAACAAGATCATACGCACCCGCAGTTAAAATCCTCTACACCGAGTGTCTCAAATGATGTCGGAGTAGCGACAGACGATAAGCGCCAAACGGCACTCAAGTTAGTGACCCGAACACTGAGTCAAGCTTACGAAAAAATCGCCGGTAAAGATGCGGTATCGACCACGGCATACACCGATCAGGAACCTGTAACTGCAAAAAAAGCGGCAAGTACTATCTTGGGTTTTATTGAACGCCGTTTAAAAATGGATGCCGCTGAAGGTGCAACTCAAGAACAATTGCAGTCTCGGTTGGAAGCCGGACTTGAAGGTTTTAAAAAAGGTTTCAGTGAAGCCGAGGAAAAATTAAAAGCACTAGGTATGTTCTATCCAGAAGTTGAGGCAGACCTTAAAGATATTCACGAACAAGTATTAAAGGGTATAGATGCACTGAAAGAAAAATTTGTTGCGGGAGTCAAAAGCGATTCGGCAACTCAATCAGAGTCTCTGCCAAATATTACTGCGCCCACCTCTTTTAATAATGCCGCAATACAACAAGGCCTATATGAGTACGCAGAAGCTCGCGATTTTAAATTCGAATTAACAACCAGAGAAGGCGATAAGGTAAGTATTCGAGCATCATCCAGTGTGGGGGTGAGTGTTGCAGCGGCGCAAGATAAAAATGGTGTTTCAGTTAATGCCAGCAAAAGTTCTGCTAGTAATTTTGAGCTTTCGATTGAAGGCGATTTAAATGAGCAAGAGTTAAATGCAATTAACGAGCTGCTCCGGCGTGTAGATAAATTAGCCGGACAATTTTATGCAGGTAATCTGGGCGATGTGTTTGATAGAGCTGTAGCTCTTGGCTACGACGATAAACAAATTGCGAGTTATGCACTTAATTTGTCGCAAGTACAAATCCAGCAAGTTGCAGCGAGCTATAGTGCGTTTACTCCAGGCGGAGAACAGTCTCCCGGCTTGGCAAGCCAACTGGCCCCGGTGGGAGATTTTATTAAAGATGTGTTGTCTAGCCTTAATGTAGCATCGGAATTTGCCGATCCGCATAAATTGTTACTGGATTTAACACGGAAGATGGCTGATCAGGCAGCACTTAAAAATGAAGAACCCAGCGCTTTAACGAAATTTTTGGAGCGCATCCTTGCGGTGAATCTGTCGCAAGAGCCTAAAGCGGTTGTAGAGTCTTAATAAAATTTAAACGGAATAAAAAAGCTTTCAAGTAAATGAAAGCTTTTATTTTTTTAATAAACATCCCGCACATAGCGTTTATCCATATTTAATTTACGCATATAGTTTGCAGTTTCTGCTTCGTCGAATTTCCCATATTTCTGGATAATATCGCGCAGCGCGTTATCCACGTCTTTTGCCATACGACTTGCGTCACCACACACGTAGAAATATCCGCCTTCGGCATCAATCCAGTTCCAGATTTTTTCACCATTCTCGCGCATACGATCTTGCACGTAAATTTTTTGTTGTTGAT
>CBHTVU010000143.1:0-11025 GCA_966096785.1 uncultured Gammaproteobacteria bacterium | reverse complement strand
ATGTTGAAACCCATGGTACGGGCACCAAGTTGGGTGATCCCATTGAGCTTGAAGCACTCGCAACGGTTTACAGTGAAAAAACAACCAGAAAAAATTTCTGTGCTCTAGGCTCAGTAAAAACCAATCTCGGTCATACCTCAGGAGCGGCGGGTGTTGCAAGCGTACAAAAAGTATTGCTTTGCATGAAGCACAAAACGCTGGTTCCAAGCTTGAATATCACCAATGAAAATGTGCATTTTGACTTCAAGCGCTCGCCCTTTTATATTTCCACCGAAACCAAAGGATGGAGTTCCGTCACCCCAAGGCGCGCAGCGGTAAGTTCATTTGGATTCAGTGGCACCAATGCGCATTTGGTTATTGAAGAATATGTACAGCATCCGGTTGTCCAATCAAATAACCCAGTTATTATTCCGTTATCGGCAAGAACGTCAAACCAATTAATTCAGCGTGCTGAAGAGCTTGCGGGACACCTGGTGCTCGCACGTGATGCATCAGAACGCTTGTCTCTGGATGCAATTGCCTACACCCTGCAATTGGGACGGGATGCAATGCGCGTGCGCATGGCGTTGATTGTATCTTCCGTTGAACAATTGCAAACCATGTTGGCGGGTTACCTGGCGGGCAATTTCACCGGCTCGGGATTATATTTATCCTCACGAAAATCCATCTCTGCTTATCCATCGGTAAGCCCGGACGAGGCTATAGCCAATTGGCGTGATTACGGTGATCACGACATTGCGCGCCTATGGGTTGATGGCACTAGCATTGATTGGGCTTCCCTCTACACAACTGGGCGACCAACTCGCATCAACCTGCCAGGCTATCCCTTTGCCAAGGAGCGTTATTGGGCAGCGCAGGACAATATTGCGCAGCGCGACCATAAAGCATTAGCAACAAGAAAATCGGAAATCATTTCTGTTAGTCCATTTCCTTTATCTCTCGAAGAAGAAAACCAGGATATTTTCTACACTCCCCGCTGGCTGGAAACGCCCTTGAAACAACAGAGTAAGCAGTGGCTGGGAAAAATATGGATACTGGATCAAAACAGCGAATTACCCGATGCCTTCAGCGCGCTGAATAGTGATGCGGAGGTAACCTGGATCCAGACAATTAGTTCGATGAATGAAGCCTCAGGTAATCCGACGCTTATCATCAATAAATTATTAAATGATGCGCAAATTCCAGATGCTATTTTAGTTAATTTGCCTGCCGTACAAGAGCAATCTTTCACAAAACCCGTCGACAAAGCGCTTAATGCCGGCTTCTATCGGTTATTTAATATCTGCCACGAATTGATGCAATTGAAACACCCAAAGGCAATTAAGTTGATTGCCTCGGTAGCGCAGGAGTCCGCTGACATTCCCGCTGAATATGCCGCCCTGGGTGGATTCTTCCGCTCATTGCGAATGGAGAACCCGGTGTTTTCTGGCGCGTTGTTACATTGCGAATTTCCCTTAGCGGCGGAGACTATAGCGGAGTGTATTACGCATGAATTGCTGGAGGACGATGCAGCAACGGAAATAAATTATCGTAAGCATGCCAACAATCTTAGTCGTCGGGTAAGAACATTTGTTGCCACCGATATCATAGAAAATTTATTACCGGAGTTGCCGCTGAAGCACCGAGGTGTGTACGTGGTGACGGGTGGTCTTGGTGGACTCGGTTTTATCCTAAGCGATTATCTGGCTCGCAATTATCAAGCAAAACTGGTGCTTATGGGCCGCTCCGATGTGGCGGAGCAGGATAGCAAACTGGAACAGTTGCGCGGATTAGGTGCGGAAGTCATTTACTCTAGCCTGGATGTCGCTGATTACGACCAAGTTGCTGCAGCGCTTGAAAATGCGCGAACCAATTTTGGGACCATTCAAGGAGTTATTCACTGTGCTGGCATCCAAAAAGATGCTTTCATTATCAATAAAAATCGCGAAGATATTGATAGCGCGTTGGCCGCAAAAGTGCACGGCACTTGCAATCTGGATGTAGCGAGCGCATGCGATCAATTGGATTTATTTGTAATGTTCTCTTCAATTGCCGGTGCATTGGGCAACCCGGGACAAACAGATTATGCATTTGCCAACCATTTTATGGATGCCTACACAATTTCCAGGGAGAACCAGGTGGCGACTCAACAACGCAGTGGCAAAACGCTGTCGATCAATTGGCCTTATTGGTTGGAGGGTGGAATGACCTTGCCAGCTGATACCAGGCGTGACATCTATCGGCACACGGGTATTGATGGTTTGGCCACCAGCAAAGGGCTTGGTTATTTTGAGTTGTCACTACGCTCATCTTTATTGCAGGTGCTACCAGTTTATGGATTGCACGCAAAAACAGACGCATACATCAATGGACCGCAGTCAAGCGGACAAAACCTGACGAAAGTAGTAACAACTGAAGCAAAAACTTATTCCCTCGATAAGGATGCGTTGTTAGTAAAAACGCGCGACTACTTGCGCACACTTGTCAGCAAGGAAACTAAGTTGGCGCTGGAACGGATTGATGACCATGAACGGTTTGAGTCCTACGGCTTTGACTCGATTATGATTGGCCGCTTCAATATCGCATTGGGCAGGGACATGGGTGAATTGCCTAAAACCTTGCTGTACCAATATGAGACCATCCATGACGTGGCTACTTATTTGGTGGCTGAGCATTCATCCGCATTGAATGCTTTCTTCGGTATTGATACACCGCACAGTACATTGCCTGCTTTCATTGCGACAAGTTTGCCGTTGCCGACGCCGGTTGCGAAACAGGCTGATTATGCCGATGATGCGATAGCCATTATCGGTATTCATGGATATTACCCCGAATCCGATACGCTCGATGAGTTATGGAATAATCTCATGCAAGCCAGGGATCTCATTGAAGAGGTGCCACACACTCGCTGGAATCATCAGGAGTTTTTTGATGCCAATACAGAGGCTGCGACCGACGGAAAAATTTATTGCAAGTGGGGGGGGTTCCTTAACCGTTTCGATAAATTTGATGCGGAGTTTTTTAACATCCAGGCAGAAGAGGCCAGAGCGATTGATCCGCAGGAGCGCCTCTTCCTTCAGTCGGTGTGGTCCGTTATCGAAGACGCAGGTTACACCCGTGAGCAACTTAAACTTTCTTATCCAAAAGCGAAGAGCGCAAATGTTGGCGTATTTGTCGGTGTTACCACCAATACCTATCATCTGCTGGCAACCGAAGAGCGGATTAAAGGCAATGTGGTAAACCCGGCGGCATTGCCCTGGTCAATTGCCAATCGCGTTTCTTATTATTTTGATTTTCAGGGCCCCAGCATGCCGGTTGATACCGCATGTTCGTCATCGCTTGTTGCGCTGCACCTCGCCTGTGAAAGTTTGAAAAATAATGAATGCCAGGTGGCTATCGCTGGTGGCGTAAACCTCTATTTACATCCTTCCAAATATCAAGCCTTCTGTACCAAAAATATGTTGGCAGCTAATGGGAAATGTCGCAGCTTTGGTGCAGGAGATGATGGCTTTATTCCCGGGGAAGGTGTTGGGACAGTTATGTTGAAGCCGCTGAGTCGCGCGTTGCAGGATAAAGACAATGTGTACGCCGTGATCCGGGCCAGCGCTTATGATCATTGTGGCCGGTCCAATGGCTATTCCGCACCCAACCCCAATTCTCAAGCCCAAGTAATTAGTAAGGCTCTTGCAAAAGCTGGTATTTCTCCAGCATCTATTGGTTATATTGAAGCGCACGCAACCGGCACTCAATTAGGGGATAGCCTTGAAATTGGTGCGTTAACCCAGGTATTCAGTGCCCATACCGATAAAAAGCAGTATTGCGCAATTGGTTCACTGAAAACCAACATGGGGCATTCGGAATCCGCGTCCAGTATCGCTGGGCTTACTAAAATTATTTTGCAGCTAAAGCATAAATATTTTGTACCCAGCTTACATTCCGAACCTGCCAATCCCAACATTGATTTTGCAGAGTCTCCATTTTATGTTCCTCATGTACCACAAGCCTGGGACAAACCTGCCAACTCGCCACGCAGGGCGATGTTGAATGCGTTCGGGGCGGGTGGTGTGAATGCCTGCATGATTATAGAAGAACATGATCCGGTCGATTCTGTTGTGCATGAGTTGCAAAATAATATTTTTATTATTTCCGCAAAATCTGCAGCACAATTACGTCTCGCGGTTGAACAGCTGAGGGATTTACTGGAAAGTAATTCCAGAATAGATCTTGGCAGCCTGTGTTATACGCTGCAGCTAGGGCGCGAGGCAATGGAACATCGCGTAGCAGTGGTGGCACAAAATCTCGCGGAGCTTACCAAGGGATTGAGTGGCTGGTTATCTGATGGCGACACCAGTAACGTCATCCAGGGTGTGGTAGGTGCAAATACGACGCACCCTTTAAAAAACCTTGATGAATTATTAGCGGCCAGCGATTGGCAAAGGATCGCCGATGCTTGGATTAAAGGAAGCAAGATAGATTGGGCCGTATTATACCGCGATGTAAATCCAGCCCGTATATCCCTGCCTTCATATCCGTTCCAGAAAAAACGCTTTTGGATCACCGATACTGTCTCGTCTACGTTAGTTACATCGGATGCGCAGGAATTTTTACATCCACTGCTCTCGCAAAATGTGTCGACCCTGAAGCAAATCAGTTTTTGTTCTTATTTAAGCTCTGATGAGTATTACGCGACTGATCATGTGGTTAATGGCAGCCGCATTTTCCCGGGTACCGGATATCTTGAAATTGCCTGTGTTGCGGGCACAGTAGCGGGCGAGTTACCTGTGCATAAAATCAAAGATGTTGTATGGATGCAGCCGCTTGATTTGAGCAAAGGGAATCGCGTTGCCAGAACTTTCTTGCGCACTATCGGCGATAGTACGGAATTCGAAATTACATCCATTGATGATAATAATGAAATCGTTGTGCACTCTGAAGGGCGTTTGGTATTCGCCGATTCAATTTTGCGTGTTCCCTGCCGGGAATCAATTATCTTGAGAAGTATCTACGAGCGGTGCGATCGCATAGAAGAGGGCGAGCAGTGCTACGAGAGTTTTAGAAAATATGGATTTGATTACGGTCCTTGCTTCAAACCGATTAAAGCATTTTATACGGATGGCTCCAGTGTCGCGCTGGCCCATCTGGAGTTGGCTGATGCGTTAATCCAGGATTTCGATCAATACATTCTTCATCCGGCAATCATGGATGGCGCGTTGCAAACAGTAATTGGTCTAGTGGGAATGGGACAATCGGAAACTGCGTATCTACCTTTCGCACTTGATGAAGTGGAAATTTACGATCAAATACCCAGCAGATGCTTAGTGCTGGTGGAAACCGGTACCTCCGAGGGGGGTGCAGCGTCGCCTATCAAAAAATACAACATCAAAATTCTGAAATTGAATGGCGATGTAATAATTAAAATCAATAACTTTTATATCAGAGCATTGGCCGAGGAGGTAATTGTGGATGCAGGGATGCAAAAAGCAGAATAAATGACGGAATTAAATCAAGATTTTAAGTGTTGTTAACGCAACAAAAGACCATTTTATGGGATATTAACAACACAGTTCATTATTTAATAATGATCTGTAGATCTATTTGGTATGTAGAAATACGGATAATTTTCAATATAACTATGGGATTAATGTTATGAGATTAGTAGGAATAGAAGCGATGAATGTCTATGCAGGCACCGCCTATCTGGACGTAGAAAAATTAGCAGCGTATCGCAACCTGGATATGACTCGCTTTGAAAATTTATTGATGAAAGCAAAGTCTGTTGCTTTGCCTTATGAAGATCCCATCACCTATGCAGTCAATGCGGCCAAGCCGATTATTGATGCGCTCACCCTGGAAGAAAAGAACCGCATTGAAATGGTGATTACTTGCACCGAATCATCATTTGATTTCGGCAAGTCCATGAGCACCTATTGCCACGACTTGCTGGGGCTCAACCGTAATTGTCGGTTGTTTGAATTAAAAAATGCGTGTTATTCTGGTGTTGCCGGAATTCAAAACGCGGCCAATTTTATTCTGGCCCAAACATCTCCCGGTGCAAAAGCTCTGGTGATAGCAACGGATTTAACACGGTTTATGGACGAAGAGCCAGGCGAAAAATTAACAAATGAGTGGTCATTTGCGGAGCCTAGCGGTGGCTCTGGCGCTGTCGCTATGTTAATCAGTGATAAACCTTATGTCTTCCAACTGGATGTTGGGGCGAGTGGTTATTACGGATATGAAGTGATGGACACTTGCCGACCTACTCCAGACACTGATGCGGGTGACTCGGATTTGTCGCTCCTTTCCTATCTTGATTGCTGTGAGAACGCATTCCTCGAATATAAAAAACGTGTGGAAGGTGCTGACTTTGCAGAGAGCTTCACCTACATCGCGTACCACACACCGTTCGGCGGGATGGTTAAAGGCGCGCATCGTAATATGATGAGAAAACTTCTTAAAGCAAAACCCGCAGATATTGAAGATGATTTCCAACGTCGTGTAACACCGGGAATGAACTATTGCCAACGTGTTGGCAACATCATGGGAGCAACCACTGCGCTGTCGCTTGCCAGTACTATCGACAACGGCTGGTTTAACTCTCCTCAACGTATCGGTGTGTTCTCTTATGGTTCCGGTTGTTGCTCTGAATTCTTCAGTGGTGTGGTCCGCAAGGAAGGTCAAGAACGTATTCATGCAATGAAAATTAAGGAGCAATTGGATCGCCGCCGCGAATTAACCATGCCGGAATATGAACAACTTCTGACAGGCAGTAACGCGGTCAGGTTTGGTACACGAAATGTTGAACTGGACGCGGAGTTTTTGAAAGACGCACGCACAGTTCACGGTCAGGAAACACTATTCCTGAAAAGAATTAATGAATTTCATAGGGAATACGAATGGGTATCCTGAATATAGGGACATATCGTACGCTTCGTGTGCGGGTTGAGGACGATATCTGTTATATACAGTTATATCGTCCCGAAGCAAATAATACGATCAACGACCTGGTGATTGCCGAATACAACCACGCGCTGGACTATTGCGAAACCGGAAGCATAAAAATTGTTGTGCTTGAGGGTTTGCCCGAGGTCTTTTCGTTCGGGGCCGATTTCAATAGCATCGGCGACAGTGTTGAAAAAACAGGCGTGAACCAGGAGCAGGATCCTGGGCCGCTCTATGACCTGTGGTTAAAGTTAGCTTCAGGTTCATATCTGACGATTGCGCACGTGCGCGGCAAAGCCAATGCTGGCGGTATAGGGTTTGTTGCCGCCTGCGATATTGTCCTCAGCGAAGCAAGATCAACCTACAGTTTATCAGAGCTGTTATTTGGTCTCATGCCAGCCTGCGTATTACCCTTCCTGATTCGCAGGGTCGGCCTTCCCAAAGCTAACTACATGACCTTGATGACGCAGCCCATTAGCGCACAACAAGCCTTGGAGTGGGGACTGGTTGATGCTATTGAGGAAAATAGCGAGAACTTGGTGCGCAAGCATTTATTGCGCCTGCGTCGCCTTGGTAAAACCGGTATTGGTCGTTACAAATCGTATATAAATCGCCTTGACCAATCCCTGGTTGATGCAAAACCCAAAGCACTTGCAGCAAATATTGAAGTATTTTCCGATGAGGAAAATCTGCAAAAAATTACGCGCTATGTGAAAACCGGAAAATTTCCTTGGGAGGCCGATTAACCGTGAGCGAATTCGTGGTGGAATTGACGGAGATTGGTAATGGCATTTTGCAAATAAAGATGCAGGACCGCATTCATAAGAACACGTTGTCCGAATCTTTATCTGAAGGATTGATTGCCGCTTTTGATTCAGTTCGCGCAAACACACAGTGTAAGGTTATCATCCTGACTGGCTACGATAGCTATTTTGCTAGCGGTGGAACCCAGGAGGCGTTATTACATCTCTCTGAGGGTAAGAATAAATTCTCGGATCGGGATTTATACAGCCTTGCATTGAATTGCCCGGTTCCCGTCATCTCCGCCATGCAAGGGCATGGAATTGGTGGTGGGTTTGTCATGGGATTGTTTGCGGATTTTGTAATTTTAAGCCGCGAAAGCATCTATACCACCAATTTTATGAAGTATGGCTTCACCCCAGGCATGGGCGCGACTTTTATTTTGCCACAAAAATTGGGCATTAGTTTGGCCGAAGAAATGTTATTGGGCGCGCGTAATTATCGCGGTGAGGAATTGCGGCAGCGGGGTGTTCCATTTGCTGTGTTACCACGGGAAGAGGTAATGCCCTATGCACTAGAAATAGCTGCGGGATTAGCAGAAAAGCCGCGGGCGTCTTTGGTTACCCTGAAAGATCACTTAGTTGCAGGTCTGCGTGAGAATCTGGACAAGGCGATCGCCCAAGAAGTCATAATGCATGAAAAAACTTTCATGCAGCCGGAAGTTAAAGAGCGAATTAAAGAATTATTTGGGCAATAAACTCCCTAATAAATTGTTGTAAATCCGATACCGAGGCAGCTTTGCTGCAGCGTTTAATAGTCTTTATATGAGAGTTATCAGTTATGAACCAACAAGACGTTTTTGATCTTATTACTAACCACGCACGCGAAGTTATTCCCACGCTGACCAGCCATGATTTTAAACAAACAGATTCGCTACGCGAACTCGGAGCTAATTCGATTGATCGCTCGGAAATTATTATGATGACGCTCGAGTCGTTGTCCCTGAATATGCCGTTAATCTATGTCGCACGCGCTGAAAATATTGGCGACTTGGCAAGTATTATTCATGGCAAACTTTAATCAGGACCAGCTTGCTGTCTCAGGTATTGGTGTAACTTCGGCGATTGGCCAAGGCAAAAACGCTTTTTTTTCGTCATTAATGACGGCCAATAGTTGCTTCAAGGTAATGTCACGCCCTGGACGACAAATTAAGGAATCCGCGTTTCTCGGTGCAGAGATTGCCAGTTTGACGCTGCCTGACGCTATTAGTGGCGGCCTGCTACGGACATCATCATTCACAGCGCAGGTTGCTCTCGCGACATTGAGTGAGGCCTGGACGGACGCCAATTTACAAGATGTTGATCCGACCCGCATCGGTTTGATCATTGGCGGTTCAAATGTTCAGCAGCGTGAATTGGTATTGATGCAACAGCAATATCAAGACCGTGTTAGTTTTCTGCGTCCCACTTACGCAATGTCGTTTATGGATACGGATATTTGTGGGCTGTGCACTGAAGTCTTCGGTATCCAGGGGCCCGCAATCAGTATTGGAGCAGCATCAGCTAGTGGCCAGATGGCCGTGATCCAGGCCGCGCACCTGCTCAGGTCCGGGCAAGTGGATGTGTGTATAGCGATGGGGGCGTTGATGGATCTCTCTTACTGGGAGTGCCAGGGATTCCGATCTGCTGGCGCAATGGGTTCCGATAAATTCGCCACCGAACCGGAATCTGCGTGCCGCCCTTTTGATCTGGATCACGACGGGTTTATTTTTGGTGAAGCCTGCGGCGCGGTGGTTCTTGAGCGAACTGGAGATCTACCACGAAGCACTATAAAGCCTTACGCTCGCCTCCTTGGTTATTCCGCTAACAGTGATGCAAATCGCAATCCGAATCCCTCCCACGCGGGAGAAACCGCCGCTATTCGAAGTGTGCTCGACCAGGCAAAACTATCGGCGACAGATATTGATTACATCAATCCGCATGGCACTGGCTCAATTATTGGTGATGAAACTGAATTGAAGGCACTCTCCGCCTGTGGATTAAATAAAGCGTCAATCAACGCAACCAAATCCATAACCGGCCATGGCCTTACCGCAGCTGGCAATATTGAATTAATTGCCACCATGTTGCAAATGCGTGAAGGGAAACTTCACCCTACAAAAAACCTGAGTCGTCCGATTGATGACTCATTTAGCTGGATTACCGATGAAGGTCACACCAAACAAATAGTACATGCCCTGAAATTAAGCATGGGTTTTGGTGGAATTAACACGGCGATATGCTTGCAGAGATGGTAGTTCCTTTGAAGCAGCGCGCGGAAAATAATACTGATTAAAACCAAGATTTTTTAAGATTGTTACTGTCATATACCATAGGAGTAAGCGATGAAAACTTATATGTTCCCAGGACAAGGATCTCAAGCCAAAGGCATGGGTGGATCTTTATTTGATGAATTCCCTGAGTTAACAGAAAAAGCTGATAAGGCTTTGGGTTATTCAATTAAAGAACTTTGCCTCGAGGATCCACGTCGAGAATTAAGTAAAACCCAATTTACGCAACCTGCATTGTATGTTGTTAATGCACTTTCCTATTACAAAAAAATTCAGGAAACAGGGGTAACGCCCGATTACGTTGCCGGGCACAGCTTGGGTGAGTTCAATGCGCTGCTTGCCGCTGAATGTTTTGATTTTGAAGCGGGCTTAAAGCTGGTAAAAAAACGCGGCGAATTGATGAGCCAAACGGATGAGGGGGCTATGGCCGCCATACTGAATGCCAGCAAGCAAGAAATTGAAGGCATACTCCAAAAAAATGGTTTAACCAATATCGATCTAGCAAATTACAACTCCCCACTGCAAATTGTAATTTCTGGGGCCATTGAGGAAATCGGTAAGGCACAAGCACTTTTTGCCTATGGCGATGTAATGTATTACCCATTAAATACCAGCGGGGCGTTTCATTCGCGTTTCATGCAACCCGCCAAAGAAAAATTTGAACAGTATATAAAACGATTCAAACTGAAAGATCCAGTTATTCCCGTGTTGTCCAATGTAACGGCAAAATTGTATGAGCCAGGACAAATTTTTAATAATCTGTCGCTGCAAATAGCTAGCACAGTAAGGTGGTCTGATGGTGTTCAATACCTCATGGATATCGCGCACGACGCGGGTACGGAAATGCAGTTTGAAGAGGTCGGCTTTGGTGAAGTCCTCACCAAGATGGTTAAAAATATCAAAATCCAGGTCGCCCAGATTGATACCAAAGACGAAAACAGAATAGGCCTGAAGCCCGATAATGCAGTTGCTGCGGCAGCCCCTGTTGCTGACAAAAAGATTGAAACAATCCGGACAAACGTAAATGCTGCAATCCA
>CBHTVU010000142.1:0-11128 GCA_966096785.1 uncultured Gammaproteobacteria bacterium | reverse complement strand
TAACGATGCGCATACCGTCTTTGTCAGACTCATCGCGCAATTCGCTAATGCCTTCGATTTTCTTTTCTTTTACCAGCTCGGCGATGCGTTCAATCAAACGCGCTTTGTTGAGTTGGTAGGGAATTTCATGAACCAGAATTGTTTCGCGACCGGTTTTTTCATCGCGCTCAATTTCGGTTTTTGCGCGAACAACAATGCTGCCACGCCCGGTGCGATACGCCTGAACGATTCCTGCACGACCATTAATAATCGCACCTGTTGGGAAATCTGGCCCAGGAATAAACTCCATTAATTCTTCGATAGTTACGTCGGCGTTATCAATAACAGCCAAACAACCGCGTACGACTTCCGCTAGATTGTGAGGTGGAATATTGGTCGCCATACCTACTGCAATACCAGACGAACCATTCACCAAAAGGTTAGGAATGCGGGTCGGCATTACCGCTGGAATTTGTTCTGTGCCGTCGTAGTTAGGTACGAAATCGACAGTTTCTTTATCCAGATCGGCTAGCAAATCATGCGCAATTTTCGCCATGCGGATTTCGGTATAACGCATTGCCGCAGCACGGTCGCCGTCTACAGAACCGAAGTTACCTTGACCGTCCACCAGCATATAACGCAGTGAAAATGGCTGCGCCATACGAACGATGGTGTCATATACAGCGGTATCACCATGCGGGTGATATTTACCGATAACGTCACCCACCACACGGGCAGATTTTTTATAAGGTTTATTCCAATCGTTGTTCAACTCGCTCATAGCGAACAAAACGCGACGATGAACGGGCTTTAAGCCATCGCGTACATCTGGGAGTGCACGTCCTACGATTACGCTCATGGCGTAGTCAAGGTAGGATTGCTTCATTTCGTCTTCGATACTTACCGGTGAAATTTCTTTTGCGAATTCGACCATGGGAATACAGCGTTCCTTTTAAATAAGGCTTTGGTTATTAAATAAAGCTAGATTATGAGTCTAAAACTGGTGAATGCCAGTTAACGCAAGTGGCTGAAAAAAGCGAAGTTTTTATACTTTCGCCCCGGCCAAAATAAAGGCCGCAATACTATCACAAGCAGGTGCGATTAGGCACTGTTTGCAGCGCCCGAAATACTCTCCCTGCATAAAGCCTGAAGCCGCCCTAATAGGTTGCCTATCAAACACCACATGTCAGAAACATAGAACCTTACCTACGCCAATTTGATATGCCGCCAAAATTTTGGCTGGCGGCAAAAGCTTTCCTCACGGCAACATCAAATTGCGTCGTCTGGCTGGCGGCACCTACTCACACCACATCTAAAAACAACAATAACCAATTGATTTTAATGGATTTATTATTTTAAAAGCCGAGTGGCACAGATTTCGCTTAAGCACGATCAAAGGGAAAAATCTTATTCAGCCCGACCTATCATAGGCCACTGAAAAATCAGCACTCAATCAGAAAGGTAAAAATATATGCGGGATATGACAATGTTGACCGGCAGCAAAGTGCTTCCTCTTAGCGCCAAAGCTCCGCTCACACCCGAACAAGAGATTGAGGCCAAGGCAAAACTTATCCAGGCGCTGCAAATGACGCTTGAGCCGAACGAAGTGTTGGCGATTTTTTTTAAACATATGCAGGCAATTGTTCCTATAGGCGGCATCCAGTTTCGCTTTGCCAATAACAAAGACATCACCAAGCTCGGGCGTGACTCGCTGCACCATTGTGATTATCGCCTTACGATTGATGAAGGCTACTTAGGCGAAATTATTTTTAACCGCAGCAAACGTTTCGGGGAGAACGAGTTAAAGACTCTCGAGATATTCCTGGGTGCGCTGGTTTATCCATTACGAAATGCCCTGAGGTACCATGCGGCGCTGCAAATGGCGTTGCTCGATCCACTTACACGCCTGGGTAATCGTGCAGCCCTGGACAATGCACTGCGCCGTGAATTACAACTGGCTGAACGTCATCACTATGAATTATCGGTTTTGATGATTGATGTAGATCATTTTAAACGGATTAACGATGAACATGGTCACGGGGTTGGCGACGACGTTCTTCAAGCTATTGCACGCACCATAGAAAACGTCTGCCGCGAAACTGACATCAGCTTTCGTTACGGCGGAGAGGAGTTTGTTATTTTATTGCGCAAAACCAACGACTCAGGCGCAAGAATTATTGCTGAACGCCTACGCAAAGAAATTAGTAGCATCACTTTAGGAAAAAATGGCAACACCATAAAACCAACAGTGAGTATTGGCATAAGCACACGAGAATCTGCACAAAAAGAACACATCAGTGACTTATTCGACCGCGCGGACAAAGCACTCTACCTTGCAAAGCAAGCTGGCCGGAATTGTGTAAGAGATTTGATTAATGTAGCGACCGCTTAGCTTAAATCTTCTTTAAGTGAGAATTATTAAGCAGCCAGGTTAGTAGATACTAATCTGGCTTTTTTATTTTTCTAACCGTTACTCCGGCTTTGGCTTTCGCGGTGCAGGCTTGGTTCTACGTGGTGGTGCGGAGGCAGCGCGCAATTTATTTTCGTGACGCGCACGCTGACTTTTTTCATCGCGCGAAGGTGGCATTAGTTTGGTGTGGGTATCTTTGTCGAAACCAGCCGTTAAACATAAATCAGCAATTTCTTTTTCGCTGAGCTCTGTCCATTGACCAACGCGAACATGCGATGGAATAAAAATATTCGCATAACGCACACGCTTCAAACGACTTACTTTTACACCTTGTGATTCCCATAAGCGACGCACCTCGCGGTTGCGTCCTTCCATTACTACGCAGTAAAACCAACGATTACGCGACTCGCCAGCACCGTCGACAATGTCTGTAAAACGTGCGACACCATCATCGAGCAACACACCTTCCAGAAGTGCTTGCTTCATTTCGTCATCAACATTGCCTTGAATACGTACCAAATATTCGCGATCAATAACCGAAGAAGGATGCATCAATTTATTTGCCAATTCACCATCGTTCGTAAATAGCAATAAACCACTGGTATTGAAATCTAAACGACCAATAGAAATCCAACGCTCACCTTTCAACGGTGGTAAACCATCATAAACTGTGCGGCGACCTTCCGGATCTGAGCGCGAGCAAATTTCCCCTTCAGGCTTGTTGTATAAAATTACCCGTCGACGTGTTGCTTCAGTGCGCACTACTATGCGCTTTCCATCAACAAATATTTTGTCTTCTGGAGTTACACGATCACCCAAGGTCGCAATACGGTCATTCACTTTTACATGACCGGCTTCTATAGCGCGCTCCATTTCACGACGCGAACCTATGCCAGCTCGCGCTAAAACTTTTTGTAATTTTTCGTCTGCTGTTTCGCCAGAATTGGTCGTATCTGAATCCACTGCATAATTTAATTTGGCTGCTTTTTTATCGCCAAATTTTTCCGCACGTGGGTCACGCTCTTTAAGCTCGGGTTTTCTTTTGGAAGAATGTTTGGCTTTAAATTCAGCCGATAAATTGTCAGCAGCCTTTTTTCGGCTCGCTTTTTCAGTAGCCGCCGCAAAATACTCGGCAATCGCTGGCTTCACAGCCTTGGCGGATTTGTCGCGATTTGCACTGACAGAATTGCTGTTACCAGCTTTTTTGCCCTTTGAAAAATCGGGGCCTTTTGATGAACTATCAAAAGTAGGGTCAGTTTTTTTTACCATAGTCTGTTACAAGCCTCAGGGTTTATCTTAAGCCTTGTTATTTTCCTCATCAGTATTTTCATCATGGTCGATTGCATTTTCCGCATTCGATTCTGTATTTAATAATGGAGACTGCTCTTCTAAAGCTGAAGGCTCTTCATCTGCATCGACAAAAGCTTCTTCACCATCAACAAATTCTTCCGGTTCTTCATCAGCTGCCACATCAACACTGACGTCAGCAGAGGTATCTGGAATTACTTCATCATCTTTTTCGCCAAGTCCTTCTTCATCACCCAAATTGAGCACATTATTTAATTCGTCCAAATCACGAATTTCACTGAGAGACGGCAAATCTTCCAGATTTTTTAAATTGAAATAATCCAAAAATTGGCGAGTAGTTGCGTAAAGAGAGGGACGACCTGGTACATCGCGATGCCCAACAACTTTTACCCAATCGCGTTCCATTAAGGTTTTCATAATGTGCGAGCTAACCGCTACACCGCGAATCTCTTCTATATCGCCACGCGTAATGGGTTGTCGATAAGCAATGAGTGCGAGCGTTTCCAATAATGCTCGTGAATATTTTTGCGGCTTTTCATCCCACAAACGATTCACCCAGGGCGCAGTTTCTTCACGTACTTGAAAACGCCAACCCGATGCAACTTCTTTTAATTCGAATCCGCGCTCGGCATTGTCGGCTTGGATATCTTGCAAAGCAGCAAGCACTTCATCTTTTTCCGGAGCGACCTCTTCATCAAATAATTCGAGAATACGCGCGATTGTCATTGGCTGTGCCGCGGCCAAAATTGCACCTTCGACAATTTTGCGCAACATGGCTTTATCGACCGGTTGTTGAGTCACTGTAACGGTTGCAGGCTCACCAGCCTCTTCCCTCAAGTCAGCTGTGCTCGCCGCCTCATCTGCACCGATTTCTTCGGGCGATAAATTCTCTTCTAAAATTTCGTCTGTCATTGCATTCTTGCTTTTACGTGAATGGGGCCAAAGGATTCGCTTTGCACAATTTCAACAAGGGATTCTTTAATCAATTCCATAACGGCCAAAAAGGTAACTACAACACCCAATCGCCCTTCCTCTACCTTAAATAAGCTCACAAAAGGTACGAAGTGGTTATTCGCGAGCCGGTCCAAAACCTGGGCCATACGCTCACGAGTGGAAAGCTTTTCTTTAGAAACATGGTGACTTTCAAACATATCCGCACGGCGCAACACTTCTGAAAGCGCGAGCAAAAGTTCTTGCAGCTCAACATCAGGATCAAGCCGCGTCAGGCTGCGATCTGGCGCCTGCGCAGTGGCTTGGTACACATTTCGACCAATACGTGGCAAGGCATTGAGATCCTCAGCTGCTTGCTTAAAGCGTTCATATTCTTGCAAACGACGAATAAGTGATGCACGCGGATCATCTTCTTCCTCAGCCTCTTCGCTTGACCGAGGTAGCAACATACGCGACTTAATTTCCGCCAACATGGCCGCCATCACCAGATACTCAGCAGCCAACTCAAACTGACTCGAATCCATCAGGTCAACGTAAGCCATATATTGAGTCGTAATTTCGGACACATTGATATCTAAAATATCAATGTTTTGGCGCCGAATAAGGTAGAGCAATAGGTCTAATGGGCCCTCAAACGCTTCAAGGAAAACCTCAAGCGCATCCGGTGGAATATACAAATCCTGCGGCAGCTGGGTATAGGCCTTACCGTGGACTATCGCAAATGGCATTTCACCCTGAGTTGGACGCGACTGGGGTTCAGCAGCAGCCTCTCCGCCCTCGAGCACCTGTGCAACGTCACTTGCCGCTGGCTCTACTTGATCGGCGACAAGCGCAAAATCACTGTTTTCTTCGCTGGATGAATTCACTGATAACCCGACCTAAACAATTTTAGCGACCTGAAAACTTCATGGCTCGCAAATGAGTCGGGCATTATAGCCATAAGCATGGACCAGAGCCATTAACAAATGCCCTTGCCAGACATACCCCGGAAAAGACCAGCAGCCGGCTCGAGCTTCCCGTACAATGCGCGCCGTTAAATCGGCTAGATCCACAGCCGAAACTCAATTTTCGACCTCCTAAGATCTGCCTGGATTCCATCATGACCGCCCTACCCTCATGCCCCAAATGCAACTCTGAGTTCACCTATGAAGATGCCAATCTCTATGTATGTCCCGAGTGCGCCCACGAATGGTCCGCCAGCGAAGCAATCACCGGCGATTCCTTAAAAATATTTAAAGATGCAAACGGCAATATCCTGCAAGACGGCGACACAGTAACTGTGATCAAAGATTTGAAAGTGAAAGGGACATCATCGTCGGTAAAAGTAGGCACCAAGGTAAAAAATATTCGCTTAGTGGACGGCGATCACGATATAGACTGCAAAATCGAGGGTTTTGGCGCAATGAAATTGAAATCGGAATTTGTTAAAAAAGCCTGATTGTTTTTCCCACACAACTTTTATTTGAGCATGGAAATCCATTTTTCCAACACCAGATCCGTAGCGTCTTTCAAGGTATTATAAGCAAGCTCCGGATTTTTCTTGGCATCGTTAAATTCAATAACCACGGGCGAGGCAAAATCATCAGGATAAGTTAAAAAGATATCGCCATCTTGATTGCTAAAAACATCCCCCCTGAATTTTTGAAACTCGGGGTAAAAAATAAGCGGAGGAATAATGTCTGGCTTGCAAACACCTCCATTTAATTTTACTTGTCCAACAAATATTACGCGTTAGCTTTAGGCCCCGACCTTCAACTTTTAGCAACCCACCTTTTAGTAGATTATGAATTTCGAAAAGCAACAATTCGGTGCAAGTAATGCGCCTTATATCCCGCCTTATCTTCCTCGGCATCATGGCAATGGATTGAAGCTTTTTTACCTGCAGCCCAAACAGCAAGAATCTCCGAGAGCGTGTTTTTCTCATCAGCTTTTATATAACAGTAATAACCACTCGATAGCTTAAATACCACATCTGAACTAGCGCCATTCCAGATAATAACATCGTCAATCGTTACAGTATCTCCTGCTGGAATCCAGGCATACGAACTTACGGAACATAATAGTCCAAATCCTAAAAATACCTTTTTTAAAAAACACATCATTGACTCCTCATTTTCACACATTAATTTTGATATGACTTCAATGCAATATTTTAGCCTCAGCTATCCTAACCGATAGACATACTTCAAAAAATCTTCCCTAAAATCAAAGCGGGAATAAAGTAAAATAAACTAAAGGACTTTCCAGACTAGCAGATACTTAAATTTTTTTACTCTAATCCCAATTTTCCAAATTAAAAAATTCACCTTGCCGACAGCGATCTGACATAGGATAAATCGAGATCTTCGATACCATGAAATTAAAATAGGAATTCGTCAAAAACCTATGAATTGCACACAGATTTCATTTCAGCGTAGAAATCCATTTTGCCAAAACCAAATCCGTAGCGCTTTTTAGGGTATTGAAAGCAAGCTCCGGATTTTTCTTCGCATCATTAAATTCAATGACTGCAGGTGACGCGAAATCATCAGGATAATTTAAAACAACATCACTACCTTGATCACTGAAACGAATCTTAAACCAGGCAGATACTTTATCCCCATCACCTTTGGCAGAACGAAATCCATAAGTTTCTACAATTATTCTTGTGGAAAAAATTTGTTTGCGTTTTTTGTTTGTAATTTTAGCGGTTGATTTCAACTCTTGCCCCATCAACGCAAGCATGTCAAACCCGCCAGATCTACTTGCAAGATTTGCCGCTATATCCTTAGCAATGCCTTCATCTATCGCAATTCCAATAGCAACCCCTGCACCACCCATATAGGCATCCATCATCATACCTGCAGCAGCGCCTTTGCCAGTGAAGTTTAGTGTTGATCTTTCACCATAGGTTATGTTTTGAGGTGCGACAGTTTTCGTTGCGCAACCTAAAATCAGCAGACAACAAGCAAATAATGAAATTAATCGAGGCATTACTTGAACATCAAGGAGTAACTATATAAACGTGTCTTATGTCCTCTGAGTTAGGACTTAAAGTACATGCTCCACGACCGCCAATCACTACGGTTTGTTTTGCCATTTGAGCAGCAAGTAGTAATGAAAGAATATTTTTTCCCTCCGAAGTAACTCCATCAAACGAGTAACGCCATCCGTCACTTGCGCAGGCTGGTTGACTATTCGGTGTACCATTGAGCATAACCTGACAAATTGGGGAGACTTCTTTAACGTGACATACAACTTGCTTTATTGTGCGTGAATAATCAGCATTTGCGATTGATGATGTAAAAAATATAGCCAATAGAAAAAACTTTAAATTACTCATAAGGTATAGCCGAAAGTAAAAATTATTAAGAGTTTTTAATTAATCAAATATTAATTAGACAGATTCATGAGATCATTTCAAAAGCTTAATTGCGGTGGCACTGTGGTACGACCATGCAGCACATGTGTCACCATACCAAATTGATATTTTTTTACCACTTGCCAAAGCAGCCATAGCTGTGCTGTACCCCCTATTCCGTCTATTCTCATTGTCCGCAACGAAAATCCAATTATTTATTACGCAACCGCTTACACTTTGAGATCCGCCACTGGATTGAATCACAATAAGATCTGTAGCACCTTCAGTAAATACCGTCTCGACCGTTAAAGGCTCCGTCCATCCACCAGCAGAGGAATAGCCGGAAAGAATTAACGGTAAAATCCCTAAATATCTTTTCATTTTTCTTCCTACAAAAATTTTTGATTAGCTGAGCACTACTAACAAAACCAAAAAGCAAGTTGTCCATTAAATTTTTTTGCAACCTTCAGACCCACAACCAACATCAGTAAAAGACTGGTTTTATCTGAGCTTTAGCCCTTTTAGCCGCTAGCAAAGTGCTATATATACTTTTTTGAGACATGATTGATTATTAGCGCATGCAATAACAAATAACGAAACTATTAAGCTTATAGATTTCAAAAATGAAAAGTTCATTAGCTTAACTCTATTAAATTTTTATCTAGAAAGTAATTATTTAAAACCTGATTGCGATAGTGCTGTAATTTTCCTGTGGCTAGTTAGCGTCACCATCCCAATCCGGTCCATTTGTTTTCATCGGAAACGAAAATCTTTTGCAATTACATTCTACAATCATAGGTGTAGAAAGCACCTTAAGTATGAGGCTTTCTACTGTTTACGTTTTTTCGAACAAGATCACATTTATTTTCGATTATCGAGCTCTGACATCCTCAAAAGCGCTTGACGGACACCCAATACCTACAGTGAATGGAATATTATCTTCAGACTTTTCAACCGAGATAGTGACCGTGCGTGAACTGCTCAAAGATGCGTCGTAATAAAAAGTTTTCGCCCAGCCGGAACCAAAATTCCAGTAATTTCCACCATCAACGTATTTACTAACCTGTGTCCCGCCACCATACACAGTTACTTTGGCCCCTGATTGTGATGCCGATGGATAAATAGCATACAACAAAAGTACATCACCTGACGTTGAACCCATATTTACCGTAAATGTTGTTGTCCTTCCCCAGGTACCGCCAGGAATTGCGACTCCACCTTCGGTACAAGGCCACCCTGGGTGTGGTGGGTTGAGATTGCAGCTGTAATTATCTGATTTGAACCATCTGTTGCAAACAAGGTTTGTCGAACTTGAGCTAGAACTTGAACTCGAGCTATCCGAAACTTCCGCGTCATACTGAAACGGCCTCACTGCAACCGCATGGTCTGTTCCATTCTCGACAGCTATAACGTAAAAGTTTTTTGTTGGCTTTTTAGATGCACCAACTTCGAGATGAATATATTGGGTCGACTTACCAGCCAGTAAATTGGCATCTACAGATGAATGAAAATGCCTAATACCATATTCGTCATCATAAAAAAATCTTAGTTGTCCAGAAAAATCATAAGCAGAATTATTTTTTACCTTAATAGCGTCCGTGCCTAATGATGGTTCAACAGAAACCTTAAGCCTAATTCTAAAAAAGTGATTTATTAAGCCGATGCTGTAACCCACAGCTCGTGGAAGTAAGTTTGAAGCCCATTGTTCAAGATTGAAGTTATTGGTTGAGAAAAATCCGTATGGTTCCAAGACATGAGTTGTACCAGTAACTTGCATACGCTCATTAAAAATTGAAAAAGTGGCCATTTGCGAAATATCTATAGTTTGTTGAGTTAGTTTATCCTTTGCGTGAATGCCAACAAAAGTCATTTTTGAGTTTTTATATTTTTCCAGCGACCCAAGTTGACCAGATGGTAATAAATTCCCCAAAGTAGACTGACTAATAAAAGTGTCGCTACCTGCAGGCAAAGGTAAATTAACACTTGCAGGTAAAAGACGTTTATCGAACGGTAGAGGGGCCGATGCGATTACAAAAGATGTATCATTAGTGATGAAATTTGTACTGGAGAAATCAGCGATTCCACTTCCACTTACATTGTGCCAATAATCACGAGGGGTCGAAAAAACAACGGGTGCCGAATAACCACCTATATTTATCTTTTTCCCCATCCAATTGCCATTCCACCCTTTTACATTAGGACAGGATATTAAAGAGGTGTCGGCGGCGTAAACCAATGCTCCGCAATTTAATAAATCTTGGGTAAATTGTTCGTACTGGCTACTATCATCATCGCCTAACCTCGCATACCACTTCAAACATTCTTCCGCATCACAATGTGGGTCAAGTCGTGTATGTTCTGGCTGAGCCATATCTTGAATATGATGAACTACATGCCCCAAAGCCTGAAACATTCTCCCCATATTTGCATTTCTTTGGTCGACGGTTTCCCCAGCAAAAGCTGAATAAAAGTAGAATTGTGCATCCGCATAGGAAAAGTTCTGCGTGTTGATTGCAGGGCTATCGAGTCCCTCTAACATCCAATCTGGAGATGTGTAATTTTTCTGCCCTGTATACCACACGGATAGTTTTTCATTACTCTGCGGATTATAAAAATGATCGTACGCACGGCTAGAGAAATCTGGATTAAAAACACTATTTACATCCACATTTTCGTCTTCACCATCAACCCCATATTTCAATAAATTAGTAAAATTTAACGTCGAAGGAGCGTACTGATTAAATTTAGTTTTAACTGGTCGATAACTAAATTCACTACTTCGGTCCACCCCCCACTCAGCCCAGATAACCTCGTTCCCTAAAACCGATTGATTAGCTACATAGTCTGTCATTAACATATGAACATCTTGCCTATATGCTAATGAACTAGAAGTAAAAAATATGGTTGCCCATAAGATTACAGATTTAATTCTTTTCATTTTGTATATCCTTGCCTTAATTTTCTTGCATTTGTAAGCAACTCTACTGCGCCAGTACACTCTGGTTGAGGACCTTTAGAAACTTCATTTAAATACCAAGCCTGATGCGAGGTCGCGTTTTTCGATGTGCTTGAAAAATAATTTTCGAGATCTTCTCTATGCTTATCAACTTCCAATAGGAGATGCGTTAACTTTTTCCATC
>CBHTVU010000141.1:0-11164 GCA_966096785.1 uncultured Gammaproteobacteria bacterium | reverse complement strand
TATCAGTTTCCGATTACCGTGTATGTTACGGCCAAAGTGAAGTTTTACACGGTTTAAATTTTAAAATCCAACCCAACGAAATCGTCGCCATTATGGGGCGTAACGGCATGGGTAAAACCACGTTGATGAAATCTTTAATGGGCGTGATTCCAAGCTCGCAGGGTAGTGTTAAGCTTGGCGAAAAGGAAGTTAGTAATTTAAAAAGTTATCAACGCGTTGCTAGCGGTTTTGGTTTTGTCCCTCAGGGGCGCATGATTTTTTCCAGTATGACCGTGAAAGAAAATATCGAAACTGGGTTAACGGCAACCAACAAAAAATCTGTACCGCAAGAGCTCTACGATATGTTTCCCGTGTTGCATGAAATGCGCAGTAGGCGCGGTGGAAATTTATCGGGTGGTCAACAGCAGCAATTAGCAATCGCCCGAGCCTTGGCAAGCGATCCTAAAATGTTGTTGTTGGATGAGCCTACAGAGGGTATTCAGCCATCTATCATTCGCGAAATGGGACGCACACTAAAAGCTATTCGTGACAAACGTGGGTTGTCCATTATTGTATCCGAGCAAGTTTTAAGTTTTGCGTTGGATATTGCGGATAGGATTTTAGTCATTGAAAAGGGCGAGATAGTACATGAAGAATTAAGATCATCTATCGATGAGGCAAAGGTAGCGTCTTATCTCTCGGTGTAAAGTTTTTTTAAACAGGTTATTACATTTCCAGTAAGGTGTTGCTCCTTGCCAACTTTTAAACTCTCCATTTAAAGGTTGGTTTTTTCTATTATGCCATTAGTAAAAAAGCCCCTTTGGTATTACTCCAAAGAGGCTTTCATAGACCAGCTAATTATTCTGTCGATAACTAATTTATTTCTTTGCTGCTTTTAGATCATAAGTTGCTGTTTTTGCTTTGAGCTCTTCAACCGTAGGTGCTGCTGGGTTACTTACACAATTAATAGCGAGATCTTTTTCATCCTGTGCTACTTCCAGCGACGACGAATTTAACTCTTTGGTGATAACAAAAGGTTTGTGCATACGTTTGCCTGTCGCAAGTCCGGATGCTGAGTCGCGGGGTGAAACAATACTACATTCGTATTTCCCTTCAACACTAGCAGATTTTCCCTGTGCATCTACTACGCTGACAGTATAAGTATCTGCCACCAAGTTTGGCACCACACAAGCACCATTAGGGCAGCTAATTACCTGGGACGATCCTTTGCTACCTTTTATTTGCAAATAACTGTTTAGTGCAGCAAAGGAGGAAGTTGAAAAGAGTGCGGTAGATATTGTCAAAGAGATAATAATTTTTTTCATGATAAATTCTCGATTATTTTTACGGCACCGGATGATGCCGTACGCCCAATACAAGAGATGCAAGTAAAGACTAGCAGAGATTTATGAAGCCAATCTGAATATTGAGCGATTGGAACGGGGTGATTATATGGTTAGGAATTTAAATTTGATTAGACAAAAAAATAAACGCAGGTGTTCACAGGGACAGCGAGTACTGAACATAAGCCGCGCCATTCTTATTGCGCTTTTGGGATTTCGGTTTGCTCAACATAGACTAATTTAGTTGTATCAAAACCCTGTGCAGTTGCTTTCGCAATAAGGCTGGCTTTAATTTCACCGGAGATGGTCGGTGTTCTTGCGAGTATCCACAAATTGGATTTATCGGAACTGGTCACAAGCGCATATTGGTAGTTATCATCAATATCAAACACAACATAAGAGCTGTAGAATGGCCACAAGAAAGATACTTTAAGATACCCCTTATCTTTGCCGTCAACAAAAAATGCTTTACCTTCGCTTTCACGCCAACGAGATTTTGCAGTTTCGTAACCTCGATTTAAAACTTTTACTTCATCGTTGCTATGCAAACTGTAGGTTGCGGTGACTTGATTCAGACCGCGCTCGTGGATGTAATCAAGACGTGCAATTTCGTACCAGGTGCCCAGGTATTTTTCTAATTTAAAATTGGTGACAGCTTGTACATTGTCAGGTGTTCCCAGACAACCGGGTAGCAATAGCGCTGTTAAAACTGCTATTGATAAAGGGATAAGAATTAACTTTTTCATAATCGAATCCGACATGGGAGATGATTTCCTTAACTATATTGTCGGTTCGGCATCGAGGATTCTGTTGGCTAACGTACCAAGAAGTTTTAAACGTGATCGCTGAAAAGAACAAACCCGGAATAGTCCGGGTTTGTGGTGGAAATTAGTGGTTCATCTGGTGAATTAAATACTTTCACCCGGGGTCAGAACAAGTTGACCATCCTTAACAGGAATTGAGTTGCCTGGGTCGTAATCCATTCTTACTTGGCCTTCTTTATCTTTTATACGATAGGTGACGTTATACCCATCAATATCTTCACGGGTTTCATAGGCGGTAGAACATACTTTTTCTACAGTCGTGTAAGTGTCGTTTTTCTGCATATTGTTTTGCACACGGTCACCTGCGTAACCACCTGCTACAGCACCGGCGACAGTAGCTACTTTTTTACCGTTACCGCCGCCCACCTGATGACCTAAAACACCGCCTAAGACAGCGCCTATAGCTTTACCGGCAATACGGTTTTGATCTTTTACTTCTTTTTGATGTACGACAGTTTTGTCGTGGCATTCCTCATGAGGTACTTTCACTTTTTTGGTGATGGCAACAGCTTTAAGCACTTCTGCATGATCAGGTTGCTTAAAATGCTGGTAACCAGCAACAGCCCCGCCAATTGTCGCAACGCCTACGCCTAACAGCACACCTACCATCATCGACTTATTCATAGTGTTAACCCTCTTTTTTTGACGTAAATAAAAGCTTTTTTGCTTTGGACGGGGAAGTTTAAACATTTCCAGCCTTAACGCTACCTTAATGTTCCGATTCCCCGGTTTGCAATGTGAGCCACATACTATCGCTTTTGCGAAGTAGTCACCAGTTTTTGCCATTATTCTCGATAATTTTGGTTATCGGGAAATCGGTAAGAACAATGAAAGCCGCTTTTATTGATTAGTATATAAATAAGCTCTTTTTATACAGAAAATTATTTCAATTTTTTGTCAACCTAATGCCGACATGCACGTTATAGCTCATGAGTTTGGATGTTTTTAATTATTTAATAAACTAACCATGAGTAGATAAACATGACACTTTCAAAAACCCTAGTTATTTTTTTAACACTTTATTCAGTTGAAACTTTTGCTCAAACGCTGGAGACGGAAGCAACACGAAATGCCCAACAACAAGAGCGCATTGAGCAGGGCCTGAAATCCGGTGAATTAAACACGAAAGAAGCTGCAAGGCTGGAACACGCAGAAAGCCGTGTTAACCATATGCAGGTAGCCGCATTAAAAGATGGCGAATTGTCGTCAGCCGAGGCGCAAAAAATCAAGCAACAACAAAATAAAGTTAGCGCAGAAATTTATCAGCAAAAACACGATGCACAAACGGGTAATCCGGATTCTCTCTCATCACAACGTATGCAAAAAGATGTACAGCGCAATGCCAACCAACAACAAAGAATTGCCCAAGGCGTAGGTAATGGTTCATTGAGTGCACAAGAAGCCGGGCGTCTTGAACTGGGTCAGGCAAGACAAACCAGACACGAAGCAAGGGCCGGGGCTGATGGCCATGTAGGTGCGCTGGAACAGCGGGGTATACAGAGACAAGAAAATTATCAAAGTAAAAAAATCTATCGCAAAAAACACAATGCCCGTTAAGTTATTTGAGAATTGATCATGGGATTATCGACAGGGAATAGTCACTTTTAAAAAATCCATGAACTATTCAGTTTCCCTCCGAATATTCATTGTCTCCGTCTATACGTCAAATAACGCAGTTCGCTTGGCTGTTTGTCGTATGGCTCGTATTTGTCTCCCATTGGATACTGATTCGGACGCTAACACGGGCTTCGCGAAAGCCCGGCGGTTAATAGCATTTCGCTCACATCTCCAGGAGTCAGATTATGGCTGAAACGATTATCAAAATAGATTTAACAAAATCGCCCTACGAAAATGACATGATTCATAATCGTTGGCACCCTGATATTCCTATAGTAAAAACAGTCAAACCTGGTGATGATTTTATTATCGAATGTTACGACTGGACTGGTGGGCAAATTGCCAACAATGATAGCGCTGATGATGTGCGCGACGTTGATTTATCGCAGGTGCATTTTCTTTCCGGGCCTGTCGGTGTGGAAGGTGCTGAGCCGGGTGATTTGTTGGTGGTGGATATTTTAGACATAGGTGCATTTCAGGAAAGCCTGTGGGGATTCAACGGATTTTTTTCCAAGCAAAATGGTGGCGGATTTTTAACGGAGCATTTTCCGGAAGCTCAAAAATCTATTTGGGATATTAACGGCATGTTCACCAAATCTCGCCATGTGCCGAATGTAGAATTTGCAGGTTTGGTTCACCCTGGTTTGATTGGTTGTTTGCCATCGAAAGAAATGTTGGCGGAGTGGAACAAGCGCGAAAAAGAATTGTATGACACTGAACCAGAGCGTGTACCTGCATTGGCAACTCTTCCCTATGCCGATACCGCACACATGGGTCGCATGGCTCCCGATGCCGCCAAAGTTGCAGCAGCAGAAGGCGCGCGCACCGTTCCTCCTCGCGAGCACGGTGGTAACTGCGACATTAAAGACCTATCGCGCGGCTCAAAAATTTATTTTCCGGTTTACGTTAAAGGCGGTGGTTTGTCTGTAGGCGATTTACATTTTAGCCAAGGCGACGGTGAAATTACTTTTTGCGGTGCAATTGAAATGGCCGGGTGGATTCACCTGCGCGTAAATTTAATTAAAGATGGCATGGCAAAATACGCGATTAAAAATCCGATATTTAAGCCTAGTCCTATCACTCCGAAATATGATGACTATTTAATTTTTGAAGGCATTTCAGTAGATGAATATGGTGAGCAACATTATCTGGATGTTCACGTCGCTTATCGCCAGGCGTGTTTGAATGCGATTAATTATTTAACCAAATTCGGTTACAGCAAAGCGCAAGCCTACGCAATTTTAGGTTGCGCACCTGTACAAGGGCATATCAGCGGTGTTGTAGATATTCCAAATGCCTGCGCGACATTATGGTTGCCCACTGACATTTTTGATTTTGATGTGAATCCGAGTGCTGAAGGGCCGAGCAAAAAAGTTACGCCGGGGATAGATATTCCGTTATCGAAAGATAAATAGGTTTTACCCCTCCTGACCTCCCCTTGGCAGGGGAGGAAGTGACTCCCTATTTTCAGCGTTACGGTGTCCCCCTCCCGGCTACGCGCCCCGCTGCAAGGGGAGGGCTAGGGTGGGGTAAAAATCTTAGAAAAATAGTTAAATCTCGATTTAAAAAAAGGAACAATCATGCCCGTCTACGATTACAAATGCACAACCCACGGTTTATTCCATGAACTAAACACTATGGAGGCATCCAGCCAACCCTGCCCTTGCCCAACCTGTGGCAGTTTATCTGCACGCGTTATCATGGTTGCGCCGGAATTTTTGGATATGAAAAAAGAAAATCGTGCGGCGCATGCGCGGAACGAGAAAGCGATGAATGCACCCGTGTTTTCTACGCCGGATTATCGCGCGGAACAACAGGCGCGTCGGGAGCATAAGCATGGGAAAAGTTGCGGATGTGGAGATAAACCCATTCGTAAATCTGCGCTTATGTACACCGCTGAAGGAAATAAAATGTTTCCATCCGCGCGGCCGTGGATGATAAGCCATTAAGCTAAATAGTGACTTGTGTACGCGATGTGAATGATGAATTAGTAGTGGCGATGTTTGTACTTTTTTATTTCTCGCACGCTGATTATTTGATGAAAAAATTCTGCAATTAAAAAATAAATAATTTCGTAAATTATTTATTCATATTTCTTTAGTTCCTGAATCGGTCCAGGCTTGATCTGGTTTCCAATTTTTAATCCACTCAGGAATTTGTTCTGGCGGCATGGGCCGCGCTATACCATATCCCTGGGCAAGTTGGCAGCCGTGCTCTAGTAGTAATTTACCATGGGCGATAGTTTCCACACCTTCTGCAATAACATTACGATGGAATGCCGCGGCCAAACCTATAACACCCTTTACTATGGCGAGATCATCGGGGTCATCCAGCATATCGCGTACAAAACTCTGATCGATTTTTAATAATCCTGCTGGTAAACGTTTCAAATAAGTGAGAGACGAATAGCCTGTGCCGAAATCGTCTACCGCGAAATTTACACCTAGCTGACGACACTGCCGCATCTGCTCGGCAATATCATTGATGTCTTTTAGTGCGCTGGTTTCAAGAATTTCCAGCTCAAGATTGCCGGGGGAAATAGTGGCTTGGTCCATAAGTTGTTTGCGCAAACGGTTTACAAAGTCTCCCTGCTGTAATTGTAAGGCGCCTACATTTACGCTGATTGATAAATCCAGACCCGACGCACGCCATTCAGCCATCTGTGCGAGTGCCCGTTTAATCACCCAATCGCCAACTTCTATGCTCAGCACATGTTCTTCAATGATGGGTAAAAAAGTGGATGGTGGGAGAAGGCCGCGTTCCGGGTGCTGCCAGCGGATGAGCGCTTCCAGCCCTATTATTTCACCGGTACGCATATTCACTTTGGGTTGGTAATGAAGGACGAATTGATTTTTTTCTAACCCTTGGCGGATATGCTCAATGCTTTCGCGATGAATTTTCACAGCGACATCTTTAGCCACATCAAATACATGGAAGCAATTCTTGCCCGCTTGTTTAGCGAGATACATCGCCTGGTCGGCGTGCCGCATTAACTGATCTGCGTCAGGGCCGTCTTGCGGATAAATAGTCACGCCAATGCTTGCTGACACCCGCAAGAGTTGATCATTCACCTCCACGGGTTCTGTGGCTGCCTGTAAGAGGCGTTGCAGTATGAGTTCGTAATCATTGGTGTTTTCCAGATCTACCAGAATCACAATAAATTCATCGCCACCTATACGCGCCAGGGTATCGCCTTCTCGCAGTGCCTCACTCCAGCGATGCGCTATGTTGATTAGCAACTGGTCGCCCATTTCGTGCCCGTGGTTATCATTCACGCTTTTAAAACCATCGAGATCTATATAGAGCACGGCGAGGGAGCTGCCCATACGGTGGCAGCGAGCCAGGGCCTGCTTGAGCCTGTCTGCCAGGAGTACACGGTTGGGTAAGCGGGTGAGCGCATCATAATGTGCACTGTACTCAAGCTGCTGTTGGTGTTCTTTAAGCTGGGTTATGTCAGTAAATAAACCCACATAGTTAATAGGTTTCCCGGCCCCGTCCCGGACAGTGCTGATAGTTTGCATCTCGGCAAAAATTTCGCCGTTTTTACGCCTGTTCCAGATCTCCCCGGACCAAAATCCTTTAGTAGTAAGATCGCCCCAAAGTTGGTTAAAGAATTCTGGTGTGTGGCGTCCGGATTGCAAAATACTGGGGTTTTGCCCCAAAACCTCGTTGCGGGTGTAACCGGTGATATGGGTAAATGTTTCGTTGATGTCCACAATATTGGCGCTGGCATCGGTAATGAGTATGCCTTCGCGGGCATGAGTGAAAACGCTCGCCGCCAATTCAAGTCGTGCGCGATCACGGTCTTTCTCTATAGCCAGCGCGGCCAGGTTGGCTTCGGTCTCTATCAGCCATATGTCTTCATCATTTGGTCTGGTGGGTTTTGTGTGGTAGATGGCGAAGGTGCCCAACACACGTCCCTCTGAAGACATTATGGGCTGCGACCAACACGCACCTAAGCCTGCTTTAGCTGCGAGATCTTTATATTCTTTCCACCAGGGGTGTGTGCTTATATCTTCCACCACAGCGCGCTGGGCAGTAAAAGCAGCTGTGCCACAAGAGCCTGCAGCAAGGCCAATGGCCGCGCCGTCAATGGCCCGCACATAAAATTCCGGAAGGCTGGGAGCGGCGCCGTGCCAAAGATGTTGTCCGTATTCGTCTAATAAAAGCACCGAGCAAAGTGCTTGAGGTTTAATGTATTCAATATCTCTGGCGATGTTTCCGAGCACAGTTTTTAGGGAGGCTTTCTCAGCGATTAAACCCAGTATGCGGCTCTGGTGTTGTTGGTAAAGTTCCGCCTGCTTGCGCTCGGTAATGTCCTGGACAGTACCCACCATTTTTTGCGGATTGCCAAATTTGTCCCGTTCGAGGTTTCCGCGCCCATTAATAAAACGTACAGTGCCGTCAGGCCGGAGAATGCGAAACTCAAGTTCGCTAGGAGCGTCACCAGAGAGGCACTGCTCCCGCCATTGCCGCATAAACTCGCGATCATCCGGATGGACCAGGTCTATAAAAGATTGTTTAGTCGGTTCAAATGCGCGCACGTCTACGCCATAGATGCGGCAAGTCTCTTCAGACCAAATCACTGTTTTATCTTTTAAGTCCCAACTCCAACTGCCGATGTGGGCGATACGTTGCGACTCGGACAATATGTGGTCTTTCTCAAGCAGCAAAATTTCCTTGCGCTTTTGTTCGGTAATGTCCTGATAAATACCGCTTAATTTAACGATTTTGCCATCTTTGTAGATGGGCAAGCAGGTGGTGCGCAGGCGAATTTTTCTGCCTTTGACCGTGTATTTTTCTACTTCAAGATCGAATATTTTGCCGTCCTTCAAGGCGCTTTTAAGTGCTGCTTCTATGAGTGGGCGAGATTCGAGGGTGTAATAGCCGAGGTTGTCATGCAGGGTTGGATTGAACTCTTCCGGTGAAGTCTCATGGATACGATAAGTTTCCATACTCCAGCGCAATTCACGTGTTTGTGCATCCATTTCAACTATGCCCACATGGGTAATTGCCTGGAATGTTTCTATCAATTGATTAGTGTTGCCCAATTCCAGTTCGCGCACATGCAATTCATTTCGCACCAGCTGCAGAGCCAGTTGCCAAATTTTTACATCACGTTCCAGTTGAGCTGTACGAGAGATTTCATCACCGCGCAAATGTTGTTCGTTATGCGACAACAATTGTTTCGCGCGGTTAAACAATTCGATGAGTTCAGTAGGCGCATCAAGTTCAGCTGGCATCTCGGGCTTCATAAATTCCATCATTTGATGTCGCAAAAACACGCCTTAAGGTTAGGTAGCGGCATAGCTCAAAAAAAGCTTATTCAAAATGGAAAATATAGCAGTGAAAGCTTGATGTGTCGAAAACCTAAACGAAATAAAAATCACAAAACACGAGGTGTTTTCGTATTCTAAACGCCAGCTAAATAATTTGGGTGTGACATTTTGTCACATTCTCGCAAACGCGTAAGTTCACTAAAGTAGTCACCTCATATGTGTTTATTTAAGGCTTGTTATGGTGCGATTATTTTCTTTGATTCAAATTTCGGTGGCTCTAGTATTGGTTGTTTCATCCGCCACTTTCGCAAACGAAACGCTTGCTCAACTCGCTGCAAACACACCCGTTGAAGAAATGCTAGTCATTGGTCAAAAAGAAGCGCCCATAAGTATTGAGCCGCGCGGCTTAGCCGTGTCTTTAGGCGAGGACCAATTTGCTGCGACCAATGCGATTAACCTCGAAGATCTAATGAAGTACGCGCCGAATTTTTTTGTACGCAAACGTTATATTGGTGACGCCAATGGTGTGCCAGGTTTTCGTGGAACTCACTCATCACAATCGGCACGCACCATGGTGATGGTCGATGGTTTTGTAATTTCAAATTATTTAGGCAATTCATTTGGCTTTCCACCTAAGTGGGGAATTGTTGGGCCGGGAGAAGTACAGCAATTCGATATTGTCTATGGCCCCTACTCAGCGCGTTATCCTGGTAATTCTATGGGCGGTATAGTTTCTATCACGACGCGTCCGCCAGAAAAAAATGAAGCTTTTGTTACTCTTCAAGGATTCTCGCAGCCTTACCAACAATACAACACCGACGACACTTATAACGGCTACACCTTCGAAGGCGGATTTGCATTTGCTCAGGATGATGGCCCTTTTTCCATGCGTGCCAGTTATCGCCATTTTGAAAATACGGGCCAGCCAATGAGTTGGAACCAATTGACGGCCTCCAAAGAACCAACAGGCGTTGCCGTTACAGGTGCGGTAGACGATAAAAATTTAATTGTTCAAACACCGATTTTTGCAGCAGCATCGGTGGATGAGAACGCGCAAGATCAACTGCGTTTGCGTGCGGATTTGAATTTGGATAATTGGATTGTGAACGGCCTATTAGTTTATTGGACTACAGATTCGGATACGACTAATCCTACAACTTATTTGCGCGATGCAAATGGCCAGCCGATTTACAGCGGAACCGTAAATATCAATGGAAAATATTGGGACACGGGTGCGCTGAATTTGTCACTCATTGAGCGGACAGAAATTCTTGCTGGTGTAGGTGTTAAGGGAAATATTGCTGATTGGGATCTAGGTGTAAATTTATCACACTTCTGGTTGGCCAAAGCAGAGACATTTACATCGAAGGGTTATCAAAATGGTATCAATAATGGAGCAGGGACATTTACTGATATTGACCCCTCCGGTTGGTGGACGCTTGATACAAAAGCCACGCAAAAATTTGGCGAACATGAACTAACTTTTGGCATAACATCCAATCAATATGAAACGGATAGTATCACCTACAATACAATCAACTGGCGCGAAGCCAGCAATAAAACCTATGCAATAGAAACTCAGGGGAAATCTAGTTTGTCGGGTGTATTTGTTGAGGATGAAATTCGTGTGCTCGATGATGTAACGGTGACGGCGGGTTTACGTGTTGATCACTGGCATGCATTTGATGGCGGTATCAATCAAGTAGGTGCAAGCGAAGCTCGAGAATATAAGGAACGCAAAGAAACAGATACTGATGTTTCTTTATCATCGCAATGGACTTTTACAGAAAAGTGGTTAGCACAAATAAGCCTCGCGACTGCAACGCGTTTTCCTACGGTTGGGGAATTGTTTCAGGGTAAATTTGATTCAGCGGGAAAATTTGATGAAAAAAGTTTTGACCCAAACTTACGCCCGGAAAAATCCAAAGATGCCAATTTTATTCTGCGTCATGAGTTTAAAAAAGCGCGTGTAACGGGCAGTGTGTTTTATCAAGATGTGGATGATTATATTTTTTCATTCGAGCGGCAAGAAGAGGTAATTGTGAATAATGCTTCGCAGTGGGTGACACGCAATTCTTTTGTAAATATTGATCGCGTTCGCCAAACCGGTGCGGAATTAATC
>CBHTVU010000140.1:0-11195 GCA_966096785.1 uncultured Gammaproteobacteria bacterium | reverse complement strand
CTATAAACGGTAACCGCGCGGTCTGGACGTTTTCCGCCCATGCCGCCTGGTGTATAGGCATCATCGGAACGCAAACGTAAATCAGCAGTGTAGCGGTTGATCATGGAGTCCATGTTGCCCGCACTTACACCGAAAAATAAGTTGGGTTTTCCGAGGGCTTTGAAGGCTTCCGCATTTTTCCAATCGGGTTGGGCGATTATCCCTACGCGGAATCCTTGAGATTCCAGGAAGCGTCCAATAACCGCCATGCCGAAGCTGGGATGATCAACATATGCATCGCCACACACGATGATGATGTCGCAACTGTCCCAACCAAGTTTGTCCATCTCGGCGCGACTCATGGGCAAGAAGGGTGCGGGTCCGTAACATTCGGCCCAATAGCGAGGATGATCAAACAGGTTTATTGCGTCGGTATTCATAGCGGTACTGCTAATTGGCGAGAAACAGCCGCTATTGTCCCAGAAATAGGCTGATGAAAATAGGGTAAAAAGGTACTTAAGTGATCCCACTCAACCCTCCTCCAATCGGGGAGGGGAGTGGACGTCGCGTTATGATATTTGTTGCGCCATTCGGCTTACAGATGAACCTAACGGCTAGCCCTACGACGTTGTATGATTAATCCGAGCACACCTAAAAACATCATTGCCCAACTTGATGGTTCAGGAACATCTACCTTCAAATTTTGGGCAATATAATTTTTCAGATCTGCATCATTAAATCCGAACACATAAAAATTACTGGGGTTAGCAAATTCTATGGGATGCTTGCTATCAATCACGCTGGATAAAAAATCATTGTCATTAGAAACCCACAATGTATGCAGCGTTTCATTGTTGTAAGAAATATCCTCACCAAACGTCATGCCTTCAATTTTAGCGGGAATATTTTGTGCAGCTATGCCTGCGTTAACCAATTCATTTTTAAAATCCAGGCTTAAGGTTTTGCTGACCGCTTTTGCAGAAAGATCACCGGACAATCCAGTAATTTCTTGCGCACCAGTCAAATCAATTTTAAAAAGTTGTTTAACTTTGGCATCGCTATTATCGCCAAGGCCTTTACCATCGCGTTCATCGACTAAAAATTCGTGATCATTAATGGCAACAATTTCACTAACACCTGAACCGGTTGTTAATTGATAGGCATATTCGTGCGTTGCGCCGGAGGCAACATCCACAGTCACTATGCGAACCACTTTATTGGTATCTTGCAATAAAGGCGCTTGCATAATGCCGACTAAGGTTTTTCCATCCGGTGTAATTGCTAAGCCTTCCATACCTTTATTAGTCGTGCGGCCAGAGGTATTACCGCTTATTTCAGCAGTTTCTGTTGCTTGTGGATTGCTGACTGCTAAATCGCTTGGCAACTCAAACGTTTTAATTCGCTCGCCAGTGGCGCGATCAAATTGATAAACATAAGGGCCGTATTCGTCAGAAATAAAAACACTTTTTCCGTCGTTGGAAATACGAATACCTTCTGGATCAAGGCGTGCATTATTGGGATTCGTTGAGCTATTACCTTGTGCGAAATTATCGGAGCGACCGGAAAAATAATAATGGGTTGAATCATTTTGTTGCGGTGCGCCATCCGCTGCATAATTCAGCGGTGTTGCACTGTATAACAAGGTAGTACTGGTCAAGCTCGGAGTAATACTAAAAGGTAGGCCCGCGTTGCTAGCGGTAAGCTGCATATTGATAGTTTGCAAACGCGGAATATAAGTTGTGGTGTTATCTATCGCAGCGCCGCCAGTGTAAGCCTGCGCATTTGGGCCGCGATCAGGCAGCGCGATAAACGTATTATTTCCCGCATAAGTAAGGCCAGAGCCAACGCCACCAAAAACATTAGCGTTCACGCCGCTTTCCAGAGTTCCGGTTAACCCGGACTTATCCGCATCGCCAGTTAAACTGCCTATGCCCAACAAAATAGGCGCTGCCTGCGTGTTTAAACTCGCGATTGAAATCATGCCGGCGAGAGCCAGGCCTCTAGCTTTATTATTCATGATGTTGCTCCAGGGTGATTTAAGTCGTGACACCTTAAACAACATTTGTTACGGCTTTATGTCCTTCCCTAAAATTCTTGAAATCCAGTAATTGCTTTTATATATGAAATTTCATATATTCGAAAATTCATATATCTTGGGGTTTTCTATGTTCACTCCTGATCTCGTTTGTAAAACTCTTGCAGATGCTACACGTGCGCGCATTGCTTTATTGGTCGCTCGCGAAAAAGAGTTGTGCGTGTGTGAACTTACCTGCGCACTCGACGAAATCCAACCCAAAATTTCCCGTCACCTTGCGCTCTTGCGCGAGTCAGGCCTGTTGGCAGATCGTCGCAAAGGTCAGTGGATTTATTACCGCTTGCATCCCGATTTGCCCAAGTGGGTGATACAAATGATTCAAACCATGCTTGCCGCTAATACGGAATGGCTCGATGAAAATCATCAGCGTTTATGTGCGATGCAAGACCGTCCCAATCGTTGCTGTTAATTACTTAGGAAAATAATGTGAAAAAAATCAAAATAGGTATTAACGGATTTGGTCGAATTGGCCGTTTAGTGTTACGTGCTTCCTGGCATTGGCCTGAATTTGAGTTTGTGCAAATTAACGATCCCGTTGCAGATGCTTCAACTTATGCGCATCTTCTAAAGTTCGATTCGGTGCAAGGAACCTGGCCAGAGTCTGTAGCGGACGAGGAAGATTATTTATTAGTTAATGGTAAAAAAATTAAAATTACTACCAATAAATTAATTTCAGAAACTGATTGGTCTGCGTGTGATCTTGTTATCGAATGCAGCGGCAAGATGAAAACGGTTGCCATTTTGCAAGCTTATCTTGAGCAGGGTGTAAAACACGTGGTGGTGAGCGCGCCAGTGAAAGAAGCTGGTGCGCTAAATATTGTGATGGGCGTAAACGATAATTTATTTAATCCAGAGCAGCACCGCATTGTGACTGCAGCATCCTGCACGACTAATTGTCTTGCGCCTATTGTTAAAGTAATTCATGAAAAACTTGGCATTCGTCACGGCTCAATTACTACGATTCATAACTTAACGAATACACAAAGTATTTTGGATCAACCGCATAAAGATTTGCGTCGTGCTCGCTCATCGGGCTCAAATTTAATTCCGACAACAACAGGTTCTGCAACCGCTATAGCGGAAATATTTCCTGAATTACGTGGCCGGTTAAATGGTCATGCAGTGCGTGTGCCTTTGGCAAATGCGTCGCTCACTGATTGTGTATTTGAAGTTGAGCGAGAAACTACTGTCGAAGAAGTAAATCTTCTTTTAAAAGCCGCGAGTGAAAATGAACTAAAAAATATTCTTGGTTATGAAGAGTTGCCACTGGTTTCAAATGATTACTGTGGCGATCCCCGCTCTTCGATAGTGGATGCGCTCTCTACCATGGTTACCAATAAAACACAGGTGAAAATTTACGCGTGGTATGACAACGAATGGGGCTACTCAAATCGGACTGCTGAATTAGCCAAGCTTGTAGGTTTGGCTCAACAATGACTTCCGCTATTCGCCAATATGCGGTAGTAACCGGAAATTATTGGGCATTTACACTCACGGATGGCGCCTTGCGCATGTTGGTGGTTTTGCATTTCCATCAGATTGGTTATAGTCCTCTGCAAATCGCAGCGCTATTTTTGTTTTATGAAATTTTTGGCGTTATCACAAATTTATTCGGTGGTTATTTAGGTGCCCGCATCGGTTTAAACCGAACCATGAACATTGGTTTAGCTTTGCAGATCATAGCGCTAATTATGCTTGCCGTACCGGCGCAATGGTTAAGTGTGCCCTTGGTAATGGGTGCACAGGCACTGTCAGGTATTGCGAAAGACTTAAATAAGATGAGCGCAAAAAGCTCCATTAAAAGTTTGGTTTCTGCTAATCAACAAGGTCAATTATTTAAATGGGTTGCTTTGCTCACGGGCTCAAAAAATGCACTCAAAGGTGTAGGCTTTTTTCTGGGTGGTACGCTACTCGCATTGCTTGGTTTTAAGGGCTCCGTAATAGCAATGGCGGTTTCGCTTGGCTTTATATGGTTTGCTAGTTTATTTTTATTGCAGCAGGATTTAGGCAAAGCTAAAAACAAACCAAAATTTTCAGACATTTTTTCCAAAAGCAGGTCAATAAATATTTTGTCTGCGGCGCGATTCTTTTTATTTGGCGCTCGGGATATTTGGTTTGTTGTCGCTCTTCCAGTATTTCTAAGCAGCCAATTAGGTTGGAATTTTTGGTGGGTAGGCGGATTTCTTGCAATATGGGTAATCTTTTATGGTTTAGTGCAATCTCTGACACCTCTCATTATAAAGTTGAAAAATAATTCTCCTGAAAATAAAAATATTTATGATCCGCATATCGCCTTTATTTGGGCTATCGCACTTACTATAGTAACGGTGACAATCGCTGGAAGCTTAACAATTAATTTTTCGCCATCGTTCGTATTAATAGTAGGTTTGTTTATTTTTGGCGCTGTGTTCGCTATAAATTCTTCGCTACATAGTTATCTTATTGTGAGTTATGCAAAAGAAGATGGCGCGTCCATGGATGTTGGTTTTTATTATATGGCTAACGCTTCGGGCCGTTTAGCAGGTACTTTACTATCTGGTTGGATTTATCAGAGTGCAGGTTTCATAAGCTGCTTATGGGTATCCGCCCTGTTTTTGGCTACCGCTGCTGTCTTGTCACTTGGCTTGCCACCTTCTTTGTCGAGTAATTCGCATGAATAATGAAAATTATCCATCTGAAGGTAATGGCAATACAGAATGCGCAAGTCCCACCGAGCAATTAAACTTAAATTGCTTTTGCACAACCTTGAATCGCGAGCAACTTAATCAAACTCTACTTGCTGACAATATACATCACGATATTTTTGTTTCTCATCCTCAATTATTTTCAAATACCACAGTTTTTATAACTCCAGCACAATATGAAAAAATACAGACGATTATTCAGGCGATTTCGCGCACGGTAAGTTTGTCGGCTTACGTACAAAAAGTTTTAGCACGAGCACCTTCTATAGCGTCAGTTAGTTCAGGAAATTCTGGCGTATTTATGGGCTATGATTTCCATCTAAGTCAGATAGGTCCAAAGGTCATTGAAATTAATACTAATGCTGGCGGCGCATTTTTGAACGCGGCTCTAGCGAGTGCACAATCTGAATGTTGTCGTGCGGCAGGTAAAACCTTGCCTCAATTTAAAACCATGCTCGACAAAGAGTTCATGGCAATGTTTTTGCGCGAATGGAAGTTAGAGCGGGGTGATAAAACACTTAAATGTATTGCCATTGTAGACAAAAATCCTTCTGAGCAATTTTTGTATCCCGAGTTTAAAATCGCGCAGCGACTATTAGAGCGAAATGGTATCGATGCAATAATTGTTGATGCGGAAGAATTGCAATTTAACAATGATCAGTTAACTTACCATGGTCAGGTTATAGATTTAGTTTACAACCGTTTAACAGACTTTTATTTCTCGTCCACTCCCATGCTTCGCAAAGCATATGAAGAGGGTGCTGTTGTAGTTACTCCAAATCCACGGCAATACGCTTTATATGCAGATAAACGCAATTTGGCCATACTAAGTAGCTCAGAAGAGTTAACACGTTTGGGTATAGAATCAAAGGACGTAGAAATTTTGCTCGCAGGTGTACCGCAAACACAGTTGGTCACTTCGGAAAATGCAGATCAGTTATGGCAATCAAGAAGACAATTATTTTTTAAGCCTGCATCCGGTTTTGGCAGTCGAGCTGCGTATCGCGGCGATAAATTAACAAAACGTGTTTGGCAGGAAATCTTGCAAGGAGATTATGTCGCGCAACAAATTGTATCGCCTGGTGAGCGGGGGATTATTGTAGATGGTAAGCAAACAACCTTAAAAGCAGATATTCGCGCATATGTGTACCGCGGTGAAATACAATTGCTCGCAGCACGTTTATATCAAGGGCAGACCACCAACTTTAGAACACAAGGCGGCGGCTTTGCACCGGTATTAGTAGCTTAGATTGTGGCAGGTAAATTTGTTTATACAAATGCCAAAGTCTATGGATGCATTTAATTTATACCGTGAAAAACAGCTGTATTTACTTATAGTTACTCTAAAGAAATAGAGGTGGGTTTCATATTCTGTTAAAGTGCTCACCTCAATTCAAATTGAGATTCAAATTAAATTTAACAGGGATATAACATGAACGCACTTGCTCGTTTATTAACATTATGTTTGGCTGTCTTCGCAGTATCGGCTGAAGCAAAAACCACGAAATATGATCTTGAAGGAATGTACGCTAACCCAGGGTATGTTCAGTATCCAGGATTAGATTTATTCAATGCAAAATCCGTTACCTACACTGTTAATAGAAATGCGCCTTTATTTGAAGCGCAGTTAGCATCACTTGAAATTACTTTTCCAAGGGCGGCAAAACTCACTGCAACGAACTTCAGGCTCATAAACAACAAATATCGTGCAGTTGTGAGTGGAGCATGGGTATATAGAGAAGTTATTGTTGAGGTCGATGCTGTGCCAAATTTCGTACGAGGTCCGTCAGTAATAAATGTATATGCATCTGAGAGAACAGCTTTTATAGATTCACCAACAGAAAACCAACCACCAGGCGCATTATTATTTTCGATTTCCGGAAATTTACGTGATGTAACACCTGCTCGCTATGTAGATACTGCTGCTGTTTCATTAGGTGGTAAAAAAGTGACCTTGTCTTTAAGAGATAGACTGCAAGTAAATTCAAATCCTGGGCCTGGAAATTTTGTGCCGGATGGTTTTGTGGTTGATGTATTGTGGTACGGTAGAGGAACAAAAACGCTTTATCTTAATGCGCACATAGCTGACTGGGATTTCGATCCTATAGAAGTCATAGCACTTATTGTTAATGGTGTGAGTGATTACGATAGAACATTGAGCATAAAATATAAGGACCGTAATGGCACTGAGATGACAAGTGAACCAATCCTTATTAAAAATTGGTTGGAGCAGGCCTACGGGCCAGTTATGTAATAAGTTGATGTAGGCTTCTATAAAAACGCCGCTTCATTAAGCGGCGTTTTATTTAATTTCAACAGCGTGTAAATCAATAAAAATCATTGTATTTTCCATCCCGCCACAATAATCCCCATTCCTATCAAAGCAACTGCTGCCCCAATCAAATCGTAAGTAGAGAGTTTTACTCCATCTACAAATCGCAACCATATCAAGGCAGTTGCAACATATACTCCACCATAAGCTGCGTAAACGCGACCGCTTGCGGCAGGGTGTAGGGTGAGCAACCAAACAAATAATGCAAGGCTTGTAGCGGCTGGAACTAACAACCAGATTGATCCCCCCTTTCTCAGCCATAGGTAAGGTAAAAAGCAGCCGATAATTTCGGCGAGCGCAGTAGCAAAAAATAGCAATGCAATTTTAATCATGCGTAATGTTTCGATTAGGCTCTAGAGAAGTTGAATTCCAAAACGTTTTACAAAAATTGCGAATAGCCAAAAACACGTAATGGTAATAAAAATGGACGCTAGTAATGTGGGCCAAAAACCTACGCGCGATAACAGCCAGGGAAAAGCTAAAAACATTGGCAGGGTAGGTACTACATACCAAAAGGTATACAAAGCGTGATTGGCTATTTTATCGGACGATTGTTTTTCCACATACAACCAGATAAGCGTGAGAATGGTGACTAGAGGTAAGGCAGCTATGAGGCCACCGAGTTTATCGCTACGTTTCGCAGTTTCCGATACAAGCACAACGACTGCAGCGGTAATTAAATATTTGACGATAATCCAGTTCATAGAAAATTGCTTTGTTGGTAGGTTGTTTAAAAATTTGAGAGAGTAGTACGAAGACCTATATTTAAAAAATAAACACCCAGCAATCATGCTGGGTGTTTATCCGGTCGTTAACCAAACCTAAAGTTAAAACCGACTATCAAGGGCAACAAGGTGCCCCACCTACGCAGCACATTACACCCAGTGCACAGCAGGTACCTACTGCGAGCACTGTACTGGATGCAAAAAAAGCGACCAATAGAGTAGCAATTTTTACTAATTTAATTTTCATACAGACCTCTACATAATTAAATGGAATGAAATAATTAGGTGAGTCAGGAAAGAATAGGTGGGCGCCAAATGACGTGATTATTAATGGAAAGATAATTAGGTAAGCTATGGGATAGCTTTATTAAGATGCGAGATTCATCAAATTTAACTAACTGCGGAGCTGGAACTGCAACAGATAAGCATGAGGTACAACCCATCGCCATATCAACCATAACACAATGCGGGTTATTTTCAGGGCAACAGCTATGATTTGACGCCCAGGCTATAGTAAAAAGTTGAAATAGCAGTGTTATCACTACCATCAACTTAATTATATTGCGGCGGGTTAGAGTCATATGACTGGTCATGGCTAGTTAAAAAGTTATTGACTATCTACTTTATGCGGATTCGAGCTCAACTACAATGATTAAAAAACATTCTTGATGTTGCATCGTATAACTATTCATTCTATTTTTCCGTATTCCAATCCCTTGCCATATATCGCCCTTTACCTCCTGCCAATACAAACAATAGCTGGGTCAAGTTTCTTTGCTGCGCTTCAGTTGATTTGAGGCCTGCAAAATAACGAAGAATTTCTTTTTGGCGGCTGGGTGTCAATTTATCCCAACCATGTTGCGCTATAGAATTTTTTTCTAAGGCTTCTTGCAAATAGGATGGCATGGAATGGATGGGGCCGCTGTTATATGCCGAATCAAATTTTATTTCCACATCGACTTCATCACCCACAACCGTTTTGGATGCCTTGCGAACATCGCCACCCAAATAAAGATAAAAGCTCCCGTCGCCAACTGGCATCATATTGATATGCCATGCTGATTTTGGTTGGCCATTGATACGAATAGCTACCGGCATGGGTTTGCGCCATCCTTTTTTCAAAGATGTTGCCTGCTGTTCGTTTACCAAAATATAAGGATTAATGTTGTGTATTTTTATCACGGATTTAAAATTTAAAATGCTCAATATTTGCTCTCGCTGTGTCGTCTTTTTCAACAGGTAATTTTTCACAGTTTCAAGGTAACTATCTTACAGCCCAATAAAGCAGGACTATTTATAGTAGCACCCACTTGCAGAGGAAACGACGCATGTAATTGTTTCAAGGCAAATAGTTTTTTGCCCATTGAGCAAACAGAAGGAAAACTGTATTTATGCTATTGCAAATAGTCGTAAATTATCAAGGAAGTGTTTGTTATGTTAGCAATTCGTACTCAAATAAATATTTCCAATCTATTTATTCGGGTATGAATTGCTAATTGAATATTGGATTTTACTAAAAAGGATCTTCTGATCTATTAACTTTAAAGGAGTATATATATGTTTACTACCCAAAGAAATTTGTTGAAAGGACTGTTCTTATTTTCTTTCTGCGCCACAACAATCCCACTCGCACAAGCAGCAGACCGTGAAATTGGCGGGTACGTCGATAAAGCGGAAAGCCGTTTCGTTCGTAATGTTTGGAACTTCGTAAAAAACTTTCAAAGCTGGCAAACCGTTGGCGGCAATCGTTACAAAGAAACTCAGTACTATTACGCAGAACCTTTTATGTTTGATAGTTTGCACCAAAGCTACGTCGATAAAATGGATCTTTCCTACGTTGCTGGTCATGGTAATGATTACTACATCCAAACCAATCAATCATTAGGCAAAGGGGTGGATTTACGTTATGTGCCTGCTTACGGTGATTTGGCAAAAGGCGGTGATTTGGAGTTTTTGATTATTGAATCCTGCTACACAGTTGCTACGGCGCCTGAATATTCAAATTGGTGGACACCTTATTCACCCATGTTCCAGGGTTTGCATCAACTCGTAGGTTTCCACACCTTAAGTAATTCAGACAATGGCATTCCAAATAATTATGCCAATAAATTGAAAGCGAACGGCGGTGTATGGCAGTCTTGGTTTGCTGCTGTCAACGAAGAACGTTACTGGATTGGAAACCCAACTAATTCCGATGGATCGCCCTACCCAGGTTTGGCTAGCGCTGTTATGTATTCGTCTACACAAAATGATCGGTTAGGCTCTTATGCTGCTGATCCTGCAGGCGGTACCGCTGGTATGGTTACCTGGTGGCAGTACTAATTCTTATTACTGCGTAAATTATTTCAATTAAAAGGAGCTTTTATTATGAACATTCAAAAATTACTTCCATTATTTTTAGCAGCATTTGTTGTTAGCAGCGCTGAAGCAGCTGTAAGTACAGATAATCTGTCCGTTTACACTTTTCAAAGAACAGCAACGGCAACAATCGATACATCCAAATCTTACATGAAACAATTTTTGCCTTATGAATATTCCGATAAATTGGAAATTCTAGACACTAATATTGTTCGTTATGTTTCTGCGCGTGATCCAAATACAACCTTTGAGCATAATGTTGCAACAGGTGATGTAAGTTTCAACCGAAATTTCAGCCGTTATTTGGGTAGTTTTGTTCCAAAGTTACCAGCAACAGATTCTGCGTTGAAGTATGCAAATTTATTTCTTGAGCAAAATAAATTACTACCGGCGAATCCGGAAGAATTGAAAGTTGCACACGTAGGTGGTTTGCGCACTACGTCGATTCTTTCCACGGGTAGAGCAGGCGCAGTTGTGGACAAGTTGGTTACTATCACCTATTCAAGAGAATTGAATGGTGTTCCGGTAATTGGTGCGGGTTCGAAATTAGTGGTCAATGTTGGTGATAGCGGTGAAATAACGGGTGTGACTCGTCGTTGGAGAGAGTTGGATAAGCCAACGCGATTGACCTCAAGCGAAATTCTTTCTGAGAAGGAAGCCTTGGAATTGTCTAATCGACAAGTACTGAGCGAGTTTGGCGCGAACTCTCGCGTAGAAGTATTGCAAACGCAAGTTGCTTATTTTGATAACAATGGTGAAACCATTCAGCCGGTATTTGCATTCCAAACTAAAGTCCAATTGGCAGATCAAAAATTGCCACCAGTCGAGTACATCAGCGTGATTCCGGCGATGAGAAAACCCATTGAGAATCTAAATTTAACGCAAGCTGATCCAACAGCGTTCAAAGTGATTCAATCAGGTAGTAGCACTATTCCTGGCGAATCAGATAGAACGTCTGACTAATATATTAGTTTGATGTTAGAAAAAACCACCTTGGGTATCCCTAACCCAAGGTGGTTTTT
>CBHTVU010000139.1:0-11354 GCA_966096785.1 uncultured Gammaproteobacteria bacterium | reverse complement strand
AGAATTTAAAAACAATATCGTTAAGGTTGAATGAACTCAATTGGTTCGAATACGAGGTGACTAACTAGTAGATAGGGTACAGGTGGCCCTTGGTGATCATCATCCGGTGTACATAGAGCTTTTTAGATAAGATTGAATTTCTAATTCTTTATTTACTAAAATCCATAAATTAAAAAATCAGAGCGACTAATCGCTCTGATTTTTATTCTGCATAATTTCTTGATTCGGAATTGGTTGCTTTTATGCGACGCTAATTAGTAATCGGGAAAATATACAAATTAGCAGCTGTGGCATAAGGATGATCAACATGTGAAGCCAATACAAAAAGAGCTCCTCCGTCATCACTTACTTTTATTGAAATCGGGACATCATTTGCATCCAGATTAATTGCGGGACTGTTGTTGTCAGCTATATATGGCCCACTAGCCGCGCTGATGTTATAGCGTTTGAAATAATACGAGTATGAATAGGTATCGTCAGTGCTGGCTACATAGACATATTTACCATTGGGTGTAACTGCCACCTGTTGTGCGGGGACCACTGGGTCTAGCTTTCCTAACAACTTGAAATCGCGATCATAAACAGAATTCTTTGCAACAATTCGCGTTGCATCTCCGTTCATGGAAATCTGGTTTGTATTAAACACACCGTCTTCAAATGAACGACGAGTGAATTTTGAGCCATTGATATCATATGAATAGGCCTCCGGAGCTTGATTTCTATCGCGTAATAACATAAACCCGCGATCACGCGATAAGATGGCATCTACATTTGATAGCCATGATGGGAGATTAAATATTTCCTGTGATGGGTAATACATACTATTTGCTGTTTGATCAGAATCAATCACTATAGTTTTACCATCATTCAATGGCATTACAGTGTCATATCTTTCATAAAAATCATTGGATAAATTTTCAGTTTTTTTAATGGCCAATGTATTTGGATCAAGATGGACAATACTATCCGTTACAGATTGATCAGCTAGGGTTACCAATAATTCTTTTCCATCAAGGCTGATAGTTGCCGAGTTAGCCTTTGGTGCAGCAAAACTATCGATTTCCCAACCGTTGGTGGTTAAGCGAAGGCGCGTGACCTCGTCTGAGAAGTAACGGCTCGACAACAAAATTGCTTGTCTTTCGGGGTCAAGTGTAATGCTACGTTGACTTAAATTAGTTAGGGATATTTTCTGAGCGGTATATACGGGTGGGTGCTTGAACACCAAATCCGCTCCACCACGGGCAATTTGCAACTCATTAGAAATTGTTAAGGTAAAGCGTTGCTCATCAGATAGCGACGGATAATTGATATGAATTTCTGTGTCATTTACTACATTTGCATTTACTAAATGTCCGCCGATATTTATTTTCATTGCTGGCTGACTGGCGAAACTATTACCGCGAATAATAATGGGTTCAGTGCGACCGGTGTAGGCCATGTAAGGAGCTATATTTTCAATTTCTGCCAAAGACAAATTCATTGAAAAATTAAGCAAGTTTGTTTTATAGCGCGCATTATTAGCCGTTAAGCTGATTGAAGTGTTATAGCTGCCATTTGGCATTTTTTCGAGTTCACTTTTATTCACTTTTACTTGTAAAGTCGATTGGGTATTTGTATCGCCACTTGAATTGATAACTGATAACCATGGGCTCCCACTCACGGCGTTCCAATTCACTTGACCGTTGAATGCAGTACCTGCGTTGCTGACTACTTTAAAAGATTTGGCCAGACCGGCTTCGTTGCTTGAATTATTAACCAAATAAGACAGGCTCGCTGGGCTAGCATCCAGGCCGGTAACCGTCAGGGTAGGGTGTAGATCAAGGGATAGGTGTACAGAAATAGTTCGAGGTGTAATTGACGAATCGGGCACTGAAAGTGTTAGCAAAACTTCGTGCTCACCGTCATTGAGAAACATGAGCTGGTCTGGTAATAACATAAGCTGAATATTTTGATCTGTAGAAAAATTTCCAGAGCCACTAACAGGTATTAGCCAAGGTTTATTACTCTCAATTTTCCATTGCAATTTGGAGCCAACGGATGAGTCAAATTGTGTATGCAAAACAATTGGCCAAGCCATGTCTTCTACATTTGCTTGCGCGGTAATAGATTTATCAGTTAAACCACTAATTGAAAAGCCTGGCGTTACCTGGTATGAAACGGGAATTGTATCGCGCACCTGCCCGTTACTATCACTCAGTACTATGTTTGCTGAATAATTACCGAGAGGAAGTTCTTTGGTTGTAACGCTTACTGAAGCATCGCCATTTGTTATTGTGCCGCTTGATGCTCCAAGTGTTAACCAATCACTTGCGGTCTCATTGTATTGAACTGTTAATTGCCAACCTGCGGGTGATGTCTCCGAATGCAATTTGATGGTCTGGCTTGCAGGGAGTGCACTTGCTTCCATCATGGAGAATTGCAAAGAATCTTTGTCTGTATTTAAGCCGCCAACCACAACAAAAGTGACTGGAATGTCGACATACTTAATTTGAGATCCGTCTTCCTTTCCAGTGACCAAGCGTATTGTTGTAGTGTAAGTCCCTTTGCCTAAGCCGGCTGCGCTTGCACTGAATTTTGCGGTCACAGGCGAATTGGTAAAAGAGCCGGAGTCCACGGCTAACCAACTTTCCGCACGAACTCCCGTTGGGTAACCAATAATTAATCCATCTCCTTTAAACGTAGCCTTAACTGTTTTGGAGTCTGCAGTTGCTGAGTACTCTACCGCGGTAAATGACAAGGACGCAGGTGACGCTGTAATGCTGGTCGAGCCGCCATTGCCCCCGCTCACGCTTCCACCACTTGTGTCACCCCCTCCACCTCCGCCTCCACCACAGGCAGTAAGAAGCAGAGAAATTAGAATTGACATGATAAGTTTGTAACGCAGCATTTTATTTTTCCCTAATGTAGGAGGTTGAGATTTGGTTGATGCAAAGGCGCTTAAATCTACTCAAGCATTGAAGCTACCGCAACAAATTTCGATCACAAACCCCATTTATTTGTAAAGGATGTCACGCTAATTCTGATGGTGTCGACGCACGCATGTACATATGTCGCGTTGACCAAAAGGGGCATTTTAACTTTACTCTGACCTCAATTTTAAAAATCCATAAGGTAAAAAATCAGGGCGATGAGTCGCCCTGATTTTTATTCTGCATAACACCTTAAGGTCGAGCTATAGGTTGCACTTTTTTGCAGTTCGGCGCGCTTCAGAAGATCAAAAACCACAACCAACAAGCGATGCGGCGCTACCGCGAGCGTCCCTCAACGCAATTTTTAATTTCGCCAGTGTCGCTGCCGGAGTCATCTGTTTGGCAAGCCAGGTACCGATTTTTTTATTATCGGTTATGAATGTAAGCCAGAAATCCATTGCTCGTTCAATGTTCCTGGCATAGTCCTCGCTCACCAATCGCTGGTCGACTGGCAGATTCGCGTTACCTAAATGAATCATCACTGCGAAGGTTTGACAAAAATGCGCGCTTCCAGATTTTTGATACTTAAGCGTATAGGAATCAAGAGTCTTACCGCCTTTTCGGGAATACCAGTGTGCACCGCTAAAATACAAACCATCTGTCTTTGCGGCTGAAACTCCGGCACGCGAACATTCAGTGACCTTAACCAGCGTATCATCCTCGCTCGCCGCAATTTCCAACAATTCAATGGTGCCGAGCACATCCACTAAAGATTGTATTGTTTCACACGTAGCCATGTTAACTCCTTGATATGTTTGTTTGAAAAAATAATGTTAAAACGTTAATTGAGTTCAGCGATTTAATAAGTAATTAGTTTTAAGAAAGTGTGACTTATGCATATTAACCTAGCGCCGGGTTGCAACTATTTTTTAATTAATTGTTTGGCCCATTCGGGGAGCTTTTGATTTTCAACAGGTCTATCATCTTTATCTACTTCTGGGTCAAAGGATTCGATTATTTTATTTGTTTTAATTTCACGAAGTTCAAAATGCGACGCCAATCCACCATGAACCGTTTCTTGATGAAATGCTACAAATTGACTATTAGATGAAAAGTCCCACTGCCATATTGGCAGTTCAACACCTGTAAATGTATATTCTTTTTGATTTGAATAAACATGTAACCTCAAAGGTATTGGATAGCTTGTACAACAATTTGGATACATTTCTAGCCAACCAACAGAAAGATGATCGTTTGACAATTTTATTTGCTCAAATGACACTTGTTTGAGCTCTACGCCTCCTAATTGCAACAATTTTTTTCCAACGACAATTTCTTTCCCACTTTTGGTAAACATATGCAAGTTGGTGTCTTTTCCAATTTCAGCTTTTTCGATTAAGTCTTCAGCAAAAGCTTTATATGAAAAGATGAAAATATAAATAAACGCCAGAAGCTTTAAAAAACGCATTTGTTTCATTTTTTTCTCCCTTAAAAAAATCAGATTGATTGTTGTTGAGTGTTGATTAGATGTCAGTAGGCAGGCATTTATTGAACTTCGTGTGATTTAGATGCCACAATAATCAGCAATTTGAAAATGTGGACATTCAAGCTCCCTCCGCCCCTTTTCTGCTAGTGTAAAGCGAACGGTGCTTTTTGATAAATGAATAAGCGGCTTGAACACGTTTGAAATCATCGAGCGCCGCATTGACCCGCTCTTGTGGCAGACCTTGGCTCATTATCTTATCCGGATGAAGCTTGTGGGAAAGTTTTTTATAGATGCGCCGAATTTCATCTTCCGTCATGCCTGGATTCACACCTAAAATTTTGTAGGCTTTATGTAAATTCTGATCATGACTCGCACTAGCGCGAGGAGGGCTTTCGCTCGTGTTCGCTTGTGCATTGTTTAACAAATCGTGATGATCGGAAGCCTTGTAACTGGTACTGCCGTCACTTGTACTATCGGTACCCGCCGCGCCTGACTTCGGTGGATTTTGACGCTGGGCAACTTGATCCTGGGTGTAGATGATTTTCAGCAGGTAATTAAACGTAACACTTTTGTAGCCCAGTTCGCGTGCAATCCACTGAATTGCGTGGAATTCTTTCTCCACCAAATAACCATCGGTGCGAGCCATGGTAATCAGATGCACCAATAAAATTTGGGTCAGCTTAGGCGTTGTCGCAGCGTGAAATTCCTTGAGTGCTTCAAGTGCATTAAAATCGGGACTAGTGGCAGATTTAAACAACTGTAGTACCTTGCGCTGTTCATCTTCTACAAGGACCATCTTTTTCATCTGAACCTTAAGGCGATCGATCTCGTCGCGATTAATCGCTCCATCACAGCTAGCCACATAGCCCAAAAAACGAAACACCGCCGTTATAAATGTATCGCGAATTAATTGGCGTTTGTCGGTCATAAACAATTCCAGATGCGGGTTTACCTACATCATAGGTTTTTATGGAAAATTGAATCTTTCGGCCCTTGTTATCGAATTGTTACATTGATCCCAATTATTACAAGAAATATTTTCATGGATTACTCAAAGGGTTAGCAATTTATTCAACGATGATAAAAATAAATCCCTCCATCCCTTTCCTGCGCAATAAAATTAACTGCAATACTCTAGATGCGCTTTCTTTGTTTTGTCGTTTATCACAACCGAAAAGCAAGCATCAAGCTCTTCACCGGTGTAAAACACTTCCTACTTAATAATATCGGTTTCAGTTGCCAGGCTAATACCTCTACACCAATCATTTGCAATTTTAATAGCCTGCCTTTATGTCACCTGTTATGGGGACATACATCTTTATTAAGCTGCGTAAGAATAGTGATGTTACAACTTTTTGATTCATCACTTTTATGGAGAGAATAAAATGAATATTGCGCTAATATTTCCATGTAAAAAAACCTATGCCCAAATGGTTTTCATATCATCACTTTTAGGGCTTTTTTTAAGTATCAACTTGTTTTCGTTAACCGCAGTTGCATCAAGCTCCTATCAGAAAGATAGGGGATCGATATTGCTACAAAATGAGGGATTGGGTGAAGGTGAAGCCTTGGTATCACCTGGCGGCGATTTTGTGTTAATGACACAGAGCGATGGAAATTTGTGTGTTAGCCATCAATTAAATGGAGCCGGAATTTGGTGTTCAAGAGATACAGTTGCATCTGGTAGAAATTTTGTTACTTACATGCAGACCGACGGAAATCTTTGTACAGTTGGCAGTGAGGGAATATCCTGGTGCTTGAAGCGTGAGCCACAATATGGTGGTCCTTTTTTTCTAGCGCTTCAGGATGATGCCAATCTTTGTGTGTACAAGGGAACTCCCTCAAACATTACGGGTAATGTTTGGTGTTCAATGCATTTAGCAAGCCCACTCCCGCACGGTGCACAGTTAACTTATGGTTCAACCTATTACATTAAAAATAATTATGCCGGGCGAGCTGCTACATACTTGGATGTTCGAGGGTCGGGGTGCCAAGGTAATTTATTGTGTGTGTCTACGGCATCTTCAAATGAGCGTGACAAAAAAGGAAGTGGCAGTTGGATTTTAATGTCAGCTCAAGGAAAACCTGATAGATCAACAGTGAAAGAAGGTGATCTAGTTTATTTAGCAAACAAATATCCCTATGGCTTCTGGGGCAGTCTGGTAAACGATGCTTTTGGAGGGTTTCTTGATGTGCGTGGTCCTAATTGTGAAGGCAATAAATTATGTGTATCCACTTCGATAAGCCAGAATAGGGATGGCATGAGTGGTACATGGAAGGTCGAGGGTAGAGGAGAGAAAATTTATTTGGGACAAGGAGTGCAGCTACGCAACCAATATGACCAGTCGTATCTGGATACAAAAAAAAGTGGATGCTACGACAATATACTTTGTGTTTCGACAAGCATCTCTTCCAATCGAGACAATGGCTCTGGTACTTGGAGTTTTGAGTTAGCAAAAGATGTCAGCGAAAGTGCGGCTTTGGCCAGAATAAAATACTACGTTGAAACTTACAGCCCACGTGTACGGCTGCATCCTGACGACCCATACTTGCCTGAAAGTGCCGACTTTTATGCAAGTAAGAGTGGCATGTACGTCGCCAATATTTCCGACGAAGGCTCTGTTAGTGATGCAGTAAAACCCGCAGTGTTTTTTTATACTTCTGATGCAGTTGCTGGAATGGGAATATCTGCTGCCGAACGTAATCTGCGTCAAGCACTCGCTCCGAGTAGTAGTATCCGGGTTTGGATGTCACCTGACAAAGACAAAGATCTGGTAAAACTTGGCAATCTTGATCGAGCCAAAACATATGTCACTGTAAATAAACACGACAATATTTTAACAATTAAATATTGGTATTTTTTCGGGTATAACGGTGCAGGGCGTATTGAAGGGTGTTCATCAAGTAGCGTTTGCGTTACCAAGCAAGCCAGTAGTTATGGCAGGCATGATGGTGATTGGGAGCACGCTGAGGTAGATGTTACCGAAAGCGGAATTGTACAAGCTGTAAGGCTCTCCCGCCACGGCGACAATGTTGGTGTTGCTATTGAGGAGTGGGATCTTTTCCATCCTATTATATATTCAGCTTTTTATTCGCATGCACTATACCCGAATAGTGGACAGCAAAACTATCAGCGTATTGCCAGCAAAGATTGGTGGTTGGGAACTGCATCAATTGACCTTTTTGATCGCACCAGTGGTGGCGGCCAAACATTTAGAATATCGGGCGATGCTTCCTACGAATTGGTGGCGTTGAGCGGTGTGGTAAATGCAATCGGCGGCGAGCTTAGTGTGGTTAAACGGGATATATTTAAATTTGGTGGTCGCTGGGGAAGATATGAAGATGTGCAGGAATCGTTTGATCTTCCATTTTTTAGCGTCACTTTATTAAAAGAAGTAGGTGCAGGACCAAACACACCAGATTTCAAATAGGAAGATTGAACCTATCTTTAATTTAACAAAAATTTTGTTGATTAAAATTAATTTGTTGGATTAAAGGTAGGTTCACATTAATTTCTTTGGCAAACTTTTATTAATTTGAGACCTTGCGAAGCTAAAATTGGGTTAACCTGAAGTTAAAGGATCACATTGACTAGGTTGACGCACATTCTTTTTGTAATTGCAATTGTCAGGTATTTTCATTGCAGTCATCCACTGCAATATCGAAGTGAAAGACATCTTCGAGGGTGCCTAGTTTTGAATAGAGCGCTATGGCTGGTTGGTCTTCTACACCTTTATCGGCTTGAACATAAATCACATAGGCGCCGCGTGCAAGGCCGATAGTTTTTAACTCTTGAATCATAGCCGTGGCGATACCTTTTCTGCGATGGGTGGAAACTACCGCAAGATCGTAGATGTAAATTTCACTTCTTTCTTGCTCAAATTTCTGCAGCTCATAAGCAGCAATTGCACCTACCACTTTTTCACCGTCAAGCGCAGCCAGTGCAATGAAACTGGATTTGCCAAGCAATGTTTGAAGATAGTGTGATGACGGTTTGTTGCTGGAGTAGTGTGCGTCGTCATCAAATGCTTCACCAAACATTGCATTTATTGACTGTAACAAAGCAACATCATTTTCAGTGAGATGGACGATCTTGACTGACACTTTACTCTCCTAAATTTAATGCCGATTTTCTTTCACTATGGCAACCCGGAAAAATTTCATAGTATTCATTTATGGAATACTTTTAAACGTGAATAAAACTCATGGATTTTACTTTTTATATTGCAATGATAAAGACAATGCAATACGAGCGATTAACTCATAAGGGATTGGTTCTGATAACTTAAACTTCAAGTTCCCTTTTTCGTTTGCAAAAGGTCTAATTTCTTCAAGAAGTGATTCGTTGTTTTTGACAGGTGGGTATATACCAATGTGATTTTTGAAGGCTGCAAAATAGAAGAAACATTTTTCTTGTTTCAACGCGGGCATTTTATAACTAATAACATCTTGAGAATTCGGTACCGCGGCTTTCGCGACGCGCAAAATTTCCCGAAGAATTCCCTTCACTTCAGGGTTGGAGTTGTTTATATACTCTTCGACGGAGGCAACCAATGCAGGCTCCTATGTAACCCGGTAGTGAAAAATGTATCCTGTCTTGAGAGATTACCAAATTTTTACTAAAAATTTTTTTCATGGGGCAACTAACAAAATTCTACTGCAACAATTTTTGGAAAATATTACAAAATTATGTTGTGAATATATTGTTTGGTAAATTCAAAAAATACATGGCTTAGAAAGCTATTAGTTAAATTTCGCGTTGAAAAACCAGGATTTACTCGGTTATGGCCAAAGTGCAATTATCGTCAATTACACTTGGCTAATACTTTATTCATGATTATTAATAGTTGTAACTCAGTTCGTAGTGCTGATACGAATGATCGCTGGCTTGCGTTTGCACTCTCGACCCTGAAGCTATGATGGCAGTAACTCCTTCATGAACGGAAAAATCAATTTCCAGTGCAGATGCATGTGTGTTTGCTCCTGTTTTTGTGACAGTGGCGCTGCTATCAGGACTACCATCAGATTCCGAATTAAAGTCACCCACCATGAATGCAAAACTAATATTTTTGCCAACTTTTTTTGATACCGATTTTGCCGCAACAACATCCTGAGCATTGGCCACCGCAGTTTTTTTGGTGTACGAGCAGGGCGAAGGGTGTGCACTTAAAACCCTAATGAAGGTTGTAGGATGCGCAGTGTGGTTAATATTTGCTAAACCTATACCCCGCGTTCCTGCACCGACCTGATATTGCCTTCCTTTGTAATCCGATGGAATAACTCTGGATTTTACGACTTTATAACCTGAGCTTTTCTTAATCAGGAATAAATGATGCTCGCTATTCCCCCCGTCAACGCAAAGCGCAGCAGCAACACCGTAGTCATTACCTAGCTGAATCAGGCGCTCCAATATTATATTTCCGGTCTCATAAACCTTGGTGGTAATTTCGGTCAATACAACGACATCTGATCCCACCCTGGCGATTGAGTTAGCAATCATGGTGTATTTATCCTTATTTTTTTCTTTCGTTGGATCGCCGTACTTGACGTTCCAATGAAAAATAGTGATTTTTTTCTCTGGCATTCTCTATTCCTTTTAACATTATTGCTAAGTAACCCACCCACTTAATTAAGGTGGCAGTAATGCTCGAAAGTTAATACCGCTCATAATTCCAGTCAATTACATTCGATTACTGCTGAGAAATTTTGTCGCTTAATGTCTCATGGGTGTGGGCCGAAAGATTTATAACGAACATGAGTGCCTTTTCATCGTGACCAGAAGCGGTCTCACTATTTATATTCTTCGCTGCGCTTTCTAAAAACATTCAGTTTTTTCTATTTCAGAAATCGATCAAAGGATGCTCAGCTTGGAACTTGTAAGTTGATCAAAAATAAATCCTTTACGTCCCCTTAAATTAGTGAGGTATCAGTTCGCAAAAAACATGAATCAATGTGAGCTTTGATTCCAAAGTAAATTTGGGAGCCGATCAATTCCGCTCAATCTTGCGCGTAAAAAAGCAAGGCTCTTTTTTCTTTAGCGGCAATATCTATAACACCTTTCAATACAACTAAATCTTGCTGGAAATACTCATAGTTAGCGGATGCTTTTTTGCCAACTAAGCCATCAATCTCTTTCTTAAGGGCCTGCACCTCGCTAGGCCGCATTACCACATAAGCGTTAGTGCAATCCCACGATCTGTCAGTGTAAGGCTCACATCCCGTCCATTGGTCTTTCCATTCGCTGCGCCCGTTTTTAAATAGCCCAAATAAGGTTATAGAACTTTTCGTAACTTGTATGTCATAAGCGTCGCTAAACAACGGCACACTAAAGTATTCAAAATTTAATGGGAGCACCACGTCTTTGACATCATACTTTGCAATTGCTGTGGCTTTTTGATTACGCGCACCAATGAATCTTGTCGCTATTTCCCGTTCACCACACCATCGTGGTTCATCATTACCAGTAGCACTACATTTTTTAACCGATGCGTCTATTTGAAGCTTATCCGCCGCATATTTCGCCCAGTCAAAAGACTGCGCACTCCACCCAAGCCCAGATGCGTAAGTAAAACTAGCAAGCATGGTAGTAGTCATAAATAAGAAGAGTAATTTGTTCATTGGGTTTTTCATCTTAAAAATCTCATTCATAAAGTGCACTTCAAGTGTTGCAAGAGAAAATACTTAGAAATGATCTAATTGTTATTTGATGGGTTCATCCATAATTTCAGATAGCGGCCAAAAGCGGAGGTTGGCATTAATGTAGGTTGGGCAGCAATGCCCGACATTTTTGTGATTGGATAGAATTGTTGGGCATTGCTGCCCAACCTACATGCCATTCATTTTTACCTCCATAACACAATCTTAAAAATTAGGGAGTCGTCATACTCGCGAAAGCGGGTATCCAGCTCTTGCAGTTAGTTAAACGTGAAGAAAATTCAAAAAGCAGAGAGCTGATCAAA
>CBHTVU010000138.1:0-11460 GCA_966096785.1 uncultured Gammaproteobacteria bacterium | reverse complement strand
CATTCCCTCGAGCAATGGCACACCAGATTTGGTCAGCTGTTCAAGCTGGAAAACCATGTTAATCAAGTCACGCCGCGTTAATTTACGGCGCCCCATGCGAACAGCGCTGGGTTTAAATTCTGTGCCGGTAATAAGGTCTTGTCCGAGCGTGTCGAGGCGATGTTCCAACTCTAAAATATTGGACGCTTGCACCCGACCCGTAATGATCTTGCCGTTTTTATCGATGGCTTTGTATTTGAACTGGGCCATGGTTATTTAAACCGCCCGGTAAGATCTACTACTCGACTCAACTCTTCGATTGTCGTTTCGCCCATGAGTACACGACGAATACCATCATCGGCCATGGTTACAAAACCATTTGCCAGAGCTTGTTTGAGTAATTCACGAGGAGTAGCGCGGCTGGCAATGAGCTCATCCAGCTCGTCGTCCATTTTTAAAACTTCCATCACCGATACACGCCCCTTAAAACCGCCGCGACAGCGTTCACACCCCACTGGTTCATATAAGGTTACTGCGGAGTCCACACCTAAGACTAATTGCTCAAATTCGTCTGCCGGTTTTGCGCGTTTGCAATGTTTACAGAGCGTACGCAGCAAACGCTGGCCGACAATACCGATAATATTGCCTGCCATAATTTCCGGTTTTACACCTATATCAGTAAGGCGAGGAATAGCACCGAGAGCGGAGTTGGTGTGCAAGGTAGTGAAAACCTGGTGGCCGGTCATGGCTGCGCGCAGGGCCATTTCTGCGGTAGCTTCGTCGCGCACCTCACCCACGAGGATAATGTCCGGGTCTTGCCGCATTAGCGAACGGATACCGCTGGCAAAATCCATTTTGGCCACTTCATTGATGGAGGTTTGCCGGATCATATCCATGGGATATTCCACCGGGTCTTCCAGGGTCATGATGTTTACTTCCACGGATTTGCGAAAGTTGAGCATGGAATAGAGCGTGGTGGTTTTACCGCTACCGGTCGGTCCGGTTACCAGAATGATGCCCTCTGGACGACTCATCAGTAGTTTGAGTAAATCCAGGTTGGCAATATGCAGACCGAGCTTGTCCAGGGGCACTATGCCTTTGGATCTATCCAGTACCCGCAATACGATGTTTTCACCGTGAGTTGTTGGTAGCACTGAAACCCTGAAGTCGATTTGGTGGCCGCCCACTTTGAGCGATATACGACCATCCTGCGGAGTACGAGTTTCAGCGATGTTCATGCCCGACATAACTTTCAAACGCACAGCAATCGCCGACCAATAATCTTTATGCAAGCTGCGAATTTGTTGCAGCACGCCATCGATGCGGTAGCGCAAGCGCAAAAAGCCCTGCTCAGGTTCAAAGTGCAAATCTGAAGCATCGCGCTTTACGGCGTCCGAAAGGATTGCATCCACTAACCGAACCAGCGGTTGACTGTATTCAGAACCGCTTACCTCAAGGCTATGGTAATCCACCACCCCGGTTTCGATTTCGCGCAGGATTCCATCTACCGAGAGCTCATAACCATAGAACTGGTCAATCGCATGGCGGATCTCGCCTTCGGCAGCGAGTAAAGGTTCAACTTCAATATCGGCCGCTAAAACTGAGCGAATACGGTCGAGCACAATAACGTCATAAATATCCGTCATGGCTAACTGCAAACGTTTGGTTTCGGCGTTAAAACTTACGGGTAAAACTGTATGGCGGCTGGCAATTTGTTTGGTGAGGAGTTTGATAGCATCCTGATCGGGAACCGCGTGGGACAGATCGATACTCTGACGGCCCATGGATTCGCTTAGCATATCGCGCATGATGGATTCGGAGACGAAACCCAAATCCACCAGCGTTTGCCCCAGTGGTTTACCACTTTTCTTTTGCTCGGTAATCGCGATGGCGACCTGGTCGCTCGTCACAATTCCTTTATCAATAAGCTGATCGCCGAGCCGTTTCTTGGGAGCGCTCATCTGGTCGCGCCCTCAAGATCTTGCAACCGGCGTTGAATCGCATTTGCAGAAAAACTTGCGGGTCGGCTCTCGCCTAAGGTTAAAGCCTGATGATAAAAGCGCGCTGCTTCTTTGGGTTGCGCTAAATGATCCAACGTAACAGCAAGGTTGAAAGCCAAATCGGGATTTTTGTTATCACGCTGCCAGGCTTCGAAGAAAGACACTTGCGCCGCAGCCCATTGCTGACGTGCGGCATAAAGGGAGCCTTTTAAAAAATGCAGGTGTGACGCATCTGGGTATTCCAGCAAAAGTCGGCTCAGCTCACTATCTAACTCTGGGTTCTGATCAGCATTTTCGCTGAGCGCGAGAATTCCCGATTGAGCGTATTGGTCTTTTGGATCACGAGCGAGCCGTTGTTGGTAAATTTTTAGCGCATCCTGTTGTCGGCCTTGACGCACCGCAACCGCCGCTGCACCGAGCATGGCGTCGCGCTGATAAGGATCTTGCCGCAGCGCTTCTTGATAGGCTTCTGAAGCTGCACTTATATCGCCACGTTGATAAGCCTTGTAGCCGCGATCAATAGCTTCACTAACTCCATCAACGGCGGCGTTATGCTCGACTATCATGGCCTGTTTAGCAGCATTCACAGGCGGCAAGACTTCATGTGTCGGAGACTCTTGGGATAGTTTTGTAGGTTTATGTACCTTTCTTTGTGGTTCAACTTTTTGTGTTTCGCCCGAACCATTGACGGCCATTTGGTTTGCTTGAGCAGTCGCGTTTGCATTAAAGCTTCCTGAAACAGCACCAGACTCGTCTGGGTTAAGAGCTTGCGTCTGCGTTGTGGTTGATTCAGGTACGCCTCCAAGTTCAGATGCAGGTTCAGCTGCGGCCTCGGAAACGGGGTTAGGAGAAACGGCTTCAGTGGTAGCAGGTATGTGATTTTGAGGTACTACAGCGACTACACCAGGGGCTTCGCTGTGTAGCAGATAATAATAGAAAGCCACCATCAAAATAGCGGTAATGCTTAAAAAGCCGTACATCAAGTACATACGTTTACGCGCAGCATTCGCCGCTTTTTTGCTGCGATCAAGTAATTGCGCAAGCGCAGCTTTTCCGGATAAGGCGCTAAAAGCCTCTACTTTAGAAACCTTATCGTCGAATAAGGCTTTAATGTGTTGAGTGTGATCAACTTGCTCATTTGCAGTTGCATTTTGTGAAATTTTGGATTCTGTAGGTGCTGCTACTGGATCAGCTACCGATGTAGCTGATCCAACTTGCGCTTGTTTAATTTCTTTTAGCTCAACGTCTATTTCCGTTAATTTAGTTTGCTCTAACTTAATTTCTGCTGACTTAACTTTCTCCGGCTCACTGTCTGATAGTTTAATTTCCGCAGGGACTGCTACCAAATTTTTACCGCTTTCGGATTCATTGCGTTCATTAGCGCGTCGAACAAATTCTTCAACAATTCCCGTGCCCGGAAGCGTATCGGTGGAAGCTTCGTCTCGTGCTTCAGGTTCCAAATAGCTGGGGTCAATTTCATTAATGTCGAAAACAAGATCCGCTCCTTGATGAGCCAAGCTTGCTTCAGTTTTCGCAGGAATTTCGGTCTCAATTATTTGCCTGGATGCAACTGCTTCCAATTCAGGATTGAGTTGATCTAAATCATTTATAGTTGCAGCTATAGTCGATTCTACCGGGCTGACATTTTGTCCAAGAGTTTCTCCCGGTGGTGTTTGCTTGTCCGGGTTTTTAGCTTGTGCAGATTTTTCTGGTGATATTGCTGCGGGTTCACTTGACGTGTTGGTTTGAGCGCTCGACTGTTCGCGTCTTTGTTTTTCTAATGCGGCTTTTTTGAGAGCGTCGAGCAAGAGGCTCATAAGGCATCACTCCCCTTGGCCCGCGCTGGAATTCTTCGCACCGCCAGGCAAATATTCTTTGTAATGACTCAAATCACCATTGAGACTCGCATCTTTTATCACTATAGGTTTAATAAAAATAACCAACTCGGTTTTATCAGTATTGTCATCTTCATAGCGAAACAGTGAACCAAAATAAGGAAGCTTTGAAAGAACGGGAACGCCACGTTTTTCATTGTTAACTTCGTCTTGCATAAGGCCGCCAATAACGGCGACATCACCACTATTTACTTTAAGTACCGATTCAACTTCACGCACCTGAATAACGGGAATTTGACTGACCACACTCAGTTTCGCTAATTCAGGATTAGGGTCCTGCGCCTGCCGAATTACGCGCGATATGGTAGGCCGAACATTGAGAGTTACCGAGCCCTGCTCATTTATGTAAGGCGTAACGCTCATCACAAAACCCACGGGCACAGTGTTTACTTTTGTTTCATAAGTAGTTCTGCCAATGCTCACCGCCGTTGAAGGTTCTACGTTTACCTCCACTGTAAAATAAACAAGATTATCTACCACTTTTAACAATGCAGTCTGGTTGTTAATAGCCATTACCTTGGGGCTGGACATGATGCGAACATCACCAAATGTTTGCAGTGCCTGCAAAGTAGTTTGTAATAGATTTCCATCTAACCGCGTACTGGCTCCGATGCTGAATGCAGGAGGCTTACCGAGAGCGACATCATTTACATTATTGCCAATATTGAACAGGATATTGTGGCCAGTACCATCGCGCACCAAACTCCAATTAATACCTGCTTGATAGCGATCACTAAGTTTCACTTCTGCAATAGTGGCTTCGATTAACACTTGCCGCTGCGAACTATTTTGTACTTCATCGATAAACCGCTGAATTTCGTTGTGCTGCTTTTCAGTGGCGCGCACACCCATAATTCCGCTCTCGCGGTTGAGCATAATGTCGGGATTACTTCCGTCAGTAGACGCTGTTACCTCGCCCCTATTACCGTTAATAATAGTTGCAATATTTTTTTGTAAACTCGACCAGAAAGTATTTTCCGATGTATTTTTTACTTCAGTGGCAGAATTATTATCACCTCCACCACCACCGCCAGCTTTGTCCCCTGCGCCTTGCCCGGTTGAACTTATTTGGGTAGATACACTCACCGTACTGCTACTAATGCGCGCCATATTTAAATAGTCAATGCGATAGTTACGAAAGAAAGGTGAATCTTTACGTATCTGTAAAACATTGTTGTTAATGCTGTAACGCAAATTAGAGCTTGTGCTAATTCGCTCGAGAATTGCAGGCAGTGGTTGGTTTACTGCGTTGAGCGTAACAACACCATCTACATCGCTATCAATATCCAAATTTAAATCCGCATCGCGCGCCAGTGAAAATAATAATTCACGTACCGGAACATCACTTACCACCACAGTATGTGTAGGTTCTTTCTTGGTTGGTTGTGGTGCAGGTAGTGGAGGTGCCAGGCGTACCGGGGTTGGAATTGATGCTGCATCACTTACATCAGCTTGTTTGACATGTCCCTTAGACGGTTTCGGGGCAAAACGTAAGTGGTCACATGCTGAAAACAAAAATGGCAGGGCGACCAGCGTGAGTACCGCAAAAGAAATTTTTCGAGTTAATAAAACGTGATGCTGATTCACTCTGCTAACCCCGCAACGGATTTATTATTTTTTGCTGATCGATCAAATTTATCGTAAATAATTAACGAAGAAAGAAGCAGGCAACTGGCAATGGCTAAAATCGGTAACCACTGTTTGATATTCCATTCGACGCGAAAATTCCATTGCGGTAATGCAGGAAAAAAATACCACTGCGGACGAAAATTACTTTCGCGCGCAGCCTGGCGAATATCCTGAACCGATAAGGTATAACGATCTTGTGTATATGCAGCAAGCAAGGTTTTGTCTGCAATGATATTGATCCGGCGCACGAGACCCTGTGAATAACGTGCGATTGCGCGAGCTACGGCAACGGAAAATAGATCCGGCCCTGTATAGCCGACTGCGCGTAAACGAAAATTTAAATAGGCTTGAATATCCGGTAAATTTAACGGTGTCAAATAGAGGCTATGGGTAATGCGCTCACGCAGTTGTCGAATGCTGGGATTCGCAAGTTTTTCATCCAATTCCGGTTGGCCAAACAAAACAATTTGCATCAATTTATAATCGTTGGTTTCCAAATTACTGAGCAGGCGCACCTCTTCCAAAGTTTCCAATGGCATACCTTGCGCTTCTTCAATTAACACAACCACCTGACGATTATTTGCGTGGCGCTCCAACAGAGTTTCGTGAAGCAAACGCATTACCGAAAGTTTGTCCGCATTTTCTGCGACGCTTAAACCCATTTCTTGCGCTATGGCATGGAGGGTATGTTCGGGTGAAAGGCTCGGATGCGCGAGGTAAACCCAATCGATTTTATCGACAAGTTTTAACGGCAACATTCGACACAACATAGTCTTGCCGCTCCCCACTTCGCCCACGACTTTAATAATCCCCTCGCCCTGCGAAATGGCGTAGCACAATGCGTTGAGCAAAGCGCCGCGATCAGAACCTTCAAAAAATGCGTAGGTATCCGGTGTTATGCGAAACGGGGGTTTGTGTAAACCAAAAAATTCCAGATACATGATTTTTTTGCCCGATGGGTTGTATCGCGATTATTTTCTGACAACTCAACTTCTTAGCAGGATTTTGTCTAGGTTATTTAGAGTGTAGGCGACAAAGTAATAATGACCAGTTATCGGGAATATTTTTCGTCATGAAAATGGCACAGGGTTTTATTTACCCTCCAGATCAAAACCATACGTCAAACTAGTTACTGTTCCATGCGGTGTGGTTGCCTTAACCGTGATAAACCCAGGTATTGGCGAGTCACCGGTATTTGCCGATGTATTAGGATTTTTAACCGCAAATGAAAGTGTTTGACCACCGTACGTAGTTGTTTTTCCTGTCCCTATGGTGTTAGGTACTGTAAAGCTTGATTCACCGATTAAAGAACCTCCATCCACAGTAATTTGAATAGTGGTACCTTCAGGGAGGGTTTGCCCAAGCGGTAATCCGAGATCGGCATATCTAACTGAAAAATTTTGAGCACTATCTTCAGCTATCTGAAGTGCGCTAGCGTTCTCGGGTACAAGTGGATCATTCGATTTATAAATTGTTGAGCCATTGAACAATGTCATTCTCGCCGCACTACCTGACATAATCAGCACTAAAGATTTGCGAACGTGAATACTTTTATTCGCTCCGACGCAAGCGACGGGCCCAATGCATTGTGGCCCATTAAAAAGTCCATCTCTCGGATTGAATGCTTGGTCGTTATTAAAATCTATAAATTTTTCTCCGCTGCTATATTGTCCATCTTCGTCGTCATCTCTCCAAGCTTCAGACATATCAAAGAAACCACTTGCTGCAGCCAGGATCCGACTAAAACCACTTTGTGCATCATCGTAAAACGCAGAACCATCAGCATCCTCAAATGTATTGCTGCCATCAATGTCAAAAAAAGTTTCATGTCCAACAGCCGTTGCAAGAATAGTGATGCGGTGATTTGGAACTCTGGGTTCGCCGCTCGTCCATTTAACAGAGCAAGCACCACTGGTGGTATTGCAACTTGGGACTATGCTTCCGCCTTCGGTCGTAAAGTTAATCGTTGTGCCGTCGGGAACTGGATTATTGAATGCATCGGAGAGGCGAGCAGTAATCATGACTTGTTCGCCGTCATAGCTCTCTCCTTCCGGATTAAAAAGATCAGCAGCAAGCGAAAAACTATCTTGATCTGCCATACCTGTATTCACTGAAAGCAAATCAGATTGCGTTTGAATAACTTGCCCACCTGCTGCAGTAACAGCAGCTGTGACTCGCACTGCTGTCGGTACATTACCGGCATTAACTTTTGTAGTGACTAGACCAGCTGAATTGGTGAGAGATGTCGCAGGCGTAAGCATTAGATTTCCGGCAGAAGTATTTAAACTAAATGTCACCGCTTGTTGCGCGAGTGGATTACCCAGCGAACCTTTTACTAAAAAAGTCAGCGTGGAAGTTTCCTGCTGCCCTTGCCCACCTGTACCTTTGAGAACAATAGATTCCGGAGACGATGATACGAATTCAATAGAGCCGATATTTTCTGGCGCTATGTTGATTGTTTGAACGAGGCTTTTCGTTTGATTATTTACAGTGACAGTTGCTTGAATAGAATCTTGTCCACCTCCGCAACTAATATCTTCATAAGTGGTAGTCGCAACACCATTAATCGTAGATACGTCTGTGCCGACTTTTGCGCGTTTACTTTCAACACAATTGGAACCAAAACTCACTTTGGTTGGCAACATAATGCGCTGATTATTTTCATCCACAATCGCCAGGGAAAATCCGAGTGTTGCACCTGCGCTTATGTTGATATTTCCATTGGTATCCGGTGCTATGGAAACACCGAGCTGATTTTCTACAAAAGTATTTGCGTTATTAAAATAGCCGAGCTTGATGGTTTGATCGGTAACGCTACTGCTGCTGTCAATAATTTCGTAATTCACACTTGCGGTAAGCTCCACACCATTTATCGTCGCGATCGCAAGCGCTTCCGATGCTCCAAGAGTCGCATTAGTAGCACTCAAATTTACCTGGGCTACGCCATTCGAATCTGTGAGGCCTGTTTCTACATTAAGAATGCCAAGCTCTGTAGAAAAAGCGACTACCTGATTAGTTACTGCAAGGCCATTAGCATCGGTAATAAGTGCACGTAGCTGCACAACTTCGTTGCTTTTAAAACGATTAATGGAAAGCCCACCGCTTTGCAAACTCAAACTGATTTTAGTTGCCGCAACCGGAGTGGTTGGCAATGCAAGTAATTCAAAATTAACCTTAGTACTGACAGCACCAAAAGTCGCCGTAATGGAGCCCGCGCCCAATGTTGCGGATGGGCTGATTTTTGAAGTGGCATAGCCATCGGAATCTGTCAGTATCGAATCGGAAGAAAGTGTTCCTAAAGTAGAAGCAACTTTAATTAATTCACTTTTGACGGGTTTATTGGAGGAGTCTAGTAAACGTGCTTTGATGGTGACTTCATCGCCATTGGGAAAGCTATCGGCATCCACTTGATTGGGAGAGGAAAGGCTGAGCACTACACTATAGCTACCCGGTTCGGTAGAGCCTTCGTCCGGCGGAGAGGCTTTGCATCCCCCCAATAGAATTACCAGCAAACCCAATAAAAAAAAATGGCGAAATGCAAACATAACCCTAACTCACTCAGTGCTTATCAAAGCGCCATTTATTAAGCGCGTGCAGATGAACCGGTTATAAAAAACCTACTAAGGAGTATAGCAGCGCATTAAAAAATGCCAGTCCAGCGCCTGAATGAATAAAAATTTGTTTTATATTCCGCCCGCAAACCCGCATTGTCGCCAGGCTTCGTAGCTAATAATTGCCACCGCATTAGACAAGTTCAAGCTGCGGCTATTGGGCATCATGGGAATCTTCAAACGGTTTTGTACGTCAATGCTATTGAGAACTTCAGGTGGCAAACCAGATGTCTCCGACCCAAACAAAAGTACATCCCCTTCTTTATATTCCAGCTGATCGTGCGGGCGGCTACCTTTGGTAGTGCAGGCTAAAATGCGCCTGCCTGAAACTTCTTGCAGAAAAGCGGAATAGTTTGCATGGCGCGAAATATTTTCAATATCGCAATAATCCAGGCCAGCGCGGCGCAAACTCTTTTCCTCAAAATCAAAACCCAGCGGCTCAATCAAATGCAGCTTGCAACCATTATTGGCAATCAAGCGGATAATATTGCCGGTGTTAGGGGCTATGCGAGGTTCATAAAGGGCGATATGGAACATAGAAACTCATCGTCTGTAGGTTGTGGCTGCGTGGCTAAATGGGGTGCGATGCTATACAAAACCTTTTATGATGCACACCCCTTTCCACAACGATTTATGCATCCATGGCAAAGATTCAAATTTTGATTGGCAGCGTCTATGGCGCAGCCGAACAAGTGGCGGAAATAGCCACAGAAACCTTACGCGATTTAGGTCACGAGGTCTCGCTCAATACCTACGCTCGCGCCGAAGATCTGGTGCGCGACGCAAACGAAGTGTTACTGCTTTGTCACTCCAATACGGGGTCAGGCGAATTGCCAGATAACATTCAACCGATTTACTTGCATGTCACCCGAGATTACCCGCGAATTGCGGGTAAGCGTTATGGTGTAATTAACCTGGCAGACAGCAGTTACAGTACCTTTAATGAAGCAGGTCGCATGTTGGATGCCGCATTTGCAGACCTCGGCGCGGTGCGTATCGGCGAGCCGTTGGTTATAGACGCCTGCGTGGGCGACGATGCCGATGCTATGACCAGAGAATGGATTAGTGAATGGGCCCAACTGCTATGAGTCAGATTCACGCGCCAATTGCACTGTTCTACGGGAGCTCCACCTGCTACACCGAAATGGCTGGCGAAAAAATTCGCACGCAACTCGGTGAAGATCTTGTCGATATTTTCAACATCACTGAAACTCCGATCATTACTGCCCAGCTCTATGACTACATCATCCTCGGTATCCCCACTTGGGATTACGGTGAGCTGCAGGAGGACTGGGAAGAAATTTGGGATGAAATAAACGATGTCGACTTCACCGGAAAAAAAGTCGCGATTTATGGCTTGGGCGATCAAATCGGCTACCCCGAATGGTTTCAAGATGCCATGGGTTATTTGCACAGCAAAGTGATCTCCCACGGCGCCATCCCCTGCGGCTACTGGCCCATCGACGGCTACACCTACGAAGCCTCAAAAGCATTGTCACCTGACGGAAATTATTTTGTCGGTTTACCGCTCGATGATGAGAATGAATTCGACAAAAGCGCTGAGCGCATTGCACGCTGGTGCGAGCAAGTCCGTGATGAGTTTGGGTTGTGAGTGACGAACAAAAAAAAGACCCCACCCTCCCGTTAGAGCAGAAAAAGCTACGAGCGGAAAAACACCCCACCCCGGCCGTCCCCTTGCCAGGGGAGGGAATGGATAGTGCCTCAAGCGAGATTAAGCAGGGAATCAGCCCCTCCCCCTGCGAAGGGGGAGGCTGGGAGGGGGTTAGCTCTTCTAAAGAAAAAATATTTAATCACTCCCACAAAGCCTCATTACGCCGCACACTTCGAAAAAACCCAACCGAACCCGAACGACAACTTTGGAACCGAATTCGTAACAAACAGTTGTCCGGAATTAAATTCCGTCGACAACAAGGAATTGATCGTTACATTGTCGACTTTTATTGCGCTGAATATTCTCTTGTAATTGAAGTTGATGGGGATAGTCATTTCACTGATGAAGGTATCATTTACGATCAAGTCCGTGATGATTTTTTACAATCACTTGGATTAGTAGTTTTACGATTTACTAATTTGGATGTGATGAAAAATATTGGATCTGTTTTAGAAAAAATACTTGAGCAAATTAAAAAAGACCCCACCCCAGCCCTCCCCTTGTCAGGGGAGGGAGCTGATGCTGCCCCGAACAAAATTAAGCGGGGAGTCAGCCCCTCCCGGCTACGCGCCCCGCTGCAAGGGGGAGGCTGGGAGGGGGTAAAATCAGCCTCACTTACATGGGACGCCGAAGGCCAACCTATTTCAAGTGAGTTCGGCGATGTATATTTTTCC
>CBHTVU010000137.1:0-11517 GCA_966096785.1 uncultured Gammaproteobacteria bacterium | reverse complement strand
GTTAAATTTTTTCAATTCACCCTTACGAGACATATTAAAAAACTCGTTGGATGAAAACGTAACCCAGATTGAGATTGGGTGTGTTGTTATTGTTGTATTATTATTCCCGTGTGTATGTCCCTACAACTTGGTACAGACATACCAGATGTTGGTGTGTAATTGATGGGTAATTTTTTGAAATGGTGTTAGAAATAATTCTAAAATGATTCAATATGAGACCGCTCTTAATTAAGCTATGGGGGCTACTAATAAACTTTTTTTAATTGGTATATTGTGAACTTCGATGTTGTCAGGCGGGTGGTAGTTTTGAAATGGTTTTTAATTAATTGATGTCTAGCTTATGCTAACGGCTGCTACCATCGGAAAGAATATGATTCACTATTGGAAGTTTTAAAAGCAGTTTTGTCCCTGAGTTACATGACTCTAATAAAACACTTCCACCAATTGCGTTTGCTCGGCGCATTTGATTTGCAAGACCTCTTTGCTCCCGGTTCATATTTTCTTGAATTGAAAATCCTATTCCGTTGTCGGTAATAATGACCATTACACATTCGTCATTCACCGCGGTGTTAATTCTAATCTCTGAGGCCTGTGCGTGTTTTATTATATTTGTAAATGCTTCTTGCAAGATGCGCAGAATATGCAAAGAATTTTTGGGGTCGATCCAAGGTAGTTCTGGTAGATTTTCAACTTCCCACTTTAGTGTAATCCCTGCATGCTCCAGGCGCGGTCCCAATCGGTATCTTACTGTCGCAAGTAATAACAGTAAGTCAGTCTGAATAGGTTCCATGGAGTCGATAGTTAATTTCAGGTCATCAATGCAGTTTTTTAACACGTCGGTGACTTTGCTCGCATCAATATGTCCTTTTTCCACAACAAGGAGTGCACTAATAAGCGATGATCCCATGCCATCATGCATGTCTTGCATAATTCGTTGGCGCTCATCGTTTAGTGTTTGTCGTATTTCAATTTCACGTAAGCGTTGATGGCTCGCTTTCAGTTCATTCTCCCGTCCCTGAAGTTTTTTTTCCAATCCTGCGTTCACCGCCCTAACGGCTTCATGCGCACCTAAGTAGCGGTTATATGTGATATACATAAAAATCAGGAAAGCACCAATATTGTTGTATGGACCGAGATAAATTGATTCGGCTGAAATAAAATTAATTTGTAGTAATAGATCGTAAATACCTAAAACAATTCCAATGATGGCCCATGCGCTGAGTAGCATGCCGTTAGGTGAGTGAGCTCGGTATGATTGAATTGCATTAAAGGTACCCAGCGTTAATCACATTACAAGCAAAATAGAATAGGACAATGGTGCCATGGTATACGCATCTAAACCATCAGCCATACCTGGAATACTAATTAGCGCGAACGAAAATGTAATTGCTATAGCCGCTCTGTCCAAGCTTTTAAGTGATCGCTGGTGAAGGTGATTCAGGAAAAAATGCGTTATTAGTACCATCCAATAAATCGAATTTATTGTTAGCCAGCTAAACCATTCATCAGTTATTAAAAGTTTTTCTTCGCCGACACGATAGTGTAGTGTGCGTAGAAACGAAGCCACGGAAATGCAGAAGAACAAAAAATAGATACTATCGTGTTTCAACCTGAACCAGACAAAAAGAGAAAACAAACCTACTGCAAGGAACGCCATGCTGCTGGCATAAGGTAATTCGACCTGCAAAAAATAGCGAAGTTGGTAACGCCAACTCAATCCGCTTTCCTCACCTAGCCATACAGATGAAATACCGCCACCTCTGTCGAGCGGATGTTCAATGCGTAAAAAAATTGTTTTAGGTGAGGGTGTATTGGCAGTGATATTTAATGGAATCCAGAGTGGAATGTTCCATCCATTCCAGTTAATGTTTGAGTGCGATTGATAAAGAATATGCCCGTCGCCATATATTGCTATTTTGCCGTCAGTTTTCCAACGTGGAATGTATAGGTAGCGAGTCGATTGCTTATCAATGATAGTTGATATCGAAATTTGGTACCAAGTTACTAAAGTACTGATCGTGTCATTTTTGAAAGAGTCTTTTGTTGCAAATACTGGCCGCGGTAATAGATTTGGAAGATTCACTTTATTCCATTCGCCAGGAAAATCGCGATCATTTATTTCATAAGGTGGGTCTGCATAATTATTGCCGGGGAGTGTGAAAGTTTTGGCTGATGTAAAATGAATTGGGTCTCCGATAGATGTAGCCGAATAAAATAAAACAAGTATTGCTATAAAAGATGTGACACCGATACTCATCGACTAATCAAGCCCAGGGTTTGTGCTTCGTAGACAGCCTCCATTTTTGAATTGACTTCTAATTTCGTATAAATTCTGCGTACAAAGGTTAAAACAGTATGTCGCGATATTAGTAGTAATGTGGCAATTTCATCGGAGGTAAAACCTTTGGCGATGTATTCCAGAACGGTTTGTTCGCGAGCAGATAATGCTGGACTACTCTTTCCTTCAGTCTTTTTGACTAAATGCATTTGCGCGCGCTCTTGCCCACGAAAACGCATTAGTATTTGACGCGCAATTAGCGGGCTAATGGGACTTCCGCCTTCATGCAGGGTGCGAATTTCATTAACAATATTACTGGCATTACTATCCTTTAGTAGATATCCAGCAGCACCTGCCTCCAGTGAACGAATAACATTCATTTCGTCGCCAAAGGCAGTGCTCACCATGATGTTGCAGTTAGGCCATGCGAGATTTGCTGCGCGAATCACATCTACACCGGAACCGTCGGGTAATCCGAGATCTACTAAAAGCACATCAAGTGGTTTTTTTTTCAAAATCTCCATAGCTTGCGCACAATTACCCGCGACAGCACTTAATATTAAGTGGGGAGAATCCATCACAGCTTTTCGCAATATAGATTGAAAGGATAAATTGTCCTCTACGATAGCTATAGTAATTTCACTCTTTTCAACTGCGCGCATACAACAATTTCTCCGTAACCTTTGGCATTTGCGAAAAAAAACGATAGCTCCGTTCTTTCACATGACAGTTTCAGATAAAATTGCAAGCAAGATAATTAAAGTGAAGGCAATTCACGTTCATACCACTCGATGTAGTTAAAGGGTTTTCAAATACTCAAGCAAAGCTTTCTTTTCTGCGGCGGGAAAACTTGTCCCAAAATTATGACCGCAACGACTATCACCTGAGTTTATTTTTTCACAACCTGATGTTTTCAATATGTAATTAAATTTTTTCTGTGTCGCACTCAAGCCAACATTTTCAATATCATACTCTGGTCCGACGCTGAAGCTTTCTACTCGTTCTGAATCCGGTTTTAAGAGTTCACTCAATGTCGGTACTGATCCATTATGTAGGTAAGGTGCGACCGCCCAAATTCCTTGAAGTACGCGAGATTCATAGGCGGGTAAAACGGCTTTACTGTCAATGATCACTAGAGATTTTTTTAAATCATCCAAAGTGCCAACGCTACCCGGTTTTTCAATATCGTCGTCAATCTCATTTTCTATTTTAGCTATTTCGGATTTAACTTTTGATTCAAATTTTTCAATATCCGTCAATGCTTTTTCCTCAAGGCTATCATCCCTGACAGGTAAATAGTGTTGGAGAATTGAACCGATTACTGCGACACCTAATACACTGACCGCACTATCAACGGCTTTCAGCGGTGTTGCACCGGGGTACGCTACTGCTCCCTCGAGAACACCGGTTTTGACAGTAGATTTAAGTAGGTTTGCTTCACGTGTATCTGTACCAACATCCATAATCGGGGTTTTCCATGACTCTGTTGAGAACGAACGGAATTCTCCTTTTTTTATACCGTGACAGTCGCTGCAACTGGAATTACCTTGTGCAATATCTTTTTTATCAAATATTATTTTACCTTGTGCAGCCAGTGCCTGATCTATTTTCCAAGGCCACTTGGGTGCATCTAGTTTCATAATTAAATTTTCCAGTTTATTCAAACCCGAAAAATTGGCAGAATTATTTTTTACATAATTAATTTTAAGTAAATCGTGTTTGTCTTTGACTGGATGAAACTCGCCGAAAACACCGAACACTTCACCCAGGTTGCGAGTAAGTGCAAAAATACGGTTACCGTTTGGTGAAAACCCTGGCCACTGCGTAAAATCCTGAACGGAAGCGTTCCAGAGAAATGGGTAACGAACCGGGGCGTCGGCACGTTTGATATTTTCTTTGATGATATGATCCGGCGCTGTACCTATATCAAGCCCAGAGACTCTATTCAAAATCATTGCAATTGCATCGAGGCGACCTGGACCCCAAACGACATTGTCTGCGAATGAACCTTTTACAATGGTGTGGTACGGCAAATACCACGTTGCAAGATCACCAAGCAATATCTCTTTCTCCACATTTGTTGCTCCTGAACCGAGCACACTATCTGCAAAAATGGAAAACGCTTTTGTGTCTGTCAGTAGTGTATTTACAGCTAGGTCGAGATCAATCATAAAAACTTGAAAGTCGCTTATGGCGGGGCCACCGTCGATTCGATAAGCTTTGCCCTCGACTTCAATTTCACGAGTGTGACAAGCAGAACAGGTCATGCCTAGCATTTTGCCAGTAGGGGTTTGACCGGTAGTAAATCCAACAGGTAAACCTGGCTCCGGGCTGTCAGGGTTAGGGAGATAACCATACCTCTGCAGGCTATCTGCCATGAAAGGTTCACCATTTTTTTGCTTCAGAGCTAAAGCCCATTTCAAAGGAATAAGGTGCGACCCTTGATCTTGGGTGTAAAATTTATTGCGAATTTCAGGGGTCCACTTACTTCCCTGATCGGTCCTCTCTAGTGACGATGTGGCCGTCGAAAATTGCGCTGTGGTAGAGGATTGGGCTGACATTGATGATTGTGTTGTGGTGGACAATGGCGTTGCGGTAGATGATTGCGGAGTGCAGCCAATGATCAGGGGAAGAACTGCAGCAGTAGAAAATATTGCTATTAAATTCCGTTGATTTTTTCTCATGGAGGATACCCCTGAAGTTAATTAAAAAGCCGTTTTTTTATTTTTTGCATTTATCCGTGTTTCAAATTGGATAACCTGTTAACACCCAGGCATCAATAATTAATCGTAATGATTCGCTAACGTACTCAACACGCCCACCCAATTCATCCGGTTCAGTAATAATAGAAATCAGTGGGCCATTTTCTTTTTCTCTCATAATTGCCGCTACGCCTATACCTTGCTCCCGCAGGACATTTAACCGCTGATCCATATTTGACTCCCAAATTCCAAAATAAAAAATTTGGTTAGTATTTTTTTGTGAAAAAATGCCATCACCGCTAGCTTGAATTAATTCGTAAAAGGGAGCTTTGGTTCTAGAGTAGCTGGCGACTACATTTTCCTCATAAAAATTGCCGTGTGAATCTTCAATGTAAGCCTTCATATTTGATGGTTTGGTAAATGACACATTGAAAATTTTTGAGTAATAACTGATCGCAGCGTCTAGATCGGAAACAACAATGCCAATGTGAAAAAATGTATCAATAGACATAGAATAATATTCCTTTACTTAATGTAATAAAGAGTGTGTCGATAGAAACAAGGTAAACGGATACCTAGCATTTATTTAGCTGTGAGTATGCTTTTATAAGCTCTTCATAAACTCAATTAATTCAAAGCGCTCCCCCTCACTTAATGTTGAACCGTACTCATGCCCTGAATTACTATTGCCATAAACACTCGTATCAAATTTAAAAAGTTCTTTTTGTTTCCCACTTAATTGCCCCACATGTATAGGATCAAACTCACGGTTTCCGGTATAAAAAACTTTATCGCGTTTAACGCTGGGTAATAGGAGTTGGTAGAGACTAGGCACTGAACCATTATGTAAATAGGGTGATGTGGCCCAGATACCTGTTAATGGCCGCGCTTTATAAGAATAAAGATTTGTGGTGTCGCCGCCCTTAGTGCCAGTGAAATCTCGCAGTCCTTCGTAAATAGTTTCTTCTGGATGGCGAAGCATTACGCCGATGCTGGTTATATTAAGCAAATTTTTCGCAGGGGTTGTCGCACCGAGTTTGTCACCGGCCAGGTAATACATTTCTCCGCCTTCCAGAAGGCCTGTTTTTTGATTGGATCCCTCAATTAATTCCAGCTCTGCGCGATCAGTGCCGACTTTTTCCTGCGGCACCATGACGGCATTGTAAGGTTTCATTTGTTCATCACGCGTGAGCGTTAACTGATGGCAGCTTAAACAATGAGTATCGTAAATCACGCGCCCCTTATCGGCTTTACTGTTATCAATTTTCGGTAAAATAGTTTCTGGCCATTTAGGTGACTGAAGGATTTTAACCCAGGCAAGCATGTCACCCAGCCCTTTAAAATCCGCAGTCGATTCGTAGCCTATCGGCCATACATGAGAATGTAAATTTGCGCGGCCACCGCCACCCCAGACGTCACCTAATACTCGAAAAATAGGTGCAATGGGTGGTGTGTTTGGAGCACTACCATTCCATTGCAATACATCAGATTGAGCGGTTCCCCAAATAAAATTATAATTTGCTGGTGCTATACCATCGATATGATTCTCGGCAATGCCAAGAAAATGTACACCGATATTATTATATGCGTATGCAAACGCATCGACTCTGCCAAATCCAAATTTAGCGGGTGTGCGATTATTGTAATTAAAGTTTTCTTGTATCTCAGTGGCAGTTTTAAATTTTTCACGAAGCCGATTGCTTGTTTCAGTGTTATATTTTTTTCCTAGTAGTTGTTTAGCGAAGCGTTCAAATTTACCGGATTGCTCAAGAGTGCCGCGCATCGCCTCTTCTAGTTCGAGCATCATTTGTTGAAAGTCGCCCATGGTGGCAGCGCCATTGATTACCATTGACGTATTCTTATACGAAATTTTAGTGGTATGACAACCACCACAACTTAGTCCCATCCATACTTGCTTGTTTGTAGGATCGACATTTTTTGCGAAGCCTGCGGGCATTCCATCTGGATTCAATTTTGATTTTGGAATTGGAATGTAACGCAAACGTTCGATGTGCGCATCCGAACGAAATAATTCAGTGCTATTAGCTTGTTCAAGAATTAAAAACCAGTCATAAGGAATGATTAAAGAACCATCACCGTTGTACCAATAACCAGACTGCACAGTTTGACTCCATCCCTGGTTAAGATTGACGAGCTTGTCTGGGGCGCCAGCGATAAGTGTACCGTCTTGAATAATATCTTTATTTTGATCTTCTTCGCCGTAGGCAAATGTGATCATTAAGTTCAAAGCCGTAATGCAAAAAATAATAGGACGTTTCATCGTTTCCCTCGGAGTCTTCGTTGGATGAATATTACTCATCCAGGCCTGGATAAATTTATAAAAATATTTGAAATCTTATGACGTTAACTTTTTCTAATGAAAGAATTTTGCAATATAGATCTCGTTAGGCGCACCAGTATTGTGCAGTGAAAAATTCGAATTATTACTGCTTGCTATTTAACCTGTAGGGCGTTTTAAATAAGTCTGCGAAAATTTTTCCACGCTGACTTTAGGTAAAAATTATGCAGCTTTCGTTTCAGTCTGCTATACCTCACGTAGCAGTTTTTGAAAATCTAATGAAATAAAAAAAATTAGGCTAATTAAAAATCGAAGGAGCGTTTTAGTGTTAAAAAATGTGACAAAATTTCCACTTTCAGTGCCATGCGTTGGTGATTTAATCACGCGCACATACTTTAACGTTGCAACTGAGGCGCCGAATCGGCAACTGCTCTCATGGCGGGACAGGATTGGAAGCACATTGGATGTACTTCCGACTCGCGAACAAATTGAAAACCCTTTTCAGGCATGGGCAAATAGATATACGGTGGGTGAAATAAGTTACGCTGACACTTATTCGGATTCAGTGCGGGTTGAACGTTCACTATCAAAAATATCTACAAGCAGAGCATTCAATTATTTTTTATTCACTGTTTGTACTGAGGGCAATTCACATACGATTGAAGGAAAATATTCAAAGCAAATATCGTCGATACAAACAAAGGTCTTGGTGTTGGATATGGATCAACCCATACGTGCGTACGCTCATCGCCATCGACTTTCTGCATTCTTTGTTCCGCGCAGTGCCGTTGAATCGATTCTTCCGAATGCAGACTCTCTGCATGGAAGGACCATAGATGGTTCGTCGCCAGCTGCACGCCTTTTGATCCACCACACGGCAATTTTAAATGATGAAATCAGTACCATGAGCAATGCGCAGGCCGACCGAGCTTTGCGGACAACTATTCAGCTATTAGTCACTGCATTTGGTAAGCAAGCTCGCTTAAGTGGTAATGCCCGTGCCGCTGCACGATCGGCCATGTTTGACTTGGCCCGTTCATATATCAGGAAAAATTTAGATGACCATACTCTTTCTGCCGAAACACTATTAAGAATTTTGCAATTACCTCGTGATACTTTGTATCGAATGTTCGAGCATGAAGGTGGAATCAATGCGTTTATTTGTAATTGCCGCTTGAAAATGGTCGCTGATGACATGATTAATTTTCCCCATCTTGCAGTAAAAGACATCGCTTATGGCGCTGGATTTAATAGCGCATCTGCATTTTCGCGAACGTTCAAACGCGTCTATGGGATCACCCCTCAAGATTTTCGCCAGTCTTTATCAAACACTTAAAAGAAACACTAGACAACAAAAGCCTTGTTCGCATTTTTGAAAGACAATCGTTCTTCCAACTCCTGCTTATATCTCTCTTGATGTGCACTATGTCTGGTAAATCAATAAACACTTATCGATATCCGAAAACAATTCGAACAAATGATGTGTTGTGGTCAATGTAGTTGGCGCCATCTGCCTTGCAACACGCTGTTTTTTTTTAGCAGAACTTTGCGTGTTTTATTTAATAATTTTATTTTTAATCGAAAAAATAATTAAAAATTTCCGTTTGTGCATCTGCTTCATAATTTTAACCTGAAAATAATAAATCGTCGCACCCGGAATTTTTGTAAAGATAACGGCGCTGCCAGCGCTAATTCATAATCATTTGCCGAGCGATTGGGAGATAAATTTAGGCACTTAAATAATCTTTTTTGTCGACCACTAGACCTGAAAAGTAGGGGTAATTTGCTAACAACAGGGTTGCATTTCCATTTTGAATGTGCAATTGTTCGGCCGCAAAACGACAACAATAATTAAGGCATTGTTAGTAAAAAATTTATTGGTTATACAATAAAAATAATTGTGGCTGTCTCGTCGCTTAAACGACGTGATTATGGCGAAAAATAAATGGCACATTATTTTGCGTAGGCTTTCATCTGCCAGGGATCGAACGCTTCATAAAGACGGATTCACCCCAAGCATTCTCCATTACGCAACAGCCATTAATCAGTTTCGCAACACCATCAGCGGCTCATGGGATTCATAGATGGATGGCAGCAACTCTTCGTTCGCATAAAGCGAGAAATAAAACGCGAGAATGAAGCAGAGGCAAGCTGTCGAGTCTGGTCCAGAGCAAAAGGTCGGCGGGAGCAGCTAAGGTTCCCACGGTTACTGGCAAGGTTTGTCAGTAAATAGGCGCGCTGCGTGGGCGGCGCGTGTTTAGCTCGGGTGTGCGTTAGCCCGTTATCTCAATCTATCAAAGGAAGTTTTATGAAAATAATCAGAAAAAATGGCTTAGTAAAAGCGCTCTGTACCCTCGCGCTAAGCTGCGCCATATCGCCAATGGTTCATGCGGATTGGTCAGTACAAGGCAGCCAAATTCTGGACCCTAATGGAAAACCTTTTGTTTATCGCGGTGTGAACCTGGGAATCGTGCCACCTTTAGCGACCTTGCCTCGAGTTTATGCTGACATTGCAGCAACAGGTGCGAATGCAGTCAGAATACCTATAGACAACCTCACAGCTGCCCAGGCAGAGGTTCACGTAAACCTGTGTAAACAGCATAATTTAGTGTGCGTATTTACCTATGTGCTTTCCGCTGGTTACACGGACAGCTTCCGCGCGCCCAGTTCTTTGCATGTGCTTGATGTATGGCCACAGTTTGTCGATCTGCTTAAAGCGAACACGGACTACGTTGCGGTAGACATCGCCAGCGCTATGGCCGGCAATACGGCAGGGCTCGACTATTACATTAGCTATTATCAAACTGTAATCCAATTCATGCGGGCGGATTGGGCATGGGGATTGAAAAATCAGCTGATCATAAGCGGCGGTAACTGGGGCCAGGACTGGAGCTTTTTAATGCGCGACAATGCGCAAGCGCTGTTAGCGTTGGATCCGTTGAAAAACACCGTCTTGTCAGTGCATATGTACGAAGCTTATAAGGACCCGCAAACCATTCGCAGTTATCTTGAAAGTTTCACTAATCGCAACTTACCTGTAATGATTGCCGAGTTTGGTCCTATAAAGCGCGACCGTTACGATGAAAGGGCAAATCCTTTCACAACCACCGACGTCAATGTCGATGCGATTATGGATATCAGTAAAGAATTAGGCATCGGTTATCTCGGGTGGAACTGGAGTGGTTACATGGCTCCGCAGTCGAACCTACCGGATTACTCCGCGCTTAATATTGTTACGGATTTTAATTCGCGGTTAGTAACGCCCTGGGGCAATCAACTCATCAACAACAGCAACGGCATCAAAGCCACGGCTAAACCAGCAACAAATTTTCCGGTAAGTAGCTCCAGCTCAAGTTCAAGCTCGGCCGGTAGCCAGCCAGAAATTTTCGAGATTATCTATAAACCGGTTCCTGCCAATTGCGGAGCTGTGACGGGGAAACTTATTGCCGATGTATGGCGAGCAGATGGCTGGTCGGGAAGCTATTCCTGGGAAATTTACCAGTCCAATACTATGACCACGACTTACGTTTACGGGAACCAATACTCTATTGACGTTAACTGGCCAGCTCAAGCTTCTACTACCATCACGTTAACTGTTGCGGACCAGAAAGGTAATTTCGCTACAAAGGTCAAAGAGCTTGGTGTAAATCCCAACCTTGAGTGTGCTAGCTCGAGTTCAAGCGTTAACTCCAGCTCAAGCTCCAGCGCTAGGTCTAGTTCAAGCTCTCTTTTGAGTTCAAGCGCCAAGTCCAGTTCAAGTTCCTTGTCTAGCTCAAGCGCTAAATCCAGTTCGAGCTCTAGCGTCACTTCAAGCTCACGCTCAAGCTCCAGCAGACCGATTAGCAGTTCATCAAGCAGTAGCAAATCCAGCTCTAGCGCTCGCAGTTCATCATCCGTTGCAGCGCAAGGCAATTGCCGCTATGTGATTAACAGTCAATGGGACAATGGCTTCAGTGCATTAATTCGCGTGAAAAACACCGGAACACAGCCGATTAACGGGTGGGATGTTCGTTGGCAGTACACCAATAACTCCAGTGTTACCGATTCATGGAATGTAAAACTGGAAGGTCAAAATCCTTACTCTGCGAAAAACCTGAGTTGGAACGCGACCATCAACCCGGGGCAAACCGTTGAATTTGGTTTCAACGGCAAAAAACCAGCGGGCCCAGCGCAAATTCCTGTGGTCACAGGTTCGGTTTGCCAGTAACAGATAACGCCGCCTACGGGCGGCTTTTTTT
>CBHTVU010000136.1:0-11582 GCA_966096785.1 uncultured Gammaproteobacteria bacterium | reverse complement strand
TCGCACAACACTTTGGATGTAGAACAAATTTCGGATTACATCACCTTTATATACGATGGTCGCGTAATCGAATCAAACAATAAAGAAGATTTTATGGATGGCTGGCGAAGATTGCGCTTGACCAATACTAACAACAACGCACTACCGGATTTATTAAATATCAAAGACATGCAACAGAGTGGGCGCTTGTACTCGGTTACGGTAAATAATTACGAAGATTCGATTGCTGAACACTTTACCGGCGCTGGCCTGCAAATAAATGATATTGAGTGTTTAACTCTGGAAGAAATATTTCTGGCGAACGTTCACAGCGCGAAAACAAATGAAAAGAAGGAAGCAAGACTATGAGCGCTTCAATAATTCCACAGCTCGTTAGAAAAGATTTTCTAATGACACGCAAGATGATTTTTATTTTTTGTTTAATGACGCTTATGTCTATTGTAATTATAAGCGTTCTCTTCGGACGCGTACCAACCTGGGCTTTCATAAACCTTGGTTTTACCCTGCTAATTTCTCCTGCCGTTACCTGTAGCATTTTGCTGCTTATGCGAACCATAGTAGCGGAAAAGGAAAAGTCCACACAGCTATTTATCATGAGCCTACCGGTGACAGTAAAAGAGTTTACTATTGCCAAGTTACTCGTAAATCTTCCGGTATTTTTAGTATTTTGGTTAGTAATTAGTGCGGCAGCTTTTTATTTTGTTTTTGGACTTGGTGTATTCCTTTATGGAACTATTCCATTTATCACTATGATATTTCTGGGTATCTTCATTGCTTACATCAGTACGCTAAGTGTAAGCCTTTTAAGTCAATCGATCGGCATTACAATTCTTTCTATGTGCTGCTTAGAACTGGGTACACCTGCTTATCTTTGGGTGATTGCTTTTTTGGAGCCAATTAGTGCTCATATATACGATACTCACCCGGTTTGGAACTCAACGGCGATCGGCATTGTGATAACACAAATCGCTGTGGCAATTTTAATCCCAACAGTGACCTGGCATATTCAAAATAAAAAGCGGGATTTTATTTAACTTGGCGCTGATAGGTGTGAATTTCAATAGCAATGAAAAATTAATAATCGCCTGTGTTTGTGTATGACAAAAGAAACACAATGGCTTTTTTATTAATCTGGAAATTTAAAAAAAGGCGAATCACTGTTAATGATTCGCCCTTTTTCATTTCAAACAACACACAATTTATTTCTTGGGTTCTATCACCACATTACCTTCAACCCCAGCTTTTCTATCGCTCTCTCCTTCGATGATAACATTTAACTGACGGGGACCTTCGCCTGCAGGCAAAGCCAAATTTAATTCGGCGGAAGCGAACGACTCTTTCTTACCAATTAACACACCGTTTAACCAAATTTCGGCTTTGCCGGTAATGCTGTAAAAATGAATGCGACCCTCACCCTTGGCAAGATTTTTTCGTGGCGTAAAGTTGGTTCGGTATAAACGATATTTTCCATTTTTAATGTCAGCGGGAACATTCAACATGGGTGGTTGGCCCCAACCCCAGGTATTCATGTCGTTATCTGCAAGAACTTGGGTTGGGTTAGGTCGCTCAACACTTGCTGGCGATACGCGCCAGTCCGTTAAATAAGTGTTTGGTGCTACAGATTCAGCTACAAATGGAATTGCTGGAACAGTTTTTACGGGAATAGTCAGCATTGCTGTTTTTAAACCCGCTGCGCTTGCGGTAATTTTAATATCACTTTTGCTAACCACATGTTCATCTGGAAAGTTTGATTGCACGATAAGTTGCGCGAGACCATTGAAGAGCTTGCGCGTTTTTCCCTTTTCATCTTCGTGCGAATTTGGATCACCATTGCCATGACCGATGGATTTTCCTGCACCGCTAATATCGAATGTAATTTCTGAATTATCTATAGGAACTGCGCGCCCCTTTGCGTCAAGTGCGCGTACAGTGATTGGCATGGCATCACGACCGTCGCCCGCTAAAAATTTGCGATCAGGAATTAATTCAAGTGCAACTGCTTTGCCCGTAGTTTCAACGACTGCTCGTGCAACTTCTTTGTCGCCATTAAAGCCAATCGCTTCAAGTTTGCCGGGCTCATAGGCAACTTTAAAAAAGTTCATGCGATATTTATCAACTTTCTGCTCACCCAAATCACGGCCATTCAGCAAAAGTTTTATGCGCTCCACATTAGCCATCACCATCACACGAATTTCTTTACCTTCATTGCCAGCCCAGTTCCAATGAGGTGCGACATAAACCAGTGGGCGATCTTTTATCCATTGAACTTGGTGAATGTAATAGGCATCTTTTGGAAAACCATTGAGGTCCATAATACCAAACACAGAACTTACTGAAGGCCATTCATTGGGTGTTGGTTCACCGCGATAATCAAAGCCTGTCCACACAAATCCACCAGCAACATAAGGGCGTGTATCTATGGCTTCCCACGCATCGCGATGGCTATTTCCCCATTGCGCAAAATCGTCGTCGTAACTTGCGATAAGATTTTTACTTTTATCGGTTTTGTATTCACCGCGAGTCATGAAAGCTGAGGTATCTTCCGAGCTCGTAAAGGGCATATCGGGATGAGCTTTATGAAAGCGATCATAATCTGGCACTTGATAATTCGCGCCCAACACATCCACCGCGTTCGACACATTTAAATCGGTAAAAAATCCGCCGTTCATGGCAGCCGTTACGGGGCGCGTATCGTCCAGATTTTTTACAACCGCAACCATACGGCGAACCATTTCGTAACCCACTTCGCTTGCCTGAACAGGTTCTTCATTAAAAACCGACCACAAAATAACACCGGGATGATGACGATCACGACGCACCATCCACTCCAATTGCTTCATATAATCTGGCGATGGATTGAAGTTTCGATTTTCGTCCATCACCACAAAACCCATGCGATCCACTAAATCCAATACTTCAGCGGCAGGTGCATTGTGAGAAAACCGGATTGCATTTACACCCAGCTCTTTCAAACGGCGTAAACGGAATTCCCAAATTGAATCTGGAACAGCAACGCCCACACCGGCGTGATCCTGATGAATGCAAACACCTTGCAACTTCACATGTTTATCATTCAAGAAAAATCCTTGCTGCGCGTCGAAACGAATTGTGCGAAAGCCAGTATGCAAAGAATTTTCATCCACCGTTTTACCGCTTTGAATAACTTGAGTATTCACACGATAAAGATTGGTTTGTTCAATGGACCATAGTGCAGGTGAATTTATTGCCACTGGAATTTGCGCGGTGATTTGAGTGAGCACGGGTACCTTCACAGATTGTTTTTGCTGCGCGATTTGCTTGCCTTGCGGATCAAAAATTGTGACTTGAACACTGACATCCGCAACTTGCTTGCCGCTGTTATCGAGCGTGACTTCAACCGGAATCTGCCAATTGCCATTTAATTTTTTATCGGTTGGCTGAATCGGCGTGGCATGTACACCGTCGGTAATTATGTGTACGGGACTGCGCTTCACTAACCACGCATGACGATAAATTCCAGCGCCCTCATACCACCACCCTTCCATAGGATTTGCATCCGCACGAATCGCGATGGTATTCATGGCGTCCCCATAACGAATATAAGGGGTGATGTCGATGTAGCTTGCGTTGTAGCCGGACCAGTTGCGACTAACGACATTGCCGTTAACCCAAACCGTGGAGTGAGTGGCTATAGCGTCAAACTGCAATTCGAAATGGCGCCCATGATCAGCTTCGTCAACACGCAAATAACGGCGATACCAGGAGGCACCTCGGGGCCGATAACCTTGGGAAATATTAGCGTTTGGATCGAACGGGCCTTCAACAGCCCAGTCATGGGGTAAATCGAGTTTACGCCAATCGGAATCGTCATATTCCCGCGCAGCTGCGCCCGGAGCGTTACCGGCTTTGGCGTTGCCGTAGGAGGCTCCATGACCTTTGACTTCTGGAAAGGGAATGTCACCCAAGTGAAATAGCCAACCGCGATCCAGGGATAATCGCTCACGACTTTGAGTCGTTGTAGCATTTGCATGTGCAATCGCAAAGCAGGTTAACAATAAGCCGAGCCATCTAATGCAGGAATATTTGGGCATGTGATCTTCACCTTGATGTTCTTATAATGACAATTGAATGATAAATCATACATTTTATAATTTTGCGATTTTCACAGGATTTCAAACCATAAGCAAGTTGGGGCAAGCTGACGAAGACCAACGGCTTCAAGCTACTTGTGCAAGTTGATTGACCTCGCTAGGCTGCGCTCACTCAACTGTATTCTTGAATATGATTATTATGCGCTTACCAAATTACATTATCTGGCCGCTGGTTTTTACCGGCCAGTTGCTCGCTACCAGCCTGCTCGCCTGGCATTTGATAGCGCAAATAAATTTTGCGTATCCCACCGGTTATAAATTACTGGATTTGGATAAACATATCGCGGAATTCGCGCCACTCAATCGCCACATTCATGGCTTCGAATTCACCAAACCTGTAGATCACTGGAAATTATTCGCACAGATAACTGATGCTGTTCAGCATGACGGAAAAGGTCTTGCAGAAATCAGTTTTAACTTACCGAACAATATTCCACAGCCACTGATGCACTCGGCAGAAATTACGCATTTACAAGATGTAAGTCATTTAATCAATAAGTTTTATATTGCCGGCTGTGTGGGCGCCATTATTTGGATTATTTTTTTCGCCATTGCTTACTGCCAAAAATTAGTTTTTCCAAGCTCGCGCAATATTGTGCTGGGTTTTTGCGGGGGAATTTTTATATTAACAAGTATTGTTTTGGCGATTGGCGCAACCAAAGTGTTTTACTGGTTTCATACCAAAGTATTTCCCGAAGGGCATCAGTGGTTTTTTTATTATGAAGATTCCCTCATGACAACCTTAATGAAAGCGCCGGATATTTTTGCGTTTATAGCTTCGCTACTTTTAATCGCATTGATAGTAATTTGGGGGCTTTCAACTTTTGCTATGGCGAGGGTGTTGAGAAATAATGTTTCTACAAAAGCTGAACTTAAAATCGAGGAGAAAAAAAACAGCAAAAAAAAATCTGGGGCGAAGAAGCGTTAATGTAACTTTAATACCAACTACTGGATCCCAGCAAGCGGGGGCGCCTAGCCGAGGATGACGACTCCCTACTTTTCATAATAAATCACACAGAAACAATTTCTTCTGTCGTCAAGAATCGATATTTTCCCACATCCAAATTTTCATCCAACATGATTCCTCCCATACTTAAACGATGCAGATTGATCACTTCATTATTGAAAAATCCAAACATACGTTTTATTTGATGGTAACGACCTTCGTAGATTGTAAGATGAGCCGTGGTTGGCGATAAAATTTCCAACCCTGCAGGTTGTGTTGTTAGATTTTCAAAACGAAAATAAAATCCCTCAGTGAATTTTTTCACGTAATCTTCAGTGATTGTATTTTGCGTTTCGACCCAATAGCACTTTGGAATTTTTTGCTGTGGCTGCGTTAGTTTGCGTGACCAGCGGCCATCATTCGTTAGAAGCAATAACCCTGTGGTATTAAAATCTAACCGGCCGGCTAAATGTAATTGAGATTTTTCAGGGAGATTTATAAAATCCAAAACGGTTTTATTTTTTTCATCGCGCGTTGCGCTTACACAACCTTTGGGTTTGTGGAACATTACATAAATAGGCTGCCGCGCTTGTAGTATTTTTCCTTCGACTTCCACGTGGCAAAACTCACCGATTCTGCCACGTCCATCCGTTACGGTTGCACCGTTCAGCCGCACCTGCCGTTCTAAAAATAAATTACGTACCGTCTGCGCCGAATAAGCCATGCGGCTTTCAATGAAACGATCAAGCCGCATAAAATATCAAGCGCGTGATTTTTTTATAAGGTCGTAAGCCGCTTGAATTTCTTGCGAGCGCTCAGTAGCTGCTTTAATCATATCCTCAGGTAAACCCTGCCCCATAAGCTTGTCGGGGTGATATTGGCTCATTAATTTGCGATAAGCTTTTTTAAGGTCTGCATCACTGGCATCGGCAGATACACCCAGAGCTTCATAGGCCATGGCCAAATCATTTTTACTGGTCTGCTGGCCGGATGCAAACGAGTTTTGCGCTCCCACCATACGCAGTAATTGCTCAAATGCTGTGCGAGAAAAACCAATGCCTGAAGCAACCTGTTGCAACAACTCAACTTCTTTTGCGTCGAGTGCGCCATCAACCATTGCCAAATTAATTAAGTAAACCAATAACATTTGGCTAAGATTAGGGCTGCGTGCGCCAAGGCTGCGATAGGCCGCTAAAGAATCCTGCAAACTAAAACTGGCACTGGCGCCTTCTTTAAATAAACGTATGGCTTCGCGTTTGTGTTCAGGTGTTAAGCCCATTTTATCCATATAGGCTTCGGTGAGTTTGACTTCCATTTCACTGATGTGACCGTCGGCTTTAGCGATATGGCCGAGCAAGTTGAATACGGTTTTAAAAAACAACGATTGCGCTTGTTGTAATTCTTCACCGCTAATTCGTGAACCAGCAGTTTGGTTGCGATTGTAAATAAAATAGCCCAGGACAGCGCCAAACAATGCGCCCCATTTGCTGTGGAGAAGCAAAAAGCCCAAAACAAATCCAATCACTGCACCTATCATTTAACTATTCTCTTTATCATTAAAATCTGCATGGAGTCCTTTTCGACGTTTCATCCCAAGTCCATTTGACTATGCCACTAAGAGCTGCATGATAGCATTGAACAACCCGCTTTGGTTCGTGCCCACTCGGGCCGCTTCGCAAAGTAGTGTTGATATTCTGGTTGTTCGTCGTAGGGATTGCGCAACAGCTGTAACAGAGTTTCAACTTCGGAGTAGTCGCCGACTGCCGCTTTGTCTATGGCTTGTTGAGCCATATAATTGCGCAACACATATTTTGGATTAGCGGCGTTCATACGTGTTTTACGTTGCGCATTGCTCTCACCCCGCAAAATAAAATCTTGTTGCAAGCGCTCACCGTAGGATCGCAGCCAGCTAGCCATAGAGGTCGCGGCTTCAACTGAAGGTTCCGTGTAAAAAGCGAATCCAACTAAATCCAGCAAATCTTTATCGGTGTAGTCGATTTTGTGTACATCGTAATTCGCAAGCTGACGATAAAAAATCGTCATATCCGTTTCAATCAACTGAAAAACATTGTGCAATTCATCTAACAAACTGACATCGCTTTCTGAAAATTCGTTTAAACCTAACTTATTAGCAAGGTCAATTTTCCATTGCTCGGAATGAACATTCCGAAATAAATTCAATCCATTCTGCAAGGGTTCAACATCTTCAACCAGAGGATAAATAGCGTTGCCCAGTTGTGCCAAGTTCCACAAGGCCACTTGTGGTTGATTGATGTATCTATATCTACGACCCTGCGCATCTGTGGTGTTAGGAGTCCAATCAGGATCGTAACCCTCAAGCCATCCGTAAGGACCGTAGTCAATTGTTAGACCGAGAATGGACATGTTGTCGGTATTCATCACACCGTGCACAAAACCGACGCGCATCCAATGCGCAATCATGAGTGCGGTGCGGCGGCAAATTTCACGAAACCATTGCACATAAATATCGCGCGTTATTTCGGTTTGCTCATCGCATAAATTGGGGAAATCTTTGCGAATTGTAAAATCGGCCAAGGTTCTAAGCGTTTCAATATCGTTGCGTGCAGCAAAAATTTCGAAATTTCCGAAGCGTGTAAAACTCGGTGCAACACGACACACCACTGCACCGGGTTCCAATTCAGGATTGCCATCGTAAAACATATCCCGCCGTACCTGTTCACCCGTCAAAACCAAACTTAATGCGCGAGTAGTGGGCACGCCCAAATGATGCATGGCTTCACTGCATAGAAATTCGCGTACTGATGAGCGCAACACCGCAAGACCGTCTGCTGTTCGTGAATATGGCGTTGGACCTGCACCTTTTAATTGTAAAGTCCAATGTTCACCGCGTTTATTTTTTACTTCACCTAGATTGATCGCGCGCCCATCACCTAATTGTCCCGCCCAATTACCAAATTGATGTCCGCCATAACACATTGCAAAAGGTTGCATACCTTCGAGTAATGTGTTGCCCGAAAAAACATTTAAAAAATTTTGCGTTGCTAATTCGCTGTGATCCAAATCAATAAGGTCTGCCACTTCTGTGGCGGCGCAGACCAATTTAGGGGCACGAACTGCAGTAGGTTTTACAAAGGAGTAACAAGCACCTGCGACCTGCCTGCGATAATTATCCGTAATAGGATCAGCAGGCAATTCGCGTACAAAGCGATTGTCAAAAAAAAGGTCGGAAAGCAATGTTTTACTCATGGATGACCCTGAGTTTTGGAGATTGAAGTGTGAAGCGAAATTTGTTGCGGAACGATAATAGGATTAGCGGTTAGGTGCAACTACTCCCGGCCCTGTGGGAGGAAACGCCAAAAATTCAGGTAAGGTTTCAGCGTAATCAGACAGGGCTTGCAAACGCGGGAATTCCTCTGCACGAATAACATCGGCAAGCATGCTCTGGATAAATTGCCACACAACAGCAGAGGTTATAAATGGTTGCGTTGGTGCAAGGGGCTTGAGTTCGAATTCGCTCACTTGAAGCTTGGCTTCCAACTCGGTACATGCTGCTTTTAATTGCAAAGTGACGCGATCAATCCAGGGTTGGTGTTGTTTATCCTCCGGACGTAAATTTTTTTCATAAATTAATTGCACCGCTTTTTCTGCAGAGGCCAATGCCAAACCGACAATCTGTAGCGCAACTCTAAATTCATCACCCAAATGAGGCATTAAACGGCGCGATGCAGGCACAGCAGATTCCGCGTAATGAAGAATAATGGTGGAATCCATCAAGACTTCACCACTTTCAAAAACAAGTGTGGGTGCCTTTACAATAGGGTTGATTGCCTGAAATTCCGAAAAATTGCTAAATACTGAGAGCGGCTGATGTTCGAAAGAGATGCCCATGTATCTTAGTGATATGGCGGTTCTGCGAACATAAGGTGAATCCAACATTCCAATCAGCTTCATCATATTCCACCCTGATATTAAATTTATTTAATGCCAAGCAATTCAATTTTGTAACCGTCCGGATCTTCCACAAATGCAAGGATAGTACTTCCGTGCATCATAGGCCCGGGTTCACGAACAATTTTTCCACCAGCGGTGCGAATCTTTTCGCAAGTAGCGTATACGTCTTCACAACCTAAGGCTATGTGGCCATAGCCTTTGCCAAGCTCGTAGGTATCCACTCCGTAATTGTAGGTTAACTCTATCACTGAGTGGGTAGTTTCAGGACCGTAACCCACAAACGCAAGCGTAAACTTTCCTTCTGGATAATCTTGCTTACGTAACAATGTCATTCCCAAAATACGAGTATAAAATTCGATGGACCTCTCTAAATTTCCTACCCGCAACATGGTGTGCAACAAACGCATCTAACAATTCTCTTTTGAAAATAGGTTTTAAAATTTTTGATAAGCGCCAAGGATTAGCTGATATTTACTGATATCTTCTTTTGCATTAACTGGCATAGCAACATCAATGTGCACAATATTACCTATGCGAATTTTAGTGGAGCTTAAACGTAAACCTACCCCTACGTTAGACAGCAACGGAGAGTTCGCTTCCGTAGGCAAGCCCCAGGCTTTACCGGCATCAACAAATAAAACACCGCCTACACGAAATATATTAAAAAGATGTACGTCTGAAAAATAACGGCGCTCTACAGATACTACGTAGCGTTTACGACCACGTAAATAATCCGTAGGGTAACCACGCAAACCTGTGATATCGCCAACAGTTAACTCTTTGTACTGCGGTAAATTTTCACCGACACCAAATTCAGCGCGAACGTACCAGCGATTTTTATCATTGATGAGATAGTGATAAGCCACCGTTGACGTAAATAAATTAGGATCAAGGCTATCAATCCCTAAATGCTGACGGCCGTCAAGTATGGCCTCTACTTCTAAAATATGAGCATCGGTTTTTTCAATAATATTTCCGTAAGTAATTTTATATCTCAGCACATCATCAGGATTACCGAATGCTGTTCCAGCGAAACCTAAACGTGCTTTTACCGTTTGCCCGGTGGAAATATCCTCGGGTCGTTGGATTTGATTCAGGTTTTTAAATACGCCGTATTGATTTTGCAAATATTGATATTCAATCCACGGGTAGACAGCTTTGTCCCGTTCCGGAATAGATTGAAGGGTATCTTCATTCGTGAAGAAACTATCTTCTTCATGTGTGATGCCTAACACCCAACGCTGAGTGAAATCTGAATTAATGTCAGTTGCAAGGCCGTAATATATTTCGTTATCTATTGCTCGGTGGCGGAACGAATTTATAACGTCATCATGAGAACGAATTTCTTCTACTTGCGACAAGTCCGAATATTGCAGTCCCATGGCTCTGGGAGTATCCAGGGAATAGAATGGACGCTCCAGGGTAAAAAGCATATTTCTTCCATCAGACGTATCCTGATACAAGGCGCGTACCGCAATTTGTCTGTTTAGAAAATAGGAGTTACTAAAATCGTAGCTGATAGTGTTGCGTAATTTATTTTCTTCATAACCGATTTTAAAAGAATTGCCCGTGCCGAGCACATTGCCATCGCTAATAGCGAAACCAGATTCATTGTTGCTCGATTGATGGCTAAAACTGACTTGAGGCTCCAGCACCCAGGCGTCTTGCGTTATTACAACGACATCGACATTGTCACCGCAAACTTTTTCCGGAAACACGTGCGCATTGGTCAAATATTTTCGTGTGCGTAAATTACGTGCCGTCTCTTCAAGGTTTTTATAATTAACTTTATCGCCAGATTTAAATAACAGTTGTGATTTGATCACCTTCTCACGAGTCGTTATGTGAAATTTATTTAACAGGCGATAGATGCGGTTATTTTCATCAGGATCGTTTTCATTAAAAACGTTAATTTGTTCGACACGGATGTTGCGAATTGTTTTCCCCTGCAAGGCTTCAAAGGGTGATTTAGCGTCACGAGATTCTTTTTTGTCCTCAAAATCGTGCGGATTAAAACTGTAGGTTGTGCATTCAGGCGTGACCTCTACAGGTTCGATGGTAAATGCCTCTTGTGCATGCACCTGATGCACCACAGTAATTAAAAATATAAATCCGGTAAAAATGCTCGCTACACCAGACACTGATCTGGCGACTGCGTGTTTTGATAAAAGATGTTGAAACGAAAGTAGCAACATAAGATCCTTAATAGTTTTTTGATTCATCTACAAAATTGAATAATTTTGAAATGCGTATCTCAGTTGCCACGAACATCGGGTGGACTAATGGTGGTGCTCGATAACCTCCCCGGTCGCGGCCGATTGTGCGCTAGAGTAAGCATCTGAACTCCTATCTTCCACTGAGCTTTTGTGCAAATCTGTACGCTGGCGCTCCAATGTCACCGGAATCATCGAATGATGCATTGACGAGTGATCCATTGCAGAGTGATCTAAAGTTGAATGATTCATGGTTGAGTGATCCATGGTTGAATGATCCTCTGCATCATGGTGCATATCGGAATGCTCCTCACCCATATTATTCGACTGATCCATTGAAGAATGATCGCCCGAGGTACC
>CBHTVU010000135.1:0-11649 GCA_966096785.1 uncultured Gammaproteobacteria bacterium | reverse complement strand
CTTCGTATGGTCATCAGTTCTATTTGAAGAATGCGTAATTTACCTCTATCCTTCCCCAATGTATTTTCTATGTCTTATAAAACTAAAAATCCGGCTCAAAATGCTCCACTTAATTTGGCGTCAAAAACTGCAAATAGCTTGTACATTAAAGCATTTGTCAGATTCTTTAAATTTCAAAAATCGAAAGGAGTAAATCAATGGGCGGCTTTAACAGAGATCATTTGAATGGCCAGGCAATAATGCAGAAATTTTCCGCGTCCTGGTCGAAAGATAAATACAGCGAAGCTTATCATCAGGGAGCGACGCGTATACTTTATAACGATGTTGGTGGTGGCGCTATTTTGCAGGGGCCCTATCAAGGCAATATTCCCAGATCTGTTGCAGGCGGCCTTGTCATAGGTGTGGAGACAAACCCGGAAAATAATATGGGGCAGCGTTCATCAGGTTATGGAAGACGATGGGAGCGACTTCATCTTATAGGTGTTAGCGCAGGCCACCTCGAACAGCGTGATTATTCTAACTACAACACGGTTATGGGAACTCATGGTTTAAATAGCGCCATGATTCCTTTCGAGGGTATTGTAAATTGGGTCATAGGGGAAAATAGAAAATATATTTACTCAGTGCATGCAACCACAAAAATTCTTGAACTGGAAAAAAAGGTAGATTCAAGACATGTGGAATGGACCCGTGGCCAGGTAGCTCAATCTATAACTCAATGCATCTCCTATACCTCATCTAACGACGATAGTGTGTGGATTAATTTCGCTCAAGAAAATATCTGCCAAATAGTATCCGGCTTTACACATAGCCAGCAGATTCCACATGATTCAGCAATTCCAGATAATTGGCGATTATCAACTGCCAATGAAAACGCAATATATGCTGCAATCAATCGTCTCAACGTAATTATTATTGACACGCAAAACAAACACACACAAAAAAATGACCAATGGTCAAAACAAAATGGGATTACGAAAGTGGTATAGAAATTTTACCTACTATTGATTGGTCGCTGAAATGGCGGCTCTTATTCGCCATCAGCAGTTAGTGTGATTTAAATTTAACATGATTATTAAAAATGAATGAAGCCATTAAACAAAAAGCCGATCAACTATTTGAAGAGGGTGATCTCGAAGTACTTTATAATTTGATCGAGCCTTTTCTTAAAGCAAATGATCCCTACGCCCAGCTTTTGTATTCAAGCTTTAGCCTGGAGCGACTCAACGAAAGTGATGAAGATTTTGAAACCCGCAGCCTTGATCTCTTGAAAGCAGCGTCTGAAGGTGGGCTTGCGGACGCATCTTACCGTATTGCGGTGCTCTACTCGTTCGGAGATATACCTGCAGGTGAATCTGACCTATCGTCTTTTTATTTTGAACGGGCGATTGTGCAGGGGCATTCGCATTCCAAATTTACTTATGGTTTTAACCTGTATTATGGAACCGAAGTCAAACAGGATAAGTCGCGAGGATTGAAGCTGCTTAAGGAGGCTGCGGATGAAGGCATTGAACTGGCGAAGGATGAACTTAAAATAATTTACAGCACAAGCCATTTTTAAAAACATTCTCGTTTCTGGTATTTGTAGATGACTGACACCAATTCCAAAGTCGACGCTTTCCTAACCAAAGCCAAAAAGTGGCGTGAAGAATTCGAAGCATTGCGAGCAATTATTTTGCAATGCGATTTAACAGAAGATTTGAAATGGGGACAACCCTGCTATACATTGGGTAAAACTAACGTTGTATTAATACACGGCTTTAAGGAATACTGCGCTCTACTTTTTTTCAAAGGTGCATTGTTGAAAGATGCGAAGGGTGTCCTCGTTCAACAGACCGAGAATGTGCAGGCTGCTCGTCAACTTCGTTTTACTAACCTGAAAGAAATTGAAAAACTTAAATCTACAATAAAGGCTTATGTCAAAGAAGCCATTAAAGTCGAACAGTCAGGCTTAAACATAGAATTTAAGAAGACTTCTGAATTCGAAGTTCCGGAAGAATTCCAAACACAGCTGAATAAATCTTCAAAATTGAAAAAAGCTTTTGAAGCTTTAACGCCAGGCCGACAACGCGCTTATCTACTCCATTTTTCCGCACCCAAGCAATCAAAAACTCGTGAATCACGCGTTGAAAAAGCTATACCCTACATTATTGAGGGCAAGGGATTGAACGATTAAAAAATATTTAACTTTTTAAAAAATATAATTATTTCGGCGCGCCCACATTGTTAGCATTCGCATTCCAGGCTTTAACATAGGTTTCAACTTCTGGTGCACTATAAATCTGCGGGTTGGACGGTTTTTCCTTTTCTGCTTTTTCCCATTTATCTACGAGATCTTTGGCTTTATAAAATGCCGATACAAAATCTGTTTTTGGCGTCAAGGATTCTTTAAAGTAAGCCCTTCCAAAATAAGTAAATTGATTATCATCAGCGCAGCCGAAGGATGTTCTGTCGGCCGATGCAGAGGTTATGATAATACTGGCGTCATCCTTCAAATCATCGATAAAACCGCCTGAATAACAGGCTGACAACACAATTACCTTATGTTTAATACCAGAATTTTTTAAAATTTCTCCTAACCATTTAGAATCTATATCACCCAACTCCAAACCTTTATGGGAAAGGGATATTTTTTTATCCTTTGAACCGTGACTGGTAATGTATAGAAAGAAGATATCGTTTTCCTTATCCATTTTTTTCGATAATTGCAGTATAGAATCTTTAATGCCTCTTAAGGTCGCTAAAGGATTTTCATCCAGCGAGCGCTGGCTATTGGTGAGATAAATAGAAGTTGCTGTATTTTGATATTGCTCTACTAATTTACTTTCAATAAATTTACTCTCACGCCTGAATACTTCTTGAGTTCCGTAGGCGGCAATAACCAAGCTGTATAATTCTGTTTTATTGGGGTCAGATACATGAACCGAATCGAGCTTTTTATTTAATTCGGTCTGTTGATGATAGATAGCATAATCAGAGACATTTTCTGCCGAATAAATTTTAACCTCATCACTCTCTATCAAACGATCATTTTTCCAGACACCGGTAATCTTCTTAATACCATCAATAGGCTCTTTATAAACTAATGCGCCTGCGCCACTTTTGCTGCCGTATTTAAATTCGCCTTCATATTCATCGCCATTTTTTTCGTGTAATTTTCCCTTGCCGAAATACTGACCATAATCAAATTCACCCGTGTAGGTCTCGCCATCTTTGCCTACATAAGATCCCTGTCCACTTAATTCCCCATTTTTAAAATCCCCGGTCCACTCATTTCCGTCTCCATCAATCTTCGTCGCTTTCCCATTTGCTACCCAAGCCACGAATGTACCTTTAGTAATATTGCCCGCGTCGTCTTTGTGAACGCCTTTTCCGGTAAATTGACCCTCTACAAATTCCCCCGAATAACTATTTTTATTGGCTTTATAAACGCCAAGACCGTGCATTTTTCCATCCACGAAGTCACCGCTGTATCGGCTACCATCCGGGCGTGTTAATTTTCCCTTACCATTAAACACGCCATTTTTTAATTCGCCGCGATAGATTGCCTTGTCAGAAAATATCCATTTTCCTTTTCCGGTGATTTCATTATTTTTGAAATCGCCGTAATACACAGATTTATCTGCGCTGATTAATTTACCTCTGCCATTGAATGCATTTTTTGAAAAGGTACCTATATATTTGGTCCCGTTTTCAAAACTTAATGTGCCCTGCCCCTGCATATAGCCTTGATAAAATTCACCCTCGTATATTGAATAATTTTGGGTGACTAATTTGCCTGTACCCTGAAACAGGCCTTTAGAAAATCTCCCTTCATACTCGTCGCCATTGGCCCATACCAAGTGACCACGACCATGTAATAGACCATCCTTAAGCTCACCTTTGTAGGAAGAGCCGTTGGCAAATTGCAGCGCTGGAGATAGCGCAAACCTGAGATCATGCAATGAGTAAAATCCCAAGGCTATTACTGTGGCGGCCCCCAAAACAAAGCTAACCAAATATGACGCAATCTTCCCCATGATTATTCCGTGTTATTAATGAATGTTCAGAGATTCAGTTTTGCATTCAGCAAATAACAATTGCAACAAAAATTTCAGACACTTAACAAGAAATGACTATTAGCTCGCCTTTCAGGATCACGTTTTTTAATGCAGCAAAAAAACCATCCATGCGCCACATAAAAAGCCTCTTGTTAAATAGGACGCACAAAAACTATTCGCTCAAACCTAAGTTCACTATTACAATGGAGCGGCCAAAGACAGGTTTGCTTTTTGCGAAGAAATTTTTACAGACGAAAATGCAATGACGCCCTTGGTCAAAAGTCATAAAACTAGAGAAGAACCAACACGGTAAGATATTAAGCTCACAACCTGACAACGACAAAAAACAAAAACACAACAAACAAATTACAACCAATCGTCTTCACTACAGGTAGCTTCTCATGAAAAAACCTAAGCACTTTATTATCTATTCTTTGTTAACAGCAGGCTTGCTAAGCGGCCTCATTCTTGTAGGTTGCAATTCTGCAACCAAACAACCAGAGACAGTTGTAAAAAATAAGGAACCCATTGTAAAAACTACTTACGGTTCTATTTCCGGCAGTCTCGATGATAGTGTTTTCAGTTTCAAAGGCATCCCCTACGCAAAGGCTGAAAGATTTATGCCACCACAGGCACCCGATGCATGGGATGGAGTGCGCGACGCCACAAAGTTTGGTCCCATTGCGATGCAAGTTAATTCCTGGTCGCCAGAATCTGCCATGAATGAGCAGAAATTATTTACCGTAAATGTGTGGACTCGCGGAATAAATGATGGCAAAAAAAGACCCGTCATGTTTTGGCTTCATGGTGGAGGCTTTAGCGTAGGTGCAAGTGACGATCCGATTACCAATGGAAAAATGCTTGCACAAAAAGGCGATATAGTTTTGGTTTCCGTAAATCATCGTCTTAACATTTTAGGCTTTCTGGATTTATCCGCTTATGGTGACCAGTACGCACATTCAGCCAACGTGGGAATGTTGGATGCGGTAGCAGCACTTGAATGGGTGAATAAAAATATTCGCAATTTCGGTGGCGACCCAGCGAACGTAACTATTGTCGGTGAATCGGGCGGCGGTGGAAAAGTAGGTACCTTGTTATCCATGCCTGCCGCAAAGGGTTTATTTAATAAAGCCATTATTCAAAGCGGTACGCTTCTGAATGTAATGACAAAAGAAAAGTCGACTCAAGTTGGTAAGGCTCTCGTGGAAATTCTTGGGCTCACTAAAGAAAATATTGGGCAACTTAATAACATTCCCTACAAACAATTAGTTGAAGCAGGCAATAAAGCGCTGGAAAAAACTGTCGGTCTGAGAGTTCCAGGCTCTAAGACTATGGTTGGCTTTGCACCGGTCCCCGATGGTGTGGATTTACTTCAACAACCGTTTACGCCAGATTTTGCAGACATTTCCAAAGATGTTCCGCTGCTGATAGGAACAACATTTAATGAGTTGGTGAAAACAGCTTACGCAGAAAAAAATCTTACTCTGGAAGAAGCCAAAAAACGTTTAACAAAAACTTATGGTGACAAGACCGACACCTACATTAAATTGTTCGCAAAAGCTTATCCGAATTACACACCGCAAGATTTGCTATCCATTGATACGCTTTTCCGCCCGAACACTATTGTTACCGCCGATGCACGCTCAGCTAAAACAAATGCTCCCGTGTACACCTATTTGCTCACCTGGAAAAGCACAGTTGAGGATAATACCAAAGGTTCTTTCCACGGTCTCGATATACCCCTGGCTTTCAATAATATTGAGCTTGGCAAACACTGGACAGGTACAAGTGATGAGGCTATTAAACTCGCCGACAAAATGAGTTCAGCGTGGATTAGTTTTGTGAAAACAGGCAACCCCAATGCAGACAAAACATTGCCTGCATGGAAACCCTATTCCCGCGAAAACGGAGAAACCATGATTTTTGATAAAGAGCCTCGAGTTGTTAACAATAATGACAGAGAGCTAATGCAACTCATTAAATCAGTACCCTAGACTTACTTTTAAAAATAATCTGGCTCAATAAAAATTAATCCATTAATCGTCATTCCCGCAGGGAATCCAGTGTCTTAATTAGTTTAATCATTGGATTCTCCAGGGAAAGACAATATGTACTCTTACAATGATCTATCAACTACTAACAAATTCGGAACAATTGTTATGAAAAAAATTAAATATTTATTTCTATTTTTAATAGTGGCGATTGCAACGCCCTCCTTCGCACAAGAGGTTGCTTCACGCATCATCGAGAATGGCGGTACAGGTAAGCATCCAGCCATTATGCTGACGGATGCTTTACTACCAACACATACCATCTTCAGGCCCAAAGAAATAAAAGCATTTAAAGGAAAAACCCATTTGCCTTTAATCGTATGGGGCAATGGTGCCTGCTTCGATTCGCCCTTTGAGCACGTAAACTTTTTAAATGAAATTGCGTCGCATGGTTTTTTAATCGTCGCAATTGGTACCATGCCAAAAGAGACTGGTGAGCAAACTAAAGAGCAATCAACTTCATCAAAATTGCGAGATGCGATTGATTGGGCCATTGCGCAGAACGGTGATGAAAAAAGTATTTACTTCAAAAAAATAGATACCAAACATATCGCAGTTGCCGGTATGTCATGCGGTGGTTTGCAAGCCTTAGAGATCGCAGCTGACCCACGCGTTTCCACATTGATTGTCGCAAACAGCGGCATATTTATAGATCCTATACGCGGAAATGCTATGCCTATGATTCCGCGTTTGGAAAAAACACATCTGGAAAAAATTCATACACCTACACTTTATTTGCTCGGTGGCCCTTCCGATATCGCCTACAAAAACGGCATGGACGATGTTGCAAAACTTAATCATGTTCCCGTGTTTGTAGCGAACCTGGATGTCGGCCACGGCGGTACCTACGCCAAACCCTTCGGCGGCGAATTTGGCAAAGTCGCAACCGCCTGGTTTAAATGGCAATTAAAAGGTGATAAAAAAGCAGGAAAATTATTCACCGGCAACCCACCAGGACTTTCCAAATCACCGGGCTGGACAGTGGATAAAAAGAATATGCGTTAATAGCAGGAAGCAGCCCTGGGTAAGCCGTTACGCTTACCTAGAGCTGCAACCGTAACCAAACAACTAATTAGTTCAGTTTTTTATTCTGCAAAATACCAATTAAAAGTTCGTAACAGTATGAAAACTGTAACTCGACAAACCCTCCATTTCACATTCAAAAAATCATCATCCATAAGCTTTAAAAGAATTGACACATAAACATATAAATTATTCATGCCGCCCTCCCCACTTAATTTTGGTTATGATGTGTATTTGACAAGAATATGTGTCGCTCCTAAACTCATTTGAAATTTGTATAAGTCTATAAAAGTTCTGTTGATTTGCCATCGGAGGGTCATATGTATAAATCAAATCGAGCACCGCATCTCACAACGATCAAGATTTTTACATAAGCAATCGGAGCTAATGAGGCCCATTAAAATTTAGATCGGTTGTGCCCAAAACGGGTGATGAAAAATAAAGTTCTGTATCTCCGAATTTATCGAAACGTATATTGCTGGATTTATTTTGGATTAGCCGCCGACCAGTTTGGTCGCAAATACATGGAATGGACTGTTGAATAAACTGTTAGCTTAAATCATGACGAATCATATATATCTCGATCACAATATTCTTGATGCTCTTATAAAGGGGCGAATTTCTCGCCATGACCTATACCTGTGTTACAAAAATAATACAATCGTGTACTCGAATGAAACATTAATGGAAATTAGAAAATCAACGGGTTATGAACATAAGTTTCTTGAGGTTCTGAAAGATCTTGAAGCGCGCTTTCTTTTCGTCGAAAGCAATGCGTCTGGCCATATAACTGGAAGTTGGGAAATACGAGAAGTTGATCCATTCGTGGCATTTGACACTTTAAATTATACGCTCGCTAGCACAACGAATTCGAACTTTGGTTTTGATGAGATCGTACAAAAGCTTTACGGTGGAGCCTCCGATAAATCATTTTCCGAAATAGCCGCACAAAGTTTGATTGATTTAGAGGATATGCTTGATTCAACATTACAAGAAGCTCGGGTCGAACTTTCGGAAAATGAATATCAAATCATAGCGCTAAAGTTTGAAGAGCTTAAGCAGCAAATGAGCGCGTCGTCTAATGAAATGGGTAGTCTATTCGATAAAACAACGAGTGAGAATAACTTCACTACGTGTGATGACATAATTGGCGTGGGTCCACTCGAATTAAAGAATATAGTGCCACCAAAGGTTGTTGAGAAAGTTTGGGAGATGGTTTCTACGAAGCTTCCAAAAGAGGCAACATTCGAAAAAATGTTTGGGTTAGCGGCACAATATGAGGGCGCCTACGTTCCAAAGACCAATATCGAACGCTGTAATGCTATGTATCATGCGTTAAATTACTTCGGCTACTATAGAGACTCTGGGATGAAAAAACTAAGAAGAGTCCACGCATCAAGTTCTGATATGAGTCATACAGGCTATGCGTCTCTTTGTAACATCTTAGTGTCCGATGATGAAGATTTCTGTAAAAAAGCAATGGCTGTGTACGAATATTTGAAAATAGGTACATATGTTGTTTACACCAACTTAAAGAGAAGGAGCTAATAAAGTGCTGCACCGAATACAATACTCAACGCGGCTGTTTGTGCATGCACTGCATGCATTTTTGCAAAAACATCCACTCCAACCGGTGAGCACGGCGTTAGGCGCCTGATAGCAAAAGAGAGGCTTATGTCCAAACAAATATCTTTCTCAGAGGACGAAATAATTAGTGTGCTAAAGCATATCGATGGCATTGTTGTTTCCTTGGACAGACTTACATCTGCCCATATCGATCTATCCCCTGAGCTTTGGCAAACCGCAGTATTTGAATATTTCATGTCCTCAGAAGCATTAAAGAAGTTACCTGAATGCAGAGAAATTCTGTCACGTCCTTTTTCTTCGGAAATTGGGCCAGATGATATGGACGATCTGGAGCGCGCCTTGCAAGAAAGTGAATATTGGAGTTTTCGGGAGTTTGCTAATAAGCATGGAATTAAATAAGAGTTCTGGCAGCGCTTGGCCTTATTTGCATAACCTTTTTAAAACATGAATTTTTAATTCGGTTAAATAAATTCAATGCCTAAAAAATCGCTTGGGCGTTTAGTTTCTGAACTAAGCGTTATGAGTCATTATGAATAATTACACAAAATTGAGACCTCTGATAGATATCGAGTTTTGCGATTGCAATGCAACTCAAAATTTATTGCTTGTCTATACACTTCAAGACAATCCAGTACATTGCTATGAATGCAAAGGTGCCATTGATCCTGAAATATTAAAATTAAGCACCGAACAAGTTGACAATGTCGCAACTTGGTTAGGCAACTTTTCTTCACTTTACGATCTCTGGCTAGACTCTGGTGAATATGAGACATACGCCAAAGAAAGGCTCCTAGACAAAAATGGGCAAGTAAACACTAACGGTATTAAAGCTGCAAAAGGTCTCAGCAATATTTATCCAACATACTACTGGTGGTTTCACGATTCAGATGATCCATACTTAGAGGTCTGCCCCAATTGCAACGGTGAGCTAGACGGCGACACTAAGCATGGTTACAGTGGAAAGTGCAATGTGTGCAATATCGTTGTGTAACCTCAAAGCGTTGCAGCACGCCACTTCGTTACTGGACTAGGCGTCCCCATGGGTTTACCGCGCAAAAGTATTTCACACAACCACAACTTAAAAATCGTCGGGGACACCTAGTTGCTGAACTCGGCGTTAAGCAAATAAGTCAGGAATGACAATGGAATTAGATGACGATTATGTTAGCTCTGAATACAAGGAGCTCCGTAGGATAGGTTATTCTTTAGCTGGTGGCCTGAGTGATTTGTCGCAAAGAGCTGCAGTTTACTATCATCTATATGAAGATTCAGAAGGGCGAAACATTTTCCCTTTAATGGCGGCACATGGTGCTTTGTGGGCAAAGGGTTATTTCCAGAAGGGAATGCGGGCTGGAAAATTGCTTTCACTTCAATATGCATACAATCCTAAATATCTAACTCAAAAGTATAAATCACTAATAGATTTTGCTAACGCTTTTCGTGACATTAACCGGAGAGTTTGTGCAGAAGCATATTGCGTCTATCACTTTACTAAGAAATATGGTCAAACTAAATTTGCTGAACAAGTTATCCCTAAACAGCTTTTAATCACGTTAAACCATTGCCATTATTCTCAGAGTATTGGCAAGCCACTAAATAATGTGGAGAGAAGGTCACTCTTTGAAGCATTTTTTTTATGGGAACAAGAAACCATAGTATCTCCCGGTGTTGAAAAAGCAGTTGAAAACTTTACGTGGCCCAGTGTGAAATGGATAGCAATGAGACCAAAAATTGAATTCGCATATTTTGGCAAAGGCGTTGGTTTGCAATTTAAAGATTTTTCGCTAAAGGCGGAAAGAATCGAAAAGGGGCTTGAGGCCTATGAGTTGGCGGAGAAGGTCGGTTATAAAGCAGTTGAGCGTGCCATTTCTCATTATAAAATAATGCCAAAGAGCTTCTTTAATAACACTAACTTTTATTTCCTAAATGTATATAAAGCCGCTGGCTTTTTGCGCTAAAAAAATGCTTAACAAGTCGTTCCAGCATCGCACCTTCGGTGCTGGACTCGGCGTTAGAACGTGAAGTCGTGCTGTTCCAATGGTCGTTGTTTGGAATTCCTTAGCACTGCTTCAAACCAAAATTTAAATTCGGTATCCGTTCCATATGACATCAAACAATCAGTTGAAACTAGCCCGACTCATGCTGACTAGACCTCCCTCAAGCTGCAGCTGGGATGACATGCTCAATCATGAAGACGACCTGATCTGGCACACCCAATCTAGGCAACCGCATGTTGGGGAGCTTCGTTGTTGCGTCGACTCAATCGGGCTGACCTTAGCTTTCCTCGCATTGTCCCCCGCCGAATGGCAGCAGCTTGAGGACGAGTTCGGCAAGGCAGTCGTGGCCTTTCGCTTCATGGTTCTGCCGGGCGATATTGATGCCTTTCTCAAATCGTCTGCTGCACTTGGGCAGGTCCGTCTATATGAGGATGGACCAGTGATCCCTCCGGCGCCTCCAACCGATCCGTTCGAGTCCGTTATGGCGTTCATAGATGCTGCGGTGACAGGGGCGGCGGCTTCTGTTGATGGAAAAACGCGAGTGCATCCGTGGATGAAAAAGAAAGGGGCGCTTCAACTATTGGTCATAACCAGCACCATAGTGACTCGTGATCGATTGCATCAGCTTCCAGCGTTTCGTAGGGCGCTGGAGTGCCTGCGCACCCAGCTGCGTACCGAAAAAATCAGTTTGCACAGCGTGTCGATCGAAGCGCAGGAGGTCATCGACCGGGTCGATCACTTGATTACAACGGAGGACATACTAAAAAAGGGGGAGTCGCCGCAGTTGCGTTTTGAGCAAGGAATATGGGACGTCATTCGGAAACTGTGGCCTTTTGGCAAAAGCTGATTCACGGTCTGGAAATTTTCACTAGCGCACAACTCGATTGGGGATCTAACACGCAAGCATTTTTTTAGAAACTTGGAATAAAGCTACCAACTTTTTACAAAAGC
>CBHTVU010000134.1:0-11725 GCA_966096785.1 uncultured Gammaproteobacteria bacterium | reverse complement strand
AGGTGACCGCAAGTTTGAATACGACGCTCGCGGAAACTTAATTCGTGAAGCTCGTGGCAAAGGTGGAAAACTCCAAACTGCTTATGAATACAATTTTAACAATCAATTAATAAAAGTCACCAAAGATAATCAGACCTCAGAATACTGCTACGATCCTCTCGGTCGTCGTACACAAAAGCAGGATAGTTTTGGTATAACAAAATATTTATGGGCAGGTGACCAACTTGCGCAAGAACAGCGCAATCAAATTAAAAAAACCTACGTCTACGAACCCGAAAGTTTTAAACCCGTCGCTATGGTTCAAGATGGTGAGATTTATCACTATCATTTGGATCATCTCGGCACACCGCGCGAACTAACCAACGAACAAGGCAAAATCGTTTGGAAAGCACAATATAAAACCTACGGTAATCTTGCGTTAAAAGATGTTGAAGAAGTAGAAAATAATTTACGCTTCCAGGGCCAATACTTCGACGAAGAAACTGGCCTACATTACAACCGTCATAGATACTACGACCCAAATATCGGCCAATTTACAACGCAAGATCCGATAGGTTTATTAGGTGGTGTAAATAATTACCAATATGCACCGAATCCTACGGGGTGGGTTGATCCGTTGGGGTTGTGCAAGGAAGATGATAAAGATGATGGGCCTTCTCTTGATTTAGATACATTAAAAGCTATTGGAATCAATGGAACATCTGCTAAACGAATTCTTCAGGGTACTAATGGAAAAATTGCGATTATTGGTCGTAGCATGCATGGAAAGGGGGGAGTTATTGATTACGCAAATGAGCTAAACAGAAGAGGATACAAAACCCATTTATTTGCAGGAGATGAAATCAGCTCAGCTAGCCGTAAAGAGTGGGACACACTTAAAAGATTGTACGGCGATAAAAATGGATTAATTCCTCAGTATAAGTTAGCAGGCACAATCGGCTACAATGAAAATAAAGCTTGGGCCCAAAAAATTGTTGATGAAGGTTATACGATTATTGATATCGGTAACCCCAACAATAGTGGTTTTAGTGTTTATTATGCAATTGAGAAAAAAACTATTTTTGGTGGAAAAACATGATGAACGCTAATTTTCCAATTGAAGTAATTCTCTTTAAAGAAAGTTGTGCAGATCTGAATGTTTTAAAAAAATTAAACTTCAGGATGCTCGATCTAGAATACATTCCTCCTACAAAAGTGGTATCTGAAAGTTATCAAATAAACCTTGAAAACGAATCTAATAGGCGTATTGAAATTATTTATCATCCCGAACCTGGAATTTCCGGGATCTTCCTTTTTTATATATATCAGACTTCTGGTAATCAGCCAGTAGAGTTGGGTGATTGGTTAAAAAAACATAAAAAATTAGCAGAGCCAAATCCATTTAAGCTGTCCAGCTATAGTGGCGAGTATAAAGAAAGGTTGAAAAAATTCTTCGATTTTCTTAGTTCTGTATTATCCAATAGCGCAATGCAGGAAATTTTGAAAGGGAATGCATGGGAAGATATCCCATTTGATTGGACAGGGATTAAATAACGACTGTTTATAAAACTTGATAAAAAAAGAAATGGTTTCGGAATCTATATCAGAAGTGGCAGGGATGATGGAGAACCAGTTAGGTTGGTTCGTGCTGAAGTGGGCTGAAGTTAAAGATTTACCGCTTGCTACTGAATCCTCTAAAATTGAGCGATTCAGGGAGTCAGTGACAGAAAAAACATATCACAATTCCTCAATTAGTAATTCCTCTACTCATAAATTTTCTGGCTACGAATTCAAGTGGTCAATAAAATTTAGTTAAATTGAAAATAATCGTTACTTTTGGGATTTCATTAGTAAACATCCCTACAATTAAACGGTTTTAGATAATCTGGTTTATATGTGAATATGAATTTTAAATCTGGTAATAAATATCATTCGATTTTTAATATTCTTACAGCAGAATCGCACGCGCACTGTTATTTCAATTCGTTCCTATCCCTCTCACGCTAATTCAGTCTCCTAAAATACTGGCGCCAGTTTCTTTAAATCCTGAATTTCGGTGAATAAATCACAAAATCCTGGTGGCTTTGTACCGCTTGACCTTTTTTATTTTTCTTTACACTAATTAATTGTGATTGACATCTAGACCGTCAAGCATTCAGGGACGTTAGATTATATGAATCAAACAGGGACGTAGTTCGACCATGCATGTGGATAAGAACATTCATTTAACCATTAGGAGATTGGGATATGCGCATAAAAAAATTATTGTTTTCAGCCCTGCTATTATTTTCATTTTGTCACTTGTCTTCCGCAGAAACCTTGAAAGAATACGCCGACAAATGTACGGCCGAAATCGGTGTTGCCGTTCCTGCATTTAATTGCCAAACGTTTGAAGTGTCGCAAGGTGAGGGAAGCTCATTCGGTAGCGGCCCCTGTAATTTTCCGAATAGATTAAACAGGAAATGCGATCCGGGAAGCCGAATAAAAATTTTACACAATGATCCAAATGTTTCAATTGTGGCATCTTGCAGAAAGGATACTGAAAATCCAGATATTAATGATCCCTTTTATAACGATGTAGCTGTTATCCAACAAAATAAAAAAAATGGTGCTACCTGTTTTTATCAAGCGCTCGGCCATAATGATGGTAGTGTTGTGCCATCTCCCTCCAGCACACCGGTCTCTGGTGCTGCATTTACATGGAAAAGCCCTTTCGATACGCAGGCCATCAATTGTGTTGCCTGTCATGATAATGGTGCTTTCATCCGTTCACCTTATATGGCAAATGCTGGAAATTTTCCTGTGCAAAATATTGGTGGTTCAACCATTACGTCAAATTCGGATGGTGATCCCTATTGGTTTGTGGGTGCCGATTTCCAAAATCATGAATGGAAAACCTATTCAGTTTTTGTAAAAAATAATGCGTGTTTGTCATGCCATAGATTAAGCGTTAGCACAACAGATGGTTCTTTAAACTCGGGTGATATAGTTATACAAAATTTTGGTACGACGAATAGCATAGAAAATGGCGGGCATTTTCATCGCAGTTCTGCAATGGATTTCAGTTTGATCGCAACTGCAGGAAAGGAATTCAGTAAGTCACCGCACAGTGCTACGTCACCTATTTGGATGCCTGCAGGCAGTACTTTATTTAATGCAACTTTTGCTAATGCCGCAAAAGAAATTAGCGACTGCGCGCATCAATTTGATGTTAATAATCAGCCCAATTCAGATTCCTGCCGAATTACGCCACATCCAAGACCTATATTAAATATTCATTTTCCGCTGACAACCGATACTGAAAATGCTGGTGATCGTACCAATCCTGGAAAAATATGGGTGCACGTTGCTCCACCTGCGGGTGCCTTACCTGATGTCGGTCAATACACGGTAAAAGTGGCAGGTGTTACGGCGAATATTGTGAGTGGATCACAAGTTGGTGATGAATTCTGGATGGTAGTCGAGCCTGTTGCGAATAACGCTGCCATTCCAACGGCTGGATTATATGACCTTGACGTAACAGTAAAAGTACCCGGTTCCTTAGATCAATCTGATAAAGAAACCAAAGCGGTTTATTTAGGTGATCCTGGTGTGCCGCTGGATTTTGCCATTGTTGGTGATGTGTCCGGCAGTATGAGTTCAAATGGAAAATTAGCTGCTGCACAAAATGCAGCGCGTTTATACGTTGATCATGCGAGCACTGGCGACAAAATTGCTGTGGTGAAATTTGCTAACAGCGCCACCGTTGACCTTGTGTTAACGGACGTCAATACCACCTCATTGTCGAATGCTCGCACAGCAATTAATAACTGGGGTGCCAGCGGTCAGACAGCAATGGGCTCGGGAATTTTAAGGGCTGCTGAGCAATTTAATCTCTCGGGAAATCCACAACATCAAAAACGCATGGCGTTATTAACAGACGGTAACGAAAACGTTTGGCCATACTGGGCAGACGGTCCTAATGGAAATGTGCAATTCATGGTGAATGCGCAGGATTCCATTATTGATGTGGTGACACTTGGGGACGATGCCGATGTTGTGTTAGCGCAAGATATTGCGAATACAACGCACGGTCATTATTTCCGGGTAGATCCTTCTGCGAATGTTTCCCTTGCGTCCAATCAATCCACTAATAAATCCTCTTTTATTGCGCAACTCAATAATGGACTGAAAGGGTTCAATATTTTGTCAGAAACATCGCGGTCGTTGAAACCGGGATTTGTTGCAACATCGCAAACTGCAAACACTATTACGCTGCCAAATATTTTAGCCAATGTGTATAAATCTATGGCTGAGGATGCACGTAAAGAATCGCGTATTGGTGATTGGAATGGACAAGTTTCAGCGGTTGGTGAAGGTGATACTTACGAGATAACACTGGAAAGCGGATTGCCTGAAGTGTTGTTTGCAGTGAACTGGAATTTGCCGTCCGAAAAAATGAATATTTTATTCGATAAACTGGGATGCGGACGATTTGGCGGACAACAAATTATTGATTCAACGCACATGCAATGTCGCATTCCCAAACCAACACCTGGTAAGTGGACGTTGAATGTTTACAAAAGCTCGGGCACACAGACCACCAATTACAAAGTAATGGTTTCTGCGTACAGTCGAATGGAACTTATGCCCTACCTACCAAAACGTGAATTTGTTTCGGGGCAAACTTTGCCATTGTTCGCGTATGTTGGAACCAATAAGCCTGCGCAACAAGCTACTGTGTTTGTAAACGTTTTAATGCCAAATGGAACCCAGGCTGCGAAACAATTATTTGATGATGGCTCGCACGATGATGGTAAAGCGGGCGACGGGTATTTTGGGTCCGCACTGAAATTATCTATCGCGGGTACTTACACGCTTGATTACACCGCGACCGGTTATACGGTTGAAGGAGTGCCATTTAAACGTAAAGCTCGTCGAAGTGTTTTAGCAACACCAACTCGTGAGTTGCCCTATGCGCTGATGGCAAAAGAGACACTGTTTATTGGCGATAAAAGTAAAGTTAATTCCAAAAAAGCCCAGGTTTATTCTGGCCGTGGCTTTGAATTAGGTATCAGTGCAACGGCGGTAGCCAGCGCGTTTAATAATGGAATCGCTTATTTGCACAGTGCAGCTAATCTGAAGGGAAATCTCACTTATTCAGGAAGTCTTGTGCAGGAATCAGGTGCAGTGATCGCCGGTGAAGTCAAACAGGTCGAAAAAATTGTACCACCTGGATTTGATAACTTCTTTATTCATTACGGCGGACGCGATATTTATTTAGATCCGAGTAGAACAGGAACCTGGACTCCAGGTGACTATCGCGATGCCTATGTAGGTTCGCAAAGTATCTTGACATTGAAAGGTGGAACTTACCGTTTCCGTTCGCTAACAGTTGGTACTCTGGCAAATATAAAAACCGTTGGAGGGAAAGAAGGTCCAACAGTGATTTATGTTGAAGAGCAGATATCAATTGCCGATAAAACTCGAATAGAAAGCGAATGTATTAGTTGCCTGGTTTTTTATACGAATTCGAAAGGACCGATTCGAATAGAAGCGAATACGCAGTTCAGAGGTTCAGTGGTTGCACCCAACGGTGAAGTGGATGTTGCCTCCAAACTTGGAGCTTACATCAACGTTGCGGCGCAAAATATCAAAGTTGAAGCTAGTGCAATTATAAATCTTACTGAATAAAAAAGTGCTATGAATAATGCCCCGGATTTTTCGGGGCATTATTTTTTAAGTCAGTCAGTAATAATTAACTTTGGTGGATTAAGGTCATGCGATTAAAGATTATTTTATTTTTTCTATTATTGGTATCTTCACTATTAACTTGGGCCGATCCGCTTCCGCAACTCGAAGACGTGATTGAAAAAGCTATGCCCTCCATAGTGACTATTACTACCTATAAACATCTCGACCCAAATCTCAGGGAGGATTCAGAAGTTGAAATTCCCCAAAAATTGCGACATCTTTTTGAAAGCAAGGAAAAGTCTGAAGTCGTAGATGAAACGGGAACCGGATTTTTTATTTCCAAGCAAGGTTACATATTGACTAGCCTGCATATAGTCAACAACGCGGAAAAAATTCAGGTATCTCTTTACGATAAACGAAAAATGCCTGCGAAGATAATCGCCAGTGATAGCCTTTCAGATTTGGCTTTGCTCAAAGTTGAAGGTGATAATTTTATTGCTCTGGATGTTGAAACAGCAAAGCCTCTCAGAATTGGTGCCTGGGTATTTGTTATTGGTGCTCCCTACGGTTTTGATTTTTCCGCCAATGTGGGCATAGTCAGCGCAATCAATCGCGCACTCACAATTCGTGAAGGCGCGGAATCCATTCCTTATATTCAAACAAGTATTTCAATAAATCCGGGCCACTCGGGTGGCCCTCTGATGAATTTGTCAGGAAAAGTGATAGGTGTTACCACTCATATATTTACCGATCAGCCCGGATCAATCGGAATTTCATTTGCAGTACCTGTTTCTTACGTCGAGAAGCTAACTAGGAAATGGATTCATGAAGGGCAAGGAAAATTGGGAAAGTGAAACCACTAGGTGTTTGTCTTGTATAAGTAAGCGAGTGTCACACGATCAGAAATATTCTTTGTGTGAATGATTTTGTAATATCTTGCTAGATAAAATTGGATGTTATTTTCGCTTTTACTGCCCGTAAATAATTCATAGCCTTTTGCATGAGCAAAAACTTTTTCAATTTTTTGCAATAGTGCAGAGCCTATTCCTTGCTTTTGAAAATCGGGGTGAACAATCAAGCGGCCAATATGGCAAACATTGTTTATCAACTTGGCGCGAACAGAGCCTACAATCTCGTTATTGTTCATCGCTTTTAAAATGCAGTATGACGTAAATTCCTGCTCCAGATCTTCAAGAGTTTGCGTGAGCGGAGGAATTGTCCAGTCTTGATAAAGTTCTGCTTCACCTTGATAGGCTAATTTTTGTAACTTAAGAATTTCCTGGCTATCTTCAATGTTAGCGGTTGCTATATTGATAGTTGAAATGGCCACTTCCTAATCCTTGTAATATATTTATTCGGCCCTCAATATTACACGAGGGCCAGGTTTTAATTCAGGGTTCCCCTCGAAAATGTAGAGCTGTTACCCATCAGGCTGACATGTTCCTGATGAACACCTACTTCAAGAAATCCGCGGCGTTGTGACAATTGTTCAGCGCGTAGGGATTGTTTACCCAATTTCTTGCTCCACAAAACTGCCAGACTACAGTGGGCGGACCCGGTTACAGGGTCTTCATCTATGCCGGCGCGGGGTGCAAAAAAGCGCGACACAAAATCCCTTTCATTATTTTTAGCTGGCGCAGTAATAATTACACCGCGCGTTTCAATTTTTGCGAGCTTTTCTATTTCAGGAAAATAATTTAAAACTTCTTCTTCGGTGGCAAGTTCAACAATAATATCTTCGCCTGCCTGGTAGGCGGCTACTATATCCAGGTTTAATTCCTTGATGCCAACATCGTCCTTATGTAAATAAATTTTGCTGAATAATTTTGGCTGTATTTTTGGGAAGTTAAGGCTAACTTTATTGTCATCAACAACAGCTGCCAAAGTACCGCTCAGTGTTGAAAATAAAAATTCTTTGTAGTCCAGGTTTAATTCACGAGCAAGTACATGCGCAGAGGCGAGTGTTGCATGACCGCATAATTTTACTTCGCATGTAGGTGTGAACCAGCGCAGTTGCCATTGGTTATCTTTTTGGTGCCACAAAAAAGCTGTTTCGGACAAGTTAAATTGCGCGGCAATTTTTTGTAGCCACTCGTCTGTTTTGGGTTCATCCAAAACGCACACGGCAGCAGGGTTTCCGCTAAAAGGTTTATGGGTAAATGCATCTACAACAAAGTAGGGCAAGCGTTGGTTGTCCATTTACAGTCTCCTATTTGTACTGCGGCTCGAGCGCAGGGATTCTTGGTGTATGGCTATAATAAGCTTGCGCGGCGAACCAGTGCAGATTTACAATTTATAAATTACACCAGTACAGATTTATTTATAAAAATCTGTACTGGTAAAAATAACAGTCTTCTGTACTGCAATTTAATTATGGTTGGTAATGACTATGGGCAATCTCTATCACCAAATTGCGGGTGAAATTATTTCGCAAATTGACGCGGGCGCTTATCACATTGGCGACAAACTACCGGGTGTTCGAGCTGCCAGCGAAATTCATGGCGTGAGTGCGTCAACTATTGTGGCGGCTTACGATGAATTGTTGGATGGCGGTTACATTGAAGCGCGTCCACGCTCGGGTTTTTATGTATGTTCGCGTGCGCCAGCGGATTTCCTTTCACCAAAAATGTCTCAGCATGCCATGATTCCGCGCGATGTCGTGGGCCAGCAATTAATGTTACCGCTATTAAAACAAACACAAATTCCCGGCACAGTTAATTTAGGCGCAGCTGTTCTCGATTTGAGTCTTCTACCTACTGCAATGGTGGAGAAAGCCATTGTGAAAGCTGCACGCGAAGAGCGGTTGAATATTTGTCGTTATCAATTCCCACCCGGTAACCTGGCATTACGGCAACAAATTGTTAAACGCATGGCGCTACTGGGTTGTGAGTTGGATGTTGACGACATAGTTGTCACCAACGGTTGTCAGGAAGCGCTGCTGCTCGCGATAAAAGCCATCACTCAACCGGGCGACGCAGTTGCGGTTGAGTCGCCCAGTTACTACGGAATGTTACAAATCATTGAACACCTGGGCTTAAAAGCTATTGAAGTTCCAACAGATCCTCACGAAGGAATTTCTCTGGATGCACTTCAACTGGCATTTGAAAATTGGCCGATTAAAGCTTGCCTGGTTATGCCTAACTTTAGTAATCCCCTTGGCGCAACCATGAGTGACGCTAACAAGAAAAAGCTGACCGCGCTGTGTAGAAAAGCCAAAGTGCATTTAATTGAAGATGATATTTACGGAGACCTGTGTTTTGGCGCGCAACGCCCCAGCATTTGTAAACGCTTTGATGAAAAAGTTATTTACTGCTCGTCCTTCTCCAAGACGTTGGCGCCCGGGTTGCGAATAGGCTGGATGGCGTCGCGGCAATTGGCGAGTGCTGTATCCCAATTAAAGTTTATGAGCAATACGGGTTTGCCGGGAATAGTGCAGTATGCGTTGGTGGATATACTTTCCAGTGGAAAATACGATCGCCACCTGCGTGGTTTGAGGGCCAAACTGGGGAAGAGTACTCATGAAATGATTACCGCTATCGAACGCTATTTCCCTCCAAACACTCGTATAACCCAACCCAAGGGCGGATTTATTCTGTGGGCTGAATTGCCACCAGAAGTGATTAAACATAAAGATACTTTTGACCTGGCCTTAATAGCGCTCGAAAAGAAAATTGCTATTACACCGGGCAAGCTTTTTTCGGCAAACCAAAAATATACCCATTGTTTACGATTATCGTCCGGCGGAGTTTGGACTGCGGAAAAGGAAAAAGCGCTTAAGCGAGTCGGCGAGTTAATCAAGCTTTTGTAATTAACAGAAAGTTTGTAATCAACGAAAGATTGTAATAGGCATAAACTTTGCTCAATAGCAGAGTACGGCTTGCTTATAGTCCAAGCGGGCCTAAACTGACATCTGCTTGACGCTCTGAGGAATTGTTTGTGCGTGTTATTACGGTAGGCAACCAAAAAGGTGGTGTAGGTAAAACCACTACCAGCGTAGCGCTTGGAGGCATTGCTTCTTCGCTTGGCTATAGGGTATTGCTTGTTGATATTGATCCCCACGGTTCGCTCAGTACTTATTTTCGTCAAGATCCTGACGCGCAGGAACTCAGCTCCTATACACTCTTTCAAGAGCGGAAAGAATTATCCGCCTCCAGCATAAAACGGCTAATTCGCGCTACTGATTATCCCAATTTAGATTTGTTGCCATCGTCCACCGCGCTTGCCACACTCGAACGTCAAGCGATTGGGCAAGACGGTATGGGTTTGGTGTTAGCCCGATCGCTTGCTTTCATTTACAACGATTACGATTTTGTTTTTATAGATACGCCGCCGTTGTTGGGTGTGCTGATGATCAATGCGCTGGCAGCCTGCCAACATTTAGTGATACCTGTACAAACCGAATTCCTGGCGATCAAAGGTTTAGAGCGTATGGTCAATACACTCAAAATGATGAGTCGCTCCCGTAAAAAACCCTTGGACTACACCATCTTGCCGGTAATGTATGATCGCCGTACCCAAGCCTCAGTGACGAGTTTGCGCGCAATTCGTAACGCTTATGACAATGAAGTTTGGCCCGGTCATATTCCTGTAGATACCAAATTTCGTGACGCAAGCCGCGCCGGTGTACCGCCGCATTTATTTGACGAAACTGCGCGTGGAGTTGATGCTTACAAATCCGTATTCAAATTTTTATTGCAAAAATTCGCGACAGATGATGCGCGTGTAGCAGCAGGTGCATCGTGAGTGATATTAAAAATCCCTTTGACAGTTTGCAAAATTATTTTGATGAGCTTTTGCAGTTCGATGATTTATTGCCAGAAGAAATTTCTGCTGAAGTTATCCATGCTCCGGTAAAAGCAGCTGGTAAAACCGCAGCTCCCAGTACACTGGCATCACGCAAAACAGAAAATGCGCGGCTTCCAGAATTCGCGGAGCCCGATACCGATAAAAAAGAAAAGCTCCAAAAATTATTGAGCAGTGCGCAGCCGCATATTGTGGTCGCACCTATCGTGAAAGTTAAAACAGCGTTTGTAGAAAGCCCCACTGAAATTCAAGAATGGGTTATAGAAACTACGACCCCTATTGTCGAAACCCAAACACTGGAAACCTCCGCGGTTATCGAATCCGAAGTTATTTCACAGCAATTTCGTATGCCAGGTTTGGAGTGGATGCCTAATGGTTTACCGCAATGGGCCCAGTCTCGCTTTGATGTGCTTTTATTTAAAGTATCTGGCTTGACCTTAGCGGTTCCTTTAATTTCATTAGGCCAAATACAACCTATCACCGACGAACTCACACCGCTGTTTGGGCAAGCCGACTGGTTTATGGGTTTGCAGCCCACGCCGCAGGGCAAAATCCGTACAGTGAACACGGCAAAATTTGTCATGCCTGAACGTTACGATGAAAGTTTTGTAAAAAATGCAAAATATGTCGTGTCGATTAACGGAGTCCCTTGGGGACTCGCCGTGGACTCTGTAAACCAGCCAATAAGTTTGCGGCCAGAAGAGGTTAAGTGGCGGACTGATCGCAGTAAACGCCCATGGCTTGCAGGAACGGTGAAGGAGCATATGTGTGCCTTGCTGGATATTCCGCGGATCGGCCAAATGCTTATGGACGCCGACAAGAATGCGCTGAAATCGCGGGCGTGAGACTGGCAGAGCAAGCAGCCTCGACTATAGTTATAGCGACTATTCACATTTTAGGCTGTGCACCTTCAATTCAGGCATAGCTCCCGAGGATTTTTTATGGCAACTGATGTAGCGAAAAATAAAGGCACTGATGACCCGGTTCTCCAGTGGGTGACTTTCCGTTTGGATGGCGAGACTTACGGCATCAACGTAATGCAAGTGCAGGAAGTGTTGCGCTACACAGAAATTGCACCTGTGCCTGGCGCGCCTTCTTACGTACTGGGAATTATTAATTTACGCGGCAATGTGGTGACAGTAATTGATACGCGCCATCGCTTTAATTTGCCAAGTGGTGATATCACCGACAATACTCGTATAGTGATTATTGAAACCGATCGCCATGTGATTGGTATTTTGGTGGATAGCGTTGCGGAAGTTGTGTATTT
>CBHTVU010000133.1:0-11919 GCA_966096785.1 uncultured Gammaproteobacteria bacterium | reverse complement strand
CTAAAGTAGCGATTAAATACTTTATCAAATGAGCCGTCTGCAATGGCACGCTCCAAACCGACTTGAATATCTTTCGTCAGTTGTTTGTTGTCTTTCCTCATATAAAAATAATAGGCTGCAGGGTAGTAAATCACTAAATGCGATTCGACTTTTAAATTTAAATCTGGAAAAGCGTCGTCCTCATCGTATATTTCAAGTGCGGAGCGCGACAGATAATCAATTCGATGTTGTTTCAACATCCTAAAAAGCCCTTTCCAACTACCCGATAATTTTTGCGGGATATCAAGGCTTTGAAAACGAGCTGTATCTGGCCAATCATTTCCATGACCCGCAACATATTGCCGTAAATCATTTACATTTCTAAGTTTAGAAAACGCCTGCTGGCTGTCAGGGCGAATAAACAATATCCGCCACCCACTCAAACCTTTACACAAAGGAATTCGAACGGGTTCAAGATCGCGATCAAGAGATGCTTGTGCATTTAGCCAGTGCACCTCATACAAATTTTCCATCATGTTTGTCTTGGAACGGGACTCATTCATGAAAGGCAAGGCTACCTTTTGTAACTGATATTTGTGATCAGATTTAGATAACGCAAGTTCAAGCACTTCCACAAAATATTTGACGCGCTTGTAATAGTAGGGATTAGAGTCGGAAGCAGGGTAACGAACAATAGTGGGGGCCGCTTCTTCGGCACGAATCTGATAGGGCAGGCAGCCAACGACAAATAAAATACATAGAACTGTCTTCCTTGTACGCAAGGAAAAATAATCAGAGTTAATTTTTGGTACAAAATGACGAATAGCAAATGCTCCAGTCTCAACAACAAATACGTTTATTCACTTAACCCATATTGGGCTAGCTCATACTGCTTTACCACGACTTTTATCATTTTAAATGGCTTCGTTGTAGGTGTTTTTATGTTTATAAGGCTAACTGATGATTTGTCATACAAACAGTTTTTCATAAATAACAATAATTAAGTGTAGATTGACCGGAAAATTTTTCCAGAAATAAAATTTTAGGTGCCATATTTGGGAGGGTGCAGAGTAAGGGGGGAGTGTTTAAAGCATAATAGTCGAGATGACAATCAGGCCGCATAGAACATCCTTATCCTGATAAGACTCCTTAGTAATGAAAAAACAAATTTTCTTATTTAATAAGTATTTTTTCTTTCGGAACTTCTCACGTATTTTTATTGATAGTAGGAACAACAATGAATGTTGTGTATGTGCTGAGCTAACTTAATTTGTTCTGTTATGCAATCTAAAGATGGGGTTTTCGATCCCGTATAAGTACGGGATCGAATCGACTAAGAGCTACTTTATGTCGTTTATATTTTTCAATATAAAACTACTACCTTTGGAAATTATTGGATTGATAACCTTGAGCTGTATTCTTGGAACATATTTTTCCATGTAATCAGATTCAAGCTCGGCAACCGAAGGGAACACAATTTCGTAATCACCTGCAGATTGTAAAGCGCCAACCCGAACCACTACTTTGGTTTTGGATTGACTGATTAACGTTAAGCTGGGTTGAACAAATCCACTGCCCCCAATATTATTTTCAACGGGTGACAACCAGAAATTAAAGTATTGATTATCAAGATTTTCACCCGTAATTGTTAATTCAAATTCTTTTCCTGTTTCAATTATGCTGGGGCTAAGGCTGATAGCTTGGGGTAAATATTTTTCCGCAGTTACGGTAAGTGTTACTGGGTCTAATGAGCCTGATGGGTCAGAGATTTGAATGTGTCCTTCATAGGTTTGTGAATTGGGAAGAGCTTTAATAAAATTTTTGTCCCATTGATACTTAAACTCATCACCCAAAGGTGAAGTTCCACCGCTAGTATTTTCTACGAAGAAAAATCCTTCATCCGAAGTACTCACTTGCCACTGATAATTTTTGACATCGTTAGTTGCATAAACTCTCATTGATTTAGGTGACTGAAACTCGGCTATTTGATCATAGAACCGGGCAATCGTATCTGTAAAAATGACATAACCTGAGTACACGTCCAGCGTAACCATAATGCTGCTTTTTTCGTGATTGCATGACTCTCCCGTCACTTTTGCTTCGTAATGTCCTATTGGGTAATCTTTTTGCGTCACAGATACATCGGCAGTAAATGGATTAGTGTTTAACCAGTCTTGTCCTGAAATATATTCAACGCTTAATGTTGGCTCTTTAAACCCGGACGCGACGCAATCACTAAAAGGTAGAAAAAAGGGTAGTTTTGTTCCGTCGGTCCACCCATTTGCATAAGGTACCTTTAATGATACGGATGGCTGAGTAAAACTAAATTTTGTTGTGTCTACATTGGGAGGTGCAACAAATTGTGTAATTCGCAATCCAATAGGTAGTGAATTTCCATCAGTCATTTTTACGTTAACGTAAAAAGATTTATCTGTTGAACTTACTGGCAAGTCTGGTGGGAGAAAATCAAAACCAGTGTTTGTTATATTGCTGATCTTTAAAGTTTCTATTGTTGAATCATCAAATTCTATTGAGGTACCTCCGTCAGGTAATTCGACTCTCATATGAACTTTTTGATTAGAAATTCCCTCTTGTGTATAGATATAGAGTTGTTCTTCATTATAATTTCGAATAAATTTTTTAACGCTAGCGCCTGATGTGGGTTCCATCCGCCAGTCGATATTTTTATTATGGAATGTGTAAGCTATGGTGTAAGGAGATTTTGCGAGTTGTTTCGCACAACTGGAGTCTCTGCATAATTTAACAGTTATATTTCCAGAGTAGTCTCCACTCCAAAGCCCATGTTTCGGGTAAATATACAAGGAGCCGTAAGTGGCCCCTAATGACATTTGAACTCTTTCGATGCCTTCACCGCTAAAGCTGGATTCAACATAGACGTTGCTCACCCCTGGGTCTCCTGAGGTGGTTACATCAATTGTAAAAGAGTCATAGATCGAGGGTAAATTCTCAAGGAGCTGTGCCTTGGAAAACTTAACATCAAATCCACCAGAACTTCCCGTGCTACTCCCTCCGCCACCCCCGACGCTGCCACCTCCGCCTCCACTTCCACCACAGGCTGTTAAAAGCATTGAAAGAGCGCAGGTTAATAATAGGTTTGTTACTTGTTTCATGATCTAGCTATCCAATAATGTGATTCGACAATAATAAAGACAAACAATCGAGTAAAGGCCTCCATTTTAATCATGACTAGGTAAGCTTTAGGGGGGCTTCATGTGCGGGCACTCAAAAACGCTGTGTTCGTGTTATTCAATTTATGCAGGGTTTAATACTTTCATTCTTTTTATCTACAGCATGCCCGCCGGAACAATAATAGTTTTTTAGCGTGCAGGTCCATTTCATTTTCTTCATTTGATTTGTATCTGATAATCAAGATGCTAAAGGGAATGAATAATACCGCAATACCTGCTCAATATCCTCATGCTGACCAAACTTGGATTTGTGTAGGTGGAGGCATCGAACTTACACAAGCAATAAATATGTAGGCGCGATCCAAAACTAATTTTGCCTCGTAATGACTCCTAGTCACCTATTTGATTGATGGGGTGGTTCAATTCAGCAGTTAATGGGAATATTTATGGCAAATCTTTTAGTCATCGGCGGCACGAAAGGAATTGGCTACGCGCTTACGCAAATCCTTATTAATCAGAATCATCAGGTGTTTTTTGCGGCACGCAACCAGATCGAATTTGAGGGTGCAAGCTTCGTAGAGCTTGACGTAACGCAGGAGATAATCAATCAATTTAATGACTTGCCAGACATTCTTAATGGGATAGTTTACTGCCCCGGTAGTATTAACCTCAAACCCTTCACTAGACTTTCATCACCTGATTTTTTAAAAGATCTGCAGATTAACTTACTGGGTGCAGTCAATTGCCTCCAGGCATTACACCCTCGCCTTAAGAAAGCAGAACAGGCGTCAGTGGTCCTTTTCAGTAGTGTAGCTGCAACACGCGGCATGCCCTTTCACGCTAGCATAGCTTCCAGCAAAGCGGCTGTTGAAGGTTTAACGAAAAGCCTTGCCGCCGAATGGGCTCCGTTGATTCGCGTAAATTGCATAGCACCTTCACTCACTCAAACACCTTTAGCAGAAAAACTAACGAACACGCCCGAAAAAATCGAAGCAGCCGCTCAGAAACATCCACTCAAAAGAATTGGGCAGCCGGAAGAAATCGCTGCGCTCGCCAATTTTTTATTATCATCTGAATCAAGTTGGATGACCGGACAGGTATTGCATGTGGACGGAGGAATAAGTGGGATTAGTTGATGTGATTAGAAAAATTTGTCGATTGGTCAGCGATCGAAGAATGTCGCGTTTTATTTTTTTGCAGTGCTTTTGATGTTTGATGTGTTGGGCATTGCTGCCCAACCTGGATGCTCGCCTTATCAAAAAATGCTAGTTGTGCCGCACTTAGCCATTTGAATAACATGCCACTTTCATTTCGTCCGCAGCTAAAATACCAATGTCGCCATTTCCTATAATACCAATTCGAACAAAAATGTCTTTGGCGAAGGCGGTCCACTCAGGTGTATATATAGTAGCTGCTTGCCGATTTGTTGATGGTCCGAAAGATTGTTTTTTCGTCCTTACATAAGTCCAGCTTGCAGAATCTATTACCTCAAGTTGAGCAGTGGTATTGAGCCGGGAATGCGGTAATACCGTCATTTGCGCCCTGCAATAAATATTTGGAAGCCCGGTGCGGAATGGTTTTATGCTGATCGCTCTGCCCACATCTGACCAGCCAGAAATACCAGAAATGACATAATAATCAGTCAGGGAAACCACTGATCCTGGAAAAGGAAGCGCTGTGCCGTGGTAGAAATAACAATAATTCCATTCCTGGTCTATATTCGACACCAATTGTGATTGCCAGCAGCTCCAGGCACCGATGCTATAGGCATTAAAATAATCGTTCGTAGTCCAGGTCCAGGAGGCTGCGTTAGCACTGGGCGCCACAGTAAAAATCGATGTGATAAAAGCCAGGGTGAAAACGCGGCATAATAAATAAAGTTTGCGAGGCATAATCATGTTGCTCCGAAAATTAAATGAGAAAATATTTTTAAAAATGTAAGCCTGCCTTGGCGTAGATAAAATCCTTTCCTGCAAGGCTACTGCGTACAACTTACTTTCATGTCATCTACAAATAAGTGAGAAAATTTACCGGTACCTATAATGCCAATTCGAACAAAAACGTCTTGGGCGGAAGGAACCCAGCTAGGCGTAGAAATAATGTATTTTGGGATAGGTGGCTGCGTAGAGTACTGCACTCGTTTCGTCGTGACATATGTCCAGCTGGCCGCGTCAATCACTTCGAGTTGAGCAGTGACACCGTATGTGGAAATGCCAGGCAGTACAGTCATTTGCGCCTTGCACCAAATTGTAGGAAGGAACGAGTAAGGCGGATGCCAACCCCCCAAGCTGATCGGTCTACCAACATCTGACCAACCTTTATCCCACATCGACAAATAATAAGAGTCAGTCAATGAAACTGAGTTATTGAAAACATGCGTACCTTGGTAATTCCAACAATCAGTTCTATCCGGGATATAAGGCGATGCCCAGCAGCTCCAATTAGCGATGCCAGCGGGGCTCAAATAATCGGTTAGAGTCCATGTTCCAGCTTTAGCACTAGCAGTCATAGTTAACATTGTGGTGATAATAGCCAGCGTGAAAACGCGACTGATGTTATAAAATATTTTTTTCATTACACTCACTCCAAATTTATTAGCCTTATCAAATTATTTAAAATTATACCCTAAATTTTTTTAAATACATTACCCACGATTAATTAAATATTTTTAAAAAAGCGAGTGTTAATCGCTTCTTTAAAAAATTACTAATTAATTATTAAATGAATAAAGAAGTGAGTATTTGAAATTCACCACGCAAGGCTAAGCTAATAGGTGCAGGTCACTCTCATATCGTCTACATATATCCAGGAAGGTTCTTCGACACCTATAAGGCCTATTCGAACAAAAATATCCTTGGCGGAGGCGGTCCAGCTAGGCGTGGCAATAACAGATTTTATCAACGGTGGTCGATACTCCACGCGTTTCGTCTTCACATATGTCCAGCTGGCCGCATCAATCACTTCGAGTTGAGCAATCGTAGTGTAATCCACTCCCGGCAATACAGTCATTTGGGCTTTGCAGGAGAAGAACGGACCGAATATACCGGCAGGGCGATAGGGCGTTATGCTTACCGGTCTACCAAGATCTGACCAACCGCTTCCGACTTTTAATTGAACAGAATCAGTCAATGAAACTGGCGACGAAAACCTTTCATTAAACACATGTGTACCTGGGTAATGAATACACCGACTTGAAGATGACTCGACCGTTGCCCAGCAACTCCAGTTACCGATGCTGTTAGAACCCAAATAATCGGTGGAATACCAGGTTGAAGCTTGGGCGCTGGTCGCTATAGTAGAAATAGTTGCGATCAAAGCCAGCGTGAAAACTCGACTGATGTTATAAAATATTTTTTTCATTATTCTCACTCCAAATTTATTAGATAAATTAAATTTATTTCCATCGACATTACACTTTTTAAAATCGCGAATACTTATTTAAAAGTTACAGCTACTTCCGTAAAGTGAAATTAAAAATTTACGCGACGTGGAACGTGAACTAAAAAAGCTATTAGAGCGGAACCTTTCCTTATGCACTTATGGTTATTGTTTTTTCCGTTATCTTCCCTCTTAAAGTTTTAACTTCCTTCATTCGTTGGATTGGAATCTACTGGGCTCACATTGCTTTCGGTTGGTCTATTTACATCCAGGTCAGGCACTAAACCTTGAGCTGGAAAACCCGGTTGAACCAGTCGTTCTTGAAGGCTCAGTTGTTCATTAGTACTTTTTCCCCACAACGCATCCATTGTTTGTTGCGCCGCCTGTTTAACGTCTGAATTCCCATCAGCTAATAAAGGTTCAATGCTGGTAATATTGGTGTTGGTACCGAATTGCGACAAAAGTTCTAAGGCACCAAGTTTCACTTGCGGGTCACTATCTCGCAGGCTCTTAACAACGTAAGGTACAGCGTTAAAAAAACCTACCGAAGTAATCTCCTCCAGCGCGCTAATTCTATCGGCCGGATTTTTACTACCTAACCCAGCCGACTTTGTTTCCATATATTGTTTGACAAGTGAACCATCGCCCCTGTCTTCTAAAATTAATGCTGATATTTTTTGTACGTTGGGATCATTTAACGTAAAAGTCGTTTTTAAATTTTCATTCGATAAATAATCTGTAGACTGAGATAAGCCAACTATGCCATGGGCCACCAGTGCGGCCGTTGAGGGATCCTTTTTTGCTTGGGTAATCAATTCTCCTAATATCTCAGCGGCTTCTGCAGGTGCAATACCCGTGAGTAAATGAAGTGCCTGAATTTTCTGCGGCATGTTGCCGCTACGCATAGTTTCACGCGCTCTAGCTATGCGTTCTGAAAGGTTAGTTGTAGTGTGATTGGCGCTTACCAATGGCTGCATTGATTCCGTGGATTGAATGCTGGCAGGAGACGAATCTTTCGCAACCATTGTTGTTTGCGGACTGGCGAGTGTAGTGGGACTAGCATCATTGCTTTGGGTTATGTTTTTAGTTGTCTTACTTGTATTGCTATTTGTTTCGTGCAAATTCAAGTAAGCAAGGCTGGTGCTCGCTGCAACAACGACAGAAATGGCTAAAAGCTTCGTATTTATTTTCACGTCTTATCTCATCTTGTTGGGTAAATATTTAGCAGAGAAATCAGTATCTATTTTTTGAACGTTAGCAAAACAATTTTTTATTTTAAAACGCACAACTGACTTGGTAATTGAATACTACTAAGAAAGCAAAAAGCTTGAATGAATTATTTTTAACGTGTTGTCTTATGCGCCAAAAGCTATCAGGCGTATGTTCAAATCTAAATTCTTAAATTTAATTAGGAATGAGTACATATTTATTACAATGTCCTTTAAATGAAACTTTTTATTGTTTTTATATTTTCAACGGCTCATCGTACAATTCCTTTGAATATAGTCATACTGCCTTTATGTTACTAATTAAAGCCGTAGCTCCAAATTGTGCGCTATTTCTCTTCTAAAAATAAAAGCAGTAGGGTTTAAGAATTGCGGACTCTTATAATTGTTACTAATGTCTACAGAAGTAGATGAAGAGGCGATACAGCATTTATATAAAATATTTATTTATGTGCCATTCCGTCTATGACGTATTTGAAATCAATTAAAGTTTAATATTCATCAATAACGCATGAGCTGTTACCGAAGATCAGAAGTCCGTTGGGTCAAATGTGATTGGTCCACTTATCGTGCTGCTCAGCTTCACTAAAGCATTGACCACAATTATTACCTTGTATTCAATGCTTCGTAAAAATTAAGCGGGGCGAACAGCTTAAGTATTTATCAGCGCCTCAATCCCTGCGCCGTAATTAATATGAAATACATTTCCATCCAACACTAACGCAGGCACTGATTTTACTCCCGCTTTTATAGCTTCATCCAATCTATTTTTCTGTAAACCTAAATGTACTGACTCTACAGAATTTTTTAACGAATTAATAAATTGGTGTTCTGCGTCTATGCACACAGGGCAGCCAGCATGGTAAAAAACGGCTTTAGTATTCATAATGTCTCCAGAGTATTAGTGGGATTGTTGAACAGGAATTTTCCTGACCTGTGATACATTAGGCTAAAGGTTTATTGAAAAATAGCGGGCACTTTTTGGTGCCTGGGTTACTTTTTGGGGAAAATTATTGATGGTAAACGCGAAAATAAATTCAGTGCGTAAAAATAGTGACTATCAAAAACTGGAAGATGTGATTGGATGTAAATGGTCAGTCGCGGTGCTAGCCGCTGTTTCCGAAGGGATTATTCGCCCGGGAGAAATTGAGCGTCACATTGAAGGGATTTCTACCAAAGTGCTTAGCGAGCGCTTTCGAAAGCTTACCGCTTATGGTCTGTTAGAAAAGCATACTTATGCCGAGCTACCGCCGCGCACAGAGTACGCCTTGACAGACAAGGGCAAAAGCTTGGCCAATATTATTCGGCAGATTCATGAGTTGGATGTGTGAAATTTCTAAGCGATTTTATCATCACAACTTCGGCATAATCGGTAATCGTTTGTTTTCTTCAGGCGTTTTTTATTTGTTTGTGAAACTATGCATAATATCTTCGCTCCATTTGTCCAGGTTAGTTTTTCCTTCGACAGTATTCAATCATGAAATACCATTCACTATGGGGCTACTTGTCTCGAGCCGCTCTCAATATTTTTAAATGGATGGTTTGGGAAATATATTCGATCATCTTTTGATATGAAATGACTCTTTAAAACTCCGAGGTAAAAGCACGAACAAAGTAAGAGAATTAAAATCAGAGCCAATATGGAGTTGACAAAGCTATCACTATTGAAAATTTTTATGAAGTTGGAAAATAGTGCGTCAGAATTTTTAGTATAGGCATGTGTGTTCAATAATGTAGATACTAAAAATGCTAACGAAAGAAATTCCAACTGCTTTTCCTGCTTTTCTTCCTCTTCGAATTTTTGAAGATAATTTTGTGCAACGGCGCATCCATGTCTTACAGAATAGTATTTTAATTCTGAAATGCGGAAGCAGTCCTTAGGGTCTATTTTCTCGGGGGATTTAGGTGAGAAAAATTTTATCACTCTATACGGTGTGGCTAAATATAAAAAAAATAATACATAGCTTACTAATGGAACTATGAATGATAAAAATAGTGCAAATAGTGAAAAAAATATAAGCACATCGCCAAGATTTGACTTTTCTAAAAAATCTTTGTGATCAAAAGAAACCAACGGTGTTCCGTAGGAAAAAATTAGGCATGAATCTAAGAAGAATAACAGACAAGCAAGCAGTAAAAAATATCTGAATTCTCTAACTTTTTCCAGCTGAGTATTTATTTTTTCTATGGATTCATTCCATGCCATATTTCACCTTTTATGTAGGGGGATAATGTTCTCTAATAAATTAGAATCAGTCTATCTATTAATCTTTGTCGCGAAGTATTGTGTCACACTTCTCGCAAGTATAAAATTTTGTCTCTTCGCTTGGGCAAGTTAATTCCGCTGTTCCGCCTGCTCGGATTGTAAACGCGCAATTTTTTGTGGTTTTATTGTGGTTGGCAGAAATTGTGCCTTTGACATAGCACGGCAAGTAATCGTATTCGTTGTGTATTTTTATAGAATCAACTTCTTTTGATTTTTTAAAAAACTCAAGAGCTTCGATGTTGGTTAGGTTGAATTTTTCACACAAGCTATTCGGTTGGTCACTTCCATGACTGGTTGTTTTAGCGTTAGTAAAGTTAGGTGTATGGGCGCATGCTGTGACCGCAAAAAATATCGAGCAATAAATAAAAGCTTTCATAGACGTTACCATGCTGCAGACGAGGCTTCGGAAGTTTGCTTATAGGATACGTCCGGGTGTCGGTAGACGTCGCCTGCTTGTAAAGATAGGTGTTGACTCAATTCGGCTACCAACCATTTGAGTGATGCATTTTGTTTGGCATTCACTGTTTCGTAAGATTGAGTTTTGGCGATAAATTTTCCAGCAATTTCTATCCCAACCGAATCGTTATTGGTTGGATATCTGTCAGGATAGTTTTTTTCTGCTTCAAACTTATGGAGATTCTGTACCCTCACTGAGTAAGAAATCCCTTTTTGCAAATAAATAGCGTTTGCAGCGGATGTTTCTTCTTTGGCGCATGCGGGAGTTTGGAGGCAGCGTGATTTCAGTTTTCCAACATGATGTGCAATTTTAGTGGTTAATGCAGTTTGATAGATGGTGCCGTCTTTATCTATCAGGAAGTGAGCACCAATTGGTGAGTTGGCGTATGAATTAAATGTTTGCTCTGCGGTATCGGCGCCTGTCTGGTGAACAACAATCGCGCTTACTTTATTCATTTTTCCTTTGTGGAGTGTTTTGTATATCTTTTGTGTAACTTTATCGTCCAGTAGTTCGCCATCAATTAATTTCGACATGATATCCCTCTGTGTTAAGTGTCGGTGTTGTTTTACAAATTTAAAGTTAGGTACTTAATCCTAATATTAGGCTGTATATCCGCAAACATATTAGTTTTTTACGCTCATCGCGTATGTGAGGTAGGTTGGTATTTTTGTTTTCGTTTGGTAATAATATGCATGTTAACTCGGTATTGATGTAAAGTTTTTGATTGTTGCCAGGTTTAGCTTTTTGAGTTCTACTCAAGAAATACGAATTATCTTTCAGCAAATTGGTGAATGCTAGAGTATGGCCAATCTTTGGGGCTGTTTACATGCCCATGTTTTACCGGATTGTTGTGGATGTAGGAAATATGGTTTAAATAATCCTGATCGTCTCGAATAACATGTTCCCAAAAGCGGCGCTGCCAGATTCCACGTTCACGCTTGAGTAGCCGAGTTGTTTTAATATGTTCGACCTTTGGTATGGACATAGAAAAATGGCGTTTGATTAGCATCCATCGCATTGAGTAATTGTCATCGCCAACCGGTAGAGTCCACATTGCATGTATGTGGTTTGGTAATACAACTATGGCATCAATGTTAAATGGATGATTCGTTTTCACCGTTTTAATTGCACGCCTCAATGCGTCAATATTGGCGACCAGCAAGTCACTCTTGCGATCCGCTAGGTTCACCGTAAAAAAATAACAACCACCTGCAACTTGCATACGCCGATATTCCATAAAATCTCCTTTTCCGTAGGTTGGGCAGTAATGCCCAACATATCCATGGTTTCTGTTAAATCAAATATTAAAAAGTAGTTTCTTTCTTTAATATATTTTTGCGGTTATTCTGATGTTTGATTTGTTGGGCATTGCTGCCCAACCTACGCGCTACAATCGTGCGATGAAATGTAGGTTGGCGGTAAAGCGCGAGTTCACGAGCGATGCACCCCAACACGACCATGTAT
>CBHTVU010000132.1:0-11919 GCA_966096785.1 uncultured Gammaproteobacteria bacterium | reverse complement strand
CCTCGCGAAGGCGAGGATCTAGCTTTTAAAATCTTTCAATCAATATCAAGAACTGGATCCTCGCCTGCGCGAGGATGACGATTCCCAACTAACATTATTTTGCTTGTATCCAACGAGCTTTTGATTGTACTAACATTAAAATCGGTAACACCTATGTCAAACAACCTAATCACTCCCGACTTCCGTTTTCGCCGCTTGCGCAGAACAAACGCTCTGCGAGAATTAGTGCGCGAAACTCATTTGCACATGAGTGATTTTATCCTGCCGATTTTTATTGAAGAGGGCATTGTCGAGCCGGTTGCAATTAAATCCATGCCGGACGTCTACCGCTATCCGGAATCACAACTTGCGGATGTAGTTAATCGTGCATGGAGCAAAGGTATTCGCGCAATATTATTATTTGGTGTATCCACTCATAAAGATGATGTGGGTTCCGACACCTGGCACGATCACGGTTTGCTGGCGCGAATTATTCGTATCGCAAAAGCAGCACAACCGGAAATGTTAGTGATTAGCGACAATTGTTTTTGTGAATACACAACTCATGGTCACTGCGGAGTCGTTTTCAAAAATGATGTCGATAACGATGCGACTTTATTAAATTTACAAAAACAAGTTGTACTTGCTGCGCAAGCCGGTGTGGATATGATCGCGCCCTCAGGCATGATGGACGGAATGATTACCGCAATTCGTCAGGCATTAGACGAAGCAGGTTTTGCGCATATTCCTGTAATGTCCTATTCAACAAAATTTGCCTCTGCCTTTTACGGCCCGTTTAGAGATGCGGTAGATAGCAGCTTCAAAGGCACGCGCAATACTTATCAAATGGATTTCGCAAATCCACGAGAAGCGCTTGCTGAGTCGATGCAAGACGAAGCAGAAGGCGCTGATATTTTGATGGTGAAGCCCGGCACGGCTTATTTGGATATTCTTGCGCATATCAAAGCAAATTCATCGCGTCCGTTAGCGGTTTATCACGTGAGCGGCGAATACGCCATCATTAAAGCGGGCGCAGCAGCTGGTGTAATTGATGAAAAAGCAATCGTTCTAGAGACCATGACTGCGTTTAAAAGAGCTGGAGCGGATTTGATTATTACTTACTACGCTGAGAAGTTGGCGGATTGGATTTAAATAATAAGGAAAAACTAATTATGAATCATAACCTTATTATTAGGGCAACAAATCGCATCGCATTTTATACTGCTATCGCTCTGGTTTATTGGCTGTTTATATTTATCTTGGTTACAGTCTTTGATTTGAAGGTTTTCAGAGAAAAAGTAACTGCAAGTTTTTTTCTCAGTATTTTTGGAATATTTTCAATATTAGGTGCGTCGATTTTTTTGAATATCATGGTTAATTTGTCAAAAATTTCGAGCGCTCTTGAAAAAGATAATATGCCTGAATTGTCGCACCCTAATAAAAAAATATTTTGGGGTGTGGTGTTAAGTATTCCTGTGATCATAATCGGCTTGTTTGTCGGGGATTATTATTCCGCGCAAAAGAAAAAGAACATGTTAATTTCATCGGCAGAGGCAATGATTGCTGAGAATCAAAATGAGTTGGCTGTCCTAGCTAAGTATCAATTTGGTATGGAATACATACGGGAGGCCGCAAAAATTTTATCTGTCATGGAAAAGATAGATAAAAATTTTCCTGATGTAAAAATTATTGTTCCTGATGTCATTGGGAATAAAAAAGTTTTTTTATCATTTAGAGGTACTTTATATAGTTCAGATAAAGTCTCCGAGGAAAAACAAGAGTACATTTATTCTGCCACTAAGGAAGATAGAGCCTACATAGAGCAGGTATATTCCGGGAAAGAAAGCTCCTATCTTTTCAAGTATAAAGAAGGTAATTACGAGCTTTATTTCCCGACGGAAGTAAAAGGAAAAATGATTTTACTCTATTTTTCAGACTATCAGCGCTATGGAAAATTCGGTTCGTAAGTTTCGACTAGTTTTATAATATTTTGCGAAGCTCATATGCTTTTGTATGGGTTATGTACTTCCATAAATAACCTCTTTGATTACGTGTACGTCTTACCGATTTTGAGTGTAAAAATATCTAATGTTTTTCAGCGATTCCCGTCAGCATTTTTTTAATCCGCTTACCGGTAAATACCGTGAGTTGGTTGCCCAGTGTTTGAGTCTTTTGTATCAGCGTCTTTATACCGATCTGCGCGATTATGGTAATGCCATGAATCGTGAGCAGCTTATGGATATTATTAAAGAAGCCATAGCGCGTGCGCCGATTTTGGATGCAGATAAAGAGGATGAAGAATTCAACGCGCAGGGTGAATTAGTCGAAAGCCAGGAAGGGCGTTTTAAAACGCAACGTGATTTGGCTGGCTTTGTGATAAACCGATTACTCGAAAACGGTTGGTTGGAAAAGCAGGTTGATGAAACCACTTTGCAAAGCACTTATGGTTTTAGCCGTATGGGGCGTTTATTTACCCAACCTTTTGCAGATAACCAGGCTAATCATTTTCGCACGCGTAACCGCAATACGCGTAATACGCGCAACAGTCTGCAAGCTTTTTATGAGCAGGGCGAAATTCATGATTTGCTTGATGCCTATGAATATTCCGAGCGCATTATCAGCGACTTTACCGATGTGATTGCTGAACTTGAGGAGCGCAAACGCCAGTTAGTGCGTGAGGTAGAATCGCGTCAATTAATTCAGCAGGCGAGTGATGAATTTTTCGATTTTATGGAAACGGTTTTTAAGCCGGACCTTGAAGTTCGCTTATCTGCTGACAGTGTTGAAAAATATCGCGATCAAATATCAGACATCATTACCAAAATACGCCGTAAGCGTAAATACGGCTCGGGTGATACAGAAACTGCTGAAAAAGATTGGCGTGCAGTGATGGAAATACGTTTGCGTAAAGCCTTACCGCAACGAGTGATACAAGGTGTTTCTCTATTGGATACACTCTTGCAAACCATTGAATCGCGGTTAAAAAATGCCTGCGAAATTATGTTGCCTGCGTTGCGTCGTGCTTTAAATACTTTTACTCAGCGCGCAGACATTATTATTCGTCAACTGAGCTACATCAACAGTCGGGGGCAGGATGACTTGATGGACATTTATCGTTCCATCGCGCAACTGCCAACTGAAAAACAGGACGAAGTTTTTTTGTCACAAGGTGAGACACTTGCGAGCATGCAATTAGGTTTTCTTGACCCGGCGCAAATTCAATTGCGCGCAGCGCGTCAACAGTATGTGGTTCGTTCTACATTGGAAGGTGATAAGGCATTGGATCTGGATGCGCAAAAAGAAATTTTTATTCAACAAGCACTCGATAGGGCTTTTATCTTACAAGGTAGTGAAATTCGCCGTTACGTGCAGCATGCCTTGACTGCTAAGGGGAGTGTAAATAGCCGCGAACTGGGCGCTACCAATATGCAAGAGTTACTTAATCTTGCTCATGCGATTGAAGTTGGTGCTGCCGATAATCTTTCATCGCGTTTTCGCTTTTCCGTGACCCAGGAGCAGGATTGGTTATACACAGCACCACAAATACAAGACGATCATTATTTCAGACAGCGCGACCAGTTTGTGATTTCGCTGCTGGATGAAGGGCAATAACATGAGCAATATTTTTAGCGCCGATTTGGAAGCGCGACTTGATAAACACAATTTGTCATTTGACGATTGGCGCGAACTTATTCAGCGCTTACTGGATTACGGTGTTTTGTGCCGTGACGATTCTCAAGTGGAAGCGGAGCTTTATGACCGTTTTATTCGTATTCACGAAGTGGTAAACGACTATCTCGCATTAATGGGTGTGCGCTTCCAGCACGATACTCAATTTAATTTTGTGCGGATAATTCCGCCTGGCGCGCGTATGCCGGGTATGGACGATGAAAGCGATGAGCCTTTTAATGGCGGTTTCCGTCAACGTCTAAACCAGCATGAAATTGCGCTGATTCTGGTGTTGCGAGCTGAGTACGACAAGTCCCTGCGTGAAGGTGTTATAGATGAAACAGGTTGCGCAACCCTGTCCCTCGAATCTGTAGCGGTGGCGATGAAAAGTTTGTTGCATCGAAGCTTGCCAGAAAACATCGGCGAGCGTCGTCAGGCATTTAAACGTTTGCGTCAGCTGCGCCTGATTAATTATTTTGCAGAGACTGATGTTGATTCGGTTGAAAGCTGGATAAAAATTCGTCCGCTCATTATTCATTTAGTCAGTAACGAATGGCTAAATCAAATTCGCAATCACCTCGCTGATAACTTGTTATTGGTGGAAGATGAACCAGAAGAAAATCCGGCACCCGCCAAGGCTGTAAAAAAAATATCGCCACATGCTACAAAATCAATTTTCGACGTGTAATTCATCAGGCTTTCGCTGAGTGTACGTTTAATTTTTCCTAAGAAGTTTTCTTAAAAAGTTTAATTTATGTTTCTTAAAAAATTTATTTATGTGAATTGGGGAAATGTTCCCAATACCGAATTTGATTTTGGCCCGATTAATTTATTTTCGGGGGGCAATGGGTCAGGTAAAACCACCGCAGCCGATGCCATTCAAACCATAATGACTGCCGCGCATGACAATCTTTTCCACTTTAACCCTGGGCAGGATGAATCCAGTCAGCGTGGTCGCGGTGGAAAACTGGTGCGTACACTAGCATCTTATGTATTGGGTTGTGATGACGGGGCCTATTCGCGCCCTAAAGGTTGCGACGGTTATCTGGCAGCGGTTTTTCATCCAACCAAAGGCGAAAGTGGTGAACCTTTTACAGCTTTAATTGGAATGCGCGCCTTTGTGGAAACGGCTGGGCAAGGCACCAGCCAACAAAAGGTAGCGCGTCTTGATGACTGTCATTTTTATATTTTAACTGATGTAGCACTTAGCCTTAATGATTTATTAAAAGAAGAAAAGACCCATAAATATGTATTACCACTGGACCGTTTGTACGCCAGCTTGCGTCGCCAGTTCGGACCGGAGCAAGTTGAAAAATACGATAAGAAAAAATCTTATTTGTGCCGTTTATATGGTGTATTGCGGGGCCGTAAAGATGCTGTGTCCGAGCGTGAGGCTATGAATGCTGCACGTGCGTTTTCGCGTTTTATGGCCTACAAGCCCATTAAAGGGATCGACGAATTTGTGGCTAACGAAGTTCTGGAGTTTCGCGATTTAGGTGAAGCAATCCGTACTGTATCTGCCATGTTAAAACGCATCCACACTATGGAAGCCGATGCGCGCCAATTGCGTGACGCCATCGAGCGCATGGCAACGGGCAGAGCATTATCGGATAACTTTATTAGTAATTGGCTTGAGCAGCAGCTCTTGTATTATTCAGTGGCAAAGCGTCGTTTCGGTGACTGCCAGGGGCTTTATCTTGAAGCAAAACGCAAGCAACAATTATTACGCGAGGTTTCCGCAGGTCATGGTCAGTCTTTGGCGTTATGCGAAGCACGTAGTGATGAAATTAGCCAATTAATTCTTGCTGTTACCGCACGCCGGCTTGGTATACCCGCACTGCGCGATAAAGATCAACTGGAACATGAAAAGATTGCGCAGGAAAAAGTTATTCACCAACAAGTACCGGAATTGTTAAAACAAGACCAGCAGCTAGAAACAAATATAGGTGCGGCCCAACAATTTATACAGGCGTTACGCAATACTTCTATTGGCTTGGAAATTCCGGCATTTAAAGATGCCCATTTGCAACAGCTTGCAAAAGTATTAACCGCTGATGTGGAACAAATCAACATTCACCAATTATTAAACCGCGATTGGATTGATGTGGGTTCGCTCGCTACTCATTTGGAAACGGTTGGCGTACAGCAGAAAAATCACAATTTATTTGTGCACAGTTTATTTGCTTTGGATGCAAGCTCTGCCAGTGTTCACCAGGGTGTGAAAATCAATTTGCGCGACCAGCTTGCGCAAGAACGTGACAAGCGCCGTGCAGCATGCGACAGATTGCAAAAAGCCATTGAAGTAAAGCGTAGAGAAATTCAAACACTGGAAGCGCATCAGGTAAATTATCCGCCTTTTGTGCGTGCAGCACTCGAAGCCATTGCGCAACAGTGTTCAAAAGCAGACGTGCGAGTACTGTGTGATTACATCAGCGTTACTGATCCTGAATGGCAGGCAGCTATTGAAGGTTATATAGGTGCGGCGCGTTTCGGCATTATTGTCGCACCGGAATACGAAGCTGAAGCAATTGCAGTCATTCGCAACATGTCAGGCCAGGTGAATCGCGCCCGGGTTATTCAGGGTGAAAAAGCGCGCAAAGATTTGGAGCGCTCTGGTAACACTCCGGAAAATTCTATTATTGAAGTCATGAGTTTTTCCCATGCAACAGCTGAAGCTTATATCAAAGCGAGCTACGCTAATGTTCAACGCGTAGAAAACGCCAGCGAATTGCGTAACACTCGCCGTGGTATCACAAAAGATGCGATGGGTTCAGGCAATTACGCCATGTTCCGTTGTGATATGGCAGATACTGATTTGGTGTTTGGCCAGGCAGCACGTGAACGCGCGCTCGCTGCCAAGCGCAACGAATTCCACGCGTTAAATGTGGAATGGCAAGCTGCAACAGATTATGTGAGTGAAACTCAGGAACTTCTTCTGGCAGTCGATAAATTAAAGCCGTTGACCTATGCGGATAGTTTACAAATTATGTTGGCAGCACAAAACCGAATCGCTGCTATAGATGTAAGTTTGCAGCAGTTAGATTTAAGCGACACCAAAGCGCTGGATGATGAGCTTGATGATCTAAAAAAGCGTTTACAAGAACAACAACATATTTTTAAGGACATCAATAACGCCCAAGTTGATTGTCGCGCTGAATTAAAAAATGCCGATAGTCATTGCGCGAAGCTGGATGCAGAGCAGGAAAAAACTCTCACAGTGGTAGATGAATGCGAAGCTAATTTGCAATCCATCGTTGGATTGTGGCCAGAGTTCTCGGTAGATGAGCGGTTACAAGCAGCGGATGAGTTAATCGACCAGCATTCGGTAGGTTATTTTGAAAATAGTTTGGCCAGTGTAAACGCTGAACTGAAAACTATTTTGCATAAATTGCAAAATTCGGTAATGCAGCATAATCAATTTTGCAAAACGTCGGATGCCATATTATTTAATATTGATTATCTCGATGAATTGGGCAGTGCAAATTTCCGTATGGTATGCGATATGCGCCGTCAATTCGACTCGCTTTATAATCGCGATAAAAACCATATTCTTGCGCAACGTCACCAGGAAATTGAATCTTTACGTTTAAGTTTTAATAATGCGTTTGTATCCAATCTTTGTCATTCAATTTATCAAGCCATTAATGATGGTAAGAAAACACTGGAAGAATTAAATAAAGAGCTAGAACATCATCGCTTTGGTGCTGACCGAGAGCGTTTCAGATTCGATTGGGAGTGGGTTCCGGAATTTAAAGAATATTGGCAATTTTTCAAAGCGGTAATGTCAGAAAGTCCTGAAATAGGTAGTGGTGAAAACATTTTCAACATACAGTTGGATAATAAGCATCAGCTTGTTCGTGAACGATTAATGAAAATGTTATTAGATGAAGATGAACAAAAGGCGCTGCGCGAACTAACGCGTATTGCTGATTATCGCAACTACCGGCGTTATGAAATTTATAAAGAGCCTGAGGGCAAAGCCCCCATAGCGCTGAGCCAGTATGGTACAGGTTCTGGCGGTCAGTTGGAGACACCGGCTTATATTATTCGCAGTGCAGCTATCACTTCAGCATTTCGTTTTAACGAAGGTAATAGCCATTTGCGCATGGTGTTAGTAGATGAAGCTTTCTCCAAAATGGATGAACACCGTTCCCGTGAAGTCATTAATTATTTAACCGAAAGTTTGGGCTTACAATTAAATTTTATTATGCCTAGCAGCAAATCTGGTCCCTTCATGGATTTAATTTCCAATCAGTTTGTGTTCAGTAAGTGCCCAACATCTGAACCTGTAGGTGAATTAAAAACTCGCGTGGTATTGGATAGGCAAGTATGCGATCAAGAAAAAATTAGTAAATTAATGGCCAATCATAGAAAAGCTATTCGCCAGCAAGCTACATTAGATTTCATGGCTGAGGTTGAATAGATGGAATCTTTGCCTAAATGGTTGTCGGACGAGTTCGCGGAGGACGTTGTAAAATTATTACGTGGTCTGATTGCTTTTTACACCATACATGGCAGCACCCCTAAAAAGAGAGTTACCAAAAGTCTTTTGCCAAGTCTGTATTCATTCGCAAAAGAAAGACAAAGAGACTATGTTATCGATCTTTTGAATCATTTGCAGGATGAGGGAATTCTATTATTAACAGAACAGGATGGTAATTTTAAACATATTCAATTAATCGAAGATGCCATTCCAGACTTACGTGTTTGGTTAGATATGCCGGAGAAAAGTTTGTCGGTAGTGAATTGGCAAAAAGCCATTCAACATCTTCCAAAAAATATTGTTCATCTTCATGAGCCCTTAAGTAGTATCGCGTGCTTTGATGTTTTTGATCCTCAAAAAATATTAATATCGCTCAGTAGAATTTGTGATTTCATTTGTTTGCGTGAAATATCTGCAGAGCGCATTTCGTGGCGTCAGTTAAGTGCTCATTTTTCTATGGAGACTCAAAATATTTAGATGTTCCTCAGCGCAGGTCAACTTTATTGGCTTTATTTCCCGATATGGAAATAATAATTTGCGAACGACCTTTACAATTATCTGTTTTTCTTGTTGATGGTGCTGAGAAAATTTTATTTGTTGAGAATTGGGATGCGTTTTTAGGGTTGATTAATCACAACGGGCTAGACGATAAATATTATTTGATTTATACCGCTGGTTTTAAAGCGAGCGCTAAAAACATTCGGATCAAAAAGAGCGTGCAGTTCTTCTATAGCGGAGATTTTTCCAATATTAGTCTATTTGAGTCTGCTTGGTTTAATTCAGATATTTTTGCACTGGATGCTTATTTTTGGGGTGACTTGGATTATTCTGGATTGGAAATTTTAAATAAATTGAGTGTATCTTTCCCAAACATTAAAGCTTGGCGCGAGGGTTATGATCCCATGCTAAAATCGCTCAGGTCTGGATACGGGCATACATCTGAGCAAACGAGTAAGGAAAAGCAAAGAATCTCTTCAGTTATTTCCTGTGAGTATGCACAAAGTGTTCTGTTGCCCGCATTGGATGATACTAAGTTGATGCTAGATCAAGAATGGTCATTATATGTGTTTAAATAATGATTCATCAGTTGAAGATACCTGAAATAAATGATCAGTTTTTCCCTGCTTCGTCCTCCGGTGGTGCAAAGTCGGTAGCGCAAACACCCAACATAGTATTGTTTTCAGGTACCGGGAGTTTGGGAAAGTGGCGAGCCAATTTTTTGATTGTGGTTTGTTCTTCTAAAGGTTTGACAATGTAGTCGTCCACGCCTTCTTCAATGGCTGAGCGAATTTGTTTTGCTTCGGTGACTGCAGTAACCAGAATAAAACAGGTTTCCATATAGCGTTCGGCCGCGCGCATGGCGTTATGAACATCCAATCCATTTTTGATGGGCATATGCCAATCACACAGTACCAGGTCGTAGATAGGATTCGCATCATAAAGCATGCTGATTCCTTTCAAGCCATCGGTAGCAATGTCTACAAAGCGAACACCAATTGATTGTAAAAGCATTTGTAACAAGGATGCGATCATTTCATCGTCGTCAACAATAAGCACACGTATTTGCGCGGGCTCAAGTTGAACCCGTCGTTGTGCACCGGTCAGCTTGATCGGTTTCGCGGGTGCGGGGCTCGACTCTCTAGGTTCGATTGGAGTAAGCAAATTAATTTTTGCGATAGCGCTATCGATTAAATCCAGAGTTTGTTTTTGTTGTTCTTTATTGGCCTGTTGGTCCGGATTGTCAATATTCTTCGCTATCCAATCGCGTCTTTGCTGCAAGGTTTTGGTAACAATGTTTATTTCTGGTTTCGTAAACATGATGGTCCTTGACCGGTAGAAATTTGAGTGTCGCTATAGTTTCTACTGACACAAATGGCATACAAATTATCTAAAATGGTCGCGCGGTTGGTTAAGGTGTTAAATCGTGGTTCAATGTCTGGCTTGATTTAAAAACTATAGCCCAAATTCAAAACGTCTCCAGCTGTTTGAGGTATTTTCAGTGACGCAACTAGATCAATTTATTTCCCGTTTAGAGCAACTTATTGATCGGGTCGAACGTATATTACCTGCGGGCATACCAGCAGTAGATTGGTCCAGTAGCGCATACCGTTGGCGTCTTATGCAGGATGAGCAAGGTTATTTGCATGCGGTGAAGAATCCGCACGAGATTCATCTAAATTCTTTACTCAACGTAGAAACTCAAAAGCAGGCCATAGTGCGCAACACTGCACAATTTTTGGCCGGTAAGCCTGCTAATAATGTGCTTTTGACCGGTGCTCGGGGCACGGGGAAATCTACTTTAATTAAAGCCTGTTGGAATGAGTTTGCTAAGCAAGGACTGAAGCTTATCGAGGTGGACAAAACTGAGTTGATTCAGTTGGTCGATATTATTGATTTAATCAGTGACCGTCCCGAAAAATTCATTATTTTCTGCGACGATATGTCGTTTGAAGAAGGGGAGCTCGGCTATAAGGCGCTTAAGTCTGCGCTCGACGGTTCTATTGCTGCTCCTTCTGACAATATATTATTTTATGCGACATCAAATCGCCGTCATTTGTTGCCAGAGAAAATGCGGGATAATCTAGATGTGCGTTACGAGGATGGTGAGGTCCGCCCTGGTGATAGCATTGAGGAAAAAGTGTCCTTATCCGAGCGCTTCGGTTTATGGCTTAGCTTTTATAGTTTTTCTCAGGATGAATATTTGAGCACGGCTCGTTACTGGGTTGAGTATTTGGGTGGCACCTGGGTGGAAAATTCGGAGTTTGAAGCGCTGTTGTGGCATCGCACTCGCGGTGCGCGCAGTGGCCGTGTCGCTTGGCAGTTTGCAAAAGATTATGTGGGCAGAATTTAGTGTGACCTACACCAGTTTGCTGTTTGAACTTATTTGTTTGAGTTTTGTTGTTTGACCGTCTCCGTTAGCTTGACCAAGGGTGAGTAATATGAATTCTATAAACAATAGGCTATGTAAAAAACTTCACCCGGAAGTCGAATCCGCTTATCAAACACTTTTCACTCGCACACCTAATCTACGCGAAGAGAACACCTTGGCGCTTCGACAAGCGTTGCATGAATATTTTGTCACTACATTTGACCGTTACGAATCTTTGTTTGAAACGCTTACATGCGACTCGGCTTACTACGAAAAATCTATTCCTCTGCGTCATCCACTTATTTTTTACTTTGGCCACACAGCTACTTTTTTTGTTAATAAACTATTATTGGCTCGAATGATTGAAAAACGTATTAACCCACGTTTTGAATCTATTTTTGCGGTGGGCGTAGATGAAATGAGTTGGGACGATCTGAACGATGCTCATTATCAGTGGCCTACACCTTTGGAAGTAAAAGCTTATCGTGACCAGGTTCGTGCTCTTGTCATAAGTTTAATTGAGACCGCTCCGCTGCAATTACCCATTGATTGGAATAATCCATGGTGGGCTATCATCATGGGCATCGAACACGAGCGAATTCATTTAGAAACGTCGTCGGTATTAATTCGCCAACATAAATTAGCTTATGTAAAAAACCATTCCAGTTGGAAACCATTTCGTGAAACTAATGTTGCACCGCAAAATGAATTGCTACCTGTGTCAGCTGGAAAAGTTGTGTTGGGAAAAGAAAAATCCAGTCCTTATTATGGTTGGGATAATGAATACGGCACGCATAGCGCTGAGGTCAGTGAATTTCAGGCGAGTAAATTTTTAGTAAGCAATCATGAGTTTTTGGCATTCGTCGAGGATGGTGGATATAAAGACAATGCGTATTGGGAAGAGGAGGGGCAGGGTTGG
>CBHTVU010000131.1:0-11941 GCA_966096785.1 uncultured Gammaproteobacteria bacterium | reverse complement strand
ACCACACTGGAGCTTGTTGACACACTCGTTTTGCTCGAAGAGCTGGACGAGCTTGATGATCTACTACTGGATGAAGTCGAAACACTGGTTGATGTTCGGCTGCTGGTTGAAATAGATGTAGACGTTTTACTTGAAGTAGAAACCGAAGAGCTCGTACGAACACTGCTAATTACGCTTGAAGACGTCTGACCCGAACACACTGCTCCCGTTACCGTTGGTTTTGCAGCAGGGGTATTTTGAACACCCTTATTACCTTGTATACCAAACTCTGCCGTTTGACCTGGATTGATTTGGCCATTCCAACCTACGTTAGATGCAGAGTAAGGATTGCTCCCACTAAAATTCGCATTCCAGCCACCGATGCGTGAAGAACCATCGGTGTAGGACCAACTCACTGACCAACCATTGACTGTAGTGTTGGTGTCATTAGTGATGCGGATAGCAGCAACAAAGCCGCTATTCCACTCATTTTGAATTACATATTCACAACGTGCCGCATAGCTGGTTGCCGATTGTAAAAGTAACAAACCAGTTGTCATTGGCAACAGGGCTTTTCGCCATAATTTATTAGATGTTTTCATTGTTCCCTCGGGAGTGGATTGAGTTGCAAGATAATCCCCCGGCAACTGCATCAATACCGGAAAAAACGTATCATTCTCGTGCGAGCTTAAAAGTAAATACGGGCAAACTTCACTTTTTGAAAAAAATATTGGCGGAAAAACGTAAATGTACTGCGTAATTTTTGCACAAATTATGATTGAAAATGATTAACCACTGAAAACCAAAAAACTTATCAATCACAATCATTCAACCATTATTTTTATCATTTTTGCGCGATTATGCTGCACTCATTATTTTACATTCACTTGAAAAAAGAGCGTCCTTCGACGCTCTCAAACTGATAAGTAAAATGTATCAAACCCGCTAGTTACACACAGAGCCGGTTACGCGAGGTGTCTCAGCTGCAGTGTTGGCCACACCCTTACTAGCCAGGAATCCAAATTGCACTGATTGACCTGGTTGAATGGTGCCGTTCCAGGCAAGGTTAGTTGCACTATAAGGGTTTGAGCCGCTTATTTGGGCGTTGAAGAAAGAGCCTAAAGTAGTGCCATTTGAATAAGTCCAGGAAACATTCCAGCTATTAATTGCGCTCGTGCCATTGTTTTTAATGACAATGTAAGCCTGCGCACCTGTGTTCCATTCACTTTGAATCAGATAAGAACAGTTTCCAGTTGTCGCAACCGAGGATGAACTTGACGACCTCACACTTGATGCAATCGAACTACTAGCCACAGAACTTCTGCTGCTGGAAACCGAACTTCTGCTGGTTGATGCTACGGAACTGGATCTTACTGAGCTTGCCGTTGAGGATGCTACTGATGAGGTTGTTCCACCTACTACACCATAGGGCGCTGGTTGACCAGCACAGGTGACAGTGGCGATACAACTTTGATTATTTTCCCAACCCCAGCCGGATGTAGTTGTGATGCACAAGGGGTAACGCGTGCCGTACCAATTGCACTGTGAACCACCCGAGACGCTTGATGACGACCTGCTGGATACCGCAGACGACGTACTTGCTCTGCTGGACGTAGTTGCCGATGAACTTGATGACGTATTAGAACTGACAACATTCAGGAAAACGCTTACATAAGAATTCGGCAAGGTGACGTAAACACGATTGCCTGTAGCGCTTTGTGCAGGCATCACGGCGTTTTCGGCAAGCACACCCACGTGAACACTTCCGTTTACGCTATTGATCGCTTGTGCCAAAGCATAGGGCCATGCGCTTGAAGAAGTAGTTGCAGAAGTAATGACTAATGGAGAAGCAGGGAAGTAAGAGTCAACACCACTTGAATCGACCAATCGCAATTGAACCTTATCGCCCACTTGCAACGTGCGCGCCGTGGAAGTCACCGCACCCATGTCAACAAAGTTGGTTGCAACACTGGACGAATGGGTAAAGGTTAAGGTTTTACTGGCTGAATTAGAGCCGCTGGTCACAGTTAAACGTACCGTTAAAGACGTTTGCGCCGAAGGATTTTTCAAGGTCAAGGTTGTATTAGCGGCAGTAGTGCTTGAGAAGCTGTAAAGCGACGAGTTTGGCGATTCCACTGACCATTGATAAGTCAAATTGGACCCGCTCGAACCTGATGCGCTAAATGCAATGGTCGTTGCGCCCGTTACTGTTGATGATGATGGCGATGCAGAAATCGCCGCTGCTACGGGATTCGTAGTTCCACCGAAGGAAACGTCTACGCAACCATGGAAACGCTCATAGGTTGGCGGCGTGCGGCCCCATTCACCGTAAATGACATGGTGGCCACTGCGCGATGGAATCGTACAACTCGTGGTGAAACGCGCAGAAGCTTCGTCGGGAATAACATTAGGATTTGCATTAGGTTTGGAGTGGTCATAATCCAGCACGCAGAAAGGCGTGGATTCGAAATCGCTCCAGCTCAATGCTTTATCCGCTGAAAATACGAAATCAGATTTAGTGATCCAATATTTGAAATCCAGTGTGTCACTAAAATGTGGCCCCCACGAAATATTCCACACAATATTTTGTTTACCCGCCGAAATTGGGTTTGTTGGCCAATCCATAGGAACGTCCCATGGAGTCACAGCACCTTTCCAGGTTTCACTGTCTGCGCTACATACATTTTTAGGTAAGGGAGAAACTACAGACGCGCCCAAATGATGATTGAGCACGCTCATAAAACTATAACCAGCAATCGGATTAACGTTGAAGGCTGTACCACACGCAGGATATTTGGCCGTGCCATTGCCTATTTCGTCCGGCTTGGTCACAGCACCGCAAAACCAATTGCGCGATGCAGGGCTTTCAATCAGCCCGTGAGCAAAACTTCCCACCGAAACAAATAAAAAAAACAAACCGAAAATATATTTTCTTATTAACATTATATACCTCCACCGATTAGGTGATTGATCATACGATTACAAGCTAACAATAACCTTCAACATTTGAAGGCATAACTAGCGATAAGGTCGTCGCAAATAGAAATTTTTCTAGCAATCCACTAGCGTGAATTACTGAAATTCCTGCTCACTATTTCCGATGTAATTCCTAAGATTTAATTCCTAAGGTGCTGCGACCAATGTGACAAGGTTTTATAAAAAAAGTGCTGATATTAGTTCGATAATCACAAACAAAACAGATAATGCCAATTGCAGTTGCAACGCGCAGGCAAAACCTTGTGTGTTTATCTAACCAAACAATATGAAATTTTTTGAGGTACTGCTCAATTATAATTATGTATCGCCCCGGGTAAGGGCGAAGTAAAGCAGCTTACGCCTCTGCGACAAAATGACACAGATATTTAAGTGCCATTTTTAAAAATTTACATTCCTTTTAATAAAAAATTTCTCAAAAAATGAATGATCGCGCAAACATTTTTCTATATATGTCGCGCAAATCTTTTTTGAAAAATAATGCGACATTTAGGATTATTAAGCAGAGTGCGATGACATTGAAGCTTGCAAATATTGCGTAGGAGCAACGCCAGTGATTTGTTTGAACACTGAAATAAAAGCGCTCAAACTTTCATAGCCTACATCAAAGGCCACATCAGTCACGGTTTGCCCAGCATTCAACAATCTGATGGATTGAATCACCCTTGCCCGTTGGCGCCATGCAACAAGTGACATACCGGTTTCCGCGCGAAATTTGCGAATAAGTGTTCGCTGGGCGATATTTATTTTTATCGCCCACTCTTCGAGGCTACGAGAATCTGCAGGGTTTTCCACCAACATTTGAGCCAGGCGTCGCAAACGTTCATCTTTAGGCACGGGCAAATGCAAATGATCGCGCTCGGCACTATCAATTTCATCCTTTAACACTGACCACATCCGCGATAGAGGTGCGGAGTTATCTGTTGCGCGCGACATTTTTTTTAATAGTGCATCAATTAACGGATTCGTTTTAATAATGGAAATTTCATCCGGTAATCCAGTGCATAGTTGGTCGCTCGCCATAATTACAATTCCTTCAATTTCACCACGTGAACGAACACCATGAGCCGACCTGGGAGGAACCCAACAAGGGTGCTGCGGTGTCATCAACCATTCGCCAACTTCCGTAATGTAAACCGCAGTGCCCCGCAGCAACATAAAAAACTGACCCTCTTCATGGCTGTGTAAACCCATGCTGTAGTCATTCTTGTGTGAAAATTGTCGACAACCTAGCATGATTTTCTCCATTACCGTGTTGGCCAAATATAGCATTAAATTCGGCCGAACTGCGATAGCGAGCCAAACTCTATCTTTCTATACTGGCATTGCCTCATGGCGTTAACGCTTCGCTATTTTAGGTTCAACATTTTCAGCTTAGGTAGGAGAAATTTGTGACTCATCTAGACACACATCCAAATGCGTTTAAACTTTCGCTGTTTATAGGCCAATGGGCCGGTCGAGGTGAAGTCTTTTCCACCCCTTGGAGTCCTGCTGCAACCTGCGAAAGTCTATGGCAATTCGGATTTGATAATAGCGGCTATAACTTGATTCACGATTACCACGAGACACGTAGCAACAAACAACAATTTAATGGTCACGGTGTACTTACTATTGCACCCGACACAAAAGAAGTACTGTGGTTTTGGTTTGACGATTTTGGATTCCCGCCGCTCGATCCGTCGCGCGGAAATTGGGATTTAGAGAAGCTTGTTCTTATGAAAAATACACCCAGAGGATTAGGCCGCTCGACCTTCGTCTTTGACCACAATGTGTTTGACTATTTTATTGAGGCGCAACCGCACGGTGAAAATTCTTTTATTCCTGTAATGCGCGGAACCTTTAAAAAATTTGCAGCGAGTAATCAATCGGCTCGCATTAATCAATGTTAAGCGCTAAGTATTACTCATCAAAATGTGCAGCGAAGCGTTTAATCCATTCAATCGCTGCCTCTTCTGTAGTGAGATTCCGACCAACTTCCGCTAATTCCCGGCGATAGTTTTCAATCTGACAGACTTGCTCCACCATGCGCACACGAAAATATTCATCATCATTTGCAAACCGAACACCCACCTCAAAACCCTGTGGCTGTTGGTTGCGTCGCCAAACAATTATGCCCTCACCCTGGTAGTCCGGCGAAATACAAGGAATCATCAAATCAACAATTGAACCCACTTTTATCGGTATATCTGTATAGAAACTCAAACCGCCGGCACTTAAATTATTGGTGACAACCTGGGTGTCATTCTGACTGATCGCTGAAACACGAATCGGGATGGAGGTAGGATGGCGAATATAATTACGCATGTTATGTCCTTAAATAGAAACCTAGACAATAGTATGTATTTGAAGTGTAAACCACTAACCCATTACCTATGGAACCAGATTGTAATCGCAGCGCCACTTTTTAGAACCTGAGTGAATAGCTGCTCAAAACGATAAAAGTGCACATCTAAGGAATTGGACGGAAAGCATTTTATTGATATAGTGCGCGAAAGGATTTTTTCACAAAAGGGATGTTCTATGTCAATTCAACGTAAATTGCTTGCCTTCTTTATCGCTGTTCTCACCACTCTACTCTCACTGATATGCAACCCTGCGCGAGCAGTTGACTGTAGCAAATACAAAAAGCAAATCGAACATTATGAAGACCTTCGACGCAACGGCGGAAGTGCTAAAAGCATGAGTCGCTGGACAAGCATGGGTAATCAACTTGAAGAAAAGTATTACCACTGCAACAAAGATCATTCCTCTGTTATTCAAATTGTTTCAGGAAACCAATCCAAAGGTCGGAAAAAAGCAAGTGCACGCGAACACGTGCCTTTGCGTAAAGACGTATCTGACAATCCGCAGTTAAAAAAACTCACGCAAACGTGCAATTATTGGATTAGTGCGACTAATCAAAACCCAACTGACGATAACAGGAATTTTCGAGAAACAGCATGTCATGCCGTCGATAATTATCAGGCTGATTCAGATAGAGCAACGCCCTTCGTAAATACAACAATGGTGAGAAAACTAAAGGACTGTATTAAATCCAATAATCTTATCGACCAAGAAGTTAATGATTGCATGAGAGGAACGCTGGAGCCAATTTGGAAAAAATAAAATTAATGACTTCATTATTTTTGTTCTGAATTATAGCGCTCCTGCACAGAATCTATTTACCTGTGCAGGAGCGCTGTAATTTCGAGGCAGGAATTTAACACTGAAAAATTATTATTTTTTGTCTTCAGCAGGTTGCGTCGGGTCTTTATGATCACCACGAAATTTAATTTGTAACCCTTTTAGAAAGTTGCGCAAAATTTGCGTTTGGCATTCGCGGTAATTTTTATGATCCTGCCGACGAAACAGGGCGCTCAACTCATGCTTGCTGATGGAGAAATTCGCCAACTGCATAATTTCTAAAATATTCTCCTCTTTAAAATCCAAAGCGATTTTTAATTTCCGGAAAATAATATTGTTATTCAGACGATCCTCCGCTTCAGGCTGATCACCGTCTTTCTTGCCCCGCTTTTTATTAATAAACCCATTTAAAAAAGTGGCGAGTTGCTTATCATCCAGCGCTTTAAAATCCGGCTTATCGTCGGTTTTTAGCCAAGCGCTGACCTGCTCACGCGTCACTTTCAAATCCGCTTGCGCAAAAACATCCATCATTTGCGAATCACTAAGGTCAAAAATAAAACGGATGCGACGAAGAATATCGTTATTGGTCACTGAAAAATTCCTACAATTTTAGGGTAATTTGGAAGGCGCCCATCTTACCAGTACACGACCTGGTGCTAGCTAACTTTATGGCCACGGATAACCTTTATGCAGACAATGCAAAAGCAATTGTCGGTGGGCCTAACGTTAATTCACTCGTAGTCGGAGGGGTTAGGTTGGGGTTAGCTTATTCCTGATTCAAAATATCTATGTAGCCGCTGTAGGCATAAATCCGGTTGCGCTTTTGGCCCGTGAGTTCACGCACCAGGCCAAGAGTGTTTTCCATGGCTTCCAAGGCTTTACCAATAGTAGCCGGTGTTAGGCCCGTTTTTTCCACCAGCAAGTTAATACTTAAAATTGGCTGATTAAAGAAAGCTTCCAGTATTGGGTTGGCTGAACCGGCTAATCGGCCTAATTGCCCAAGCTTGGCTTTATCGACCGAGAGCAATTGGTTGAGCTGCTGGGCGGTGGCAACCGCTTGAGTGGCGGTAGCGGTAATGGCATCCACAAAAAATAGCAGCCATGACTCCCAGTCACCGATTAAGCGTACTTGCTGTAACCGCTCGTAATAAGTTTGGCGATGCTTTTTAAAAAATACCGAGAGGTACAAGAGCGGTTCTTGTAACACACCGGCTTGCGCCAAAATCAATGTAATTAATAAACGCCCTAACCGACCGTTACCATCCATAAAGGGGTGAATTGTTTCAAACTGCACGTGCATAAGTGCGGCTTTTAATACCGGTTCAGTGGCTTCGGGAACATCGTTTATAAACTTTTCCAGTTCACTCCAACAAGCCGCTATTTCATTGGCTGGGGGAGGCACAAAGGTCGCTTCGTCGGCGCGGTGCCCACCAATCCACACCTGGTTTGCCCGAAACTCGCCAGGGCCACGCTGAATACCACGGCCAGAAGTCATGAGAGCCTGATGCAACTCTTTTACAAGACGAATGGTTATGGGATTACCCTGGTTAATGCGCTCTACACCCAGTGTTAGCGCATTTACATAGCAAGAAACTTCTTGTACGTCGTCCATAGGCACACCAGGTTGGGCAGCCATTTCGTAGAGCATAAGATCACTCAGCGAAGACTGGGTGCCTTCAATTTGCGATGACATGACGGCCTCTTTACGCACGTAGCTGTAAAGAAATAGTTTGGCGTCTGGCAAGAGGCTGCTGATGGCATCTAAGCGCCCCAGAGCAACGTGTGCCTCTGCCAATCTCGCTTGCAGCTTGCCGTTGATTTCAATCGGTGGATTGGGCGGTAGCGGTGCAGGAATAAACGCCTGACATGTAAATCCCCCAGCGATGCTGGATACATAACGCCCCGTTAGACCACGATTCATATCAAAACCTACTGAAGCTAAAATAAGCCATTATCTTATTTTAAAATTTATATGAAAGTAAAATAAAGATTGATCTTATTTTAACTTTGGCTTTGATTGACCGGTGTAGATGTCGACCAGATGTACATATGCACAGACGTGTATATAAAAATGGATTTCGTGTACATGAAGGTAAATCTCACCCTTTATACATGGAAGGACTCAAAGTCACACTCATAATGCCAACCTTCCTTATTAGGTGGATCATCTAAGCAGCACTTAACCACCAGCTCTTTTGATAGCTAGGAATAAGGAAACGATGGGCGAAAAAACAAAAGCCAGCTCTGCAGCTGGCTTTTGTTTTCGAGTAAAACATGGGTTTTATAGCTGGCTACTGTCATCCGCCATCAAAGGGGCGTCTTTTGCTAGACCACCCACCAAGGTTTGCGCCATGTATAAATGGTGCATGAGCGTGGGAAGTTCATTTGCTGCATATTGCTTAATATCGCCAGTGGCCATTTCGGCCACCTCCCGAAAGAGACTGACAGACTTCTTACGCTCCATAAACCGCATATCAGCATAAGCTTCATCAAATGTCTGACCTTTACGTTGGAAGATAAACCTACGTGCTTGGGCTTGCAGCTCACTATCACTCATCATGTCTAAATGCTGGGCTTTGGCAAAGCGACGAAGATGCGTTAGAAGGAATGTATGTTCTTCGAGCACCGCTTGCGCATAAAATTTTACGGAATTTGAATTGGACTTTTCTAACGCAATTTTGGCGGTTTCAATTTCGGAAATGCTTTTTATCGACGCAGTGTCAATAAAACTCTGGTTAGTTAAAGGCCCGGCTACGGAAATTTCACAAAATATAAGAGCTGGCAAGAACCAGCTAAAACAGGAAAAAACTTTCACATAATTCATTAGGCACGCCTTAGTAGGGACGCTCCTGACTGTTAAAAGTAAATGATCCTTTATTTCTCTATGGGTTGATGGCGTCTATGCATGACGCACAAGTAGCGCCTTACTGGACTAACAAGATTATAGATACTTAAACGACAGAATGGCGCATTTTTCCTTATAATATTGTGTTTAGTAAGTGCCAAAAAATACGGATAAAAGGACTATGCAGAAAAGCGAAACTTAGCGATAAATTTGCGAAGTTGATTTCTAGTGTACTCAGATTCCATTTAAAGTACATAAAACAACAAAGATAAAAAAATTCATGATTTTTTTATTGTAAGATTTATTTTATTTTTTTAATTATAAAATATTGTAAATAAATGAAGCGAAACGAGTGATCCTGTAATAGTGTGTAATACGTATAGGAAATAATTGTGGCTATTGTCATACCATCGGCTAATTTTTATTTTTAAATTTTTTCAGCACAATAGGAAATTAATATGAAGCACTATTCTTCTATTTTCTCAGGAATTTTTTTCCTTTTTTCAATAGGGGTTGCTCAAGTCGCTTTGTCTGCAACGGTTACAGGAAATTTAGGTATCACTGCGGTAGTTGGTGCAGGATGTCAGGTTAATAGTAGCAATGTCACCGCCGGTATAATTAACTTCGGTTCACTGGATTTCGGTAGCATCAACACCATTGGAAACCAAACCATTGACGCGCAAACTACCGGCGCAGGAAATGGCAGCATCGTAATGGAATGTTCAAACGGTACACCTTTTACGATTTCATTGGACAACGGCCTACATTACGCAAGCAGCACGAGGTCCATGGTGAATTCGGGTAATGCTTCCGTATTACTTGCCTATACCCTCTACCAAAATGCAGCGCGCACAGTTCCGTGGACAACCAGCAGTCCTTTAACAGGAACAGCATCGGGTGCACCAGTCACATATCCCGTTTACGGGCGTATTCCTCCAGGCCAAACCGGTATTACTGCGGGAACCTATAACGATACGGTTCAAGTTGTTATTTCCTGGTAATTGCAGCCGTAATTTTCAACCCCATGGAATATGCCGATGAAGCAACAATTAACCACATTGTTGATTTTATTTTTTTGGCATTGTGCAAATGCGTTTGCATTGAATGATCAAACCTTAAATGCCTCTTCCACCCAAATAAAGATGGAAATCGTGAATGGCTGTACGCTCAATAATGTGAGCAGCGGTACCGCCGCGATAGGTACCTTAAATTTTGGCGATATTTATAAATTAAATTCGCAGCGCGATGCCAACACATCTGCAGGTAATGGAAATATTGAATTGCGTTGCACACCGGGAACCACTGCAACCATCACCATGAACGCAGGACTTTATGGCAGCAACATCAATAATCGAAAAATGCGGTTAAATAGCGGTACAGCCACATTGACCTATCAACTTTATACATCTTCAAATCGTCAAACAATTTGGGACGACACAGTGGGTATGTCGATTCTATTTAGTAATGACACAACCCAATCCATTCCCATTTATGGGCGAGTTCCCGTGCAGACAACACCGCAAAGCGGTGCCTATAGCGATCAAATCCTGGTAACAGTCACTTATTAATATGAGGAAATTTTTGGAGATACTATGGTGTTAGTAACACGGTTATGTTTTACGCTAAGTCTAATGATGACTCCATTGGTGAATGCCTCTAATCTTGGGGTTTGGCCCATCAATCCCCGCATAGATTCTCCAGCATCCTCCACCTTACTCTGGGTAAAAAACAACAATAAAAATGAGCCAGTCACTTTGCAAGCCAGAGTATTTTTATGGCGCCAGAAAGACAATGATGATCAGTTAGAAGCGCAAGACGAACTTGTTATCAGCCCACCAATTATTGAAGTGAAACCCGACACGCAACAAATATTTCGCGTTATGAATCGCAAAGGTCCTGTATCGAAAGTAGTAAAAGAACAAAGTTATCGAGTATTGATTGATGAAGTGCCAAAAGAAGATAGCACCCAGGTTTCGCAATTACGTTTTCAAATGCGATATTCATTACCTTTGTTTGTAGGGCGCCCGGACATTTACACGAATAAATCTATCGTTGACATATTAAATAGCATGGCGAGTCAATTAAGTTATCGAATAATAACCGAACCGTCACCCGCTATTGAAATTATCAACAAAAGCCCTCTGCACGCACGCTTGAGCAATGTAAGTATCCACAACGAAAAGTTAGCAGCAAAAAAACTGCGGTCAGCAATGGTTTATTAGGTTACGTACTTCCCAATTCAACGAAGCGCTGGCCACTCAGTACGGAGCAACTGACTCCCATTACCCAAGGTGGTGCGCAAATTACTTTTGAACAGGAACATCAGGAGTTAAGAGTTGCTGCGGAGTAAGCAATGTGCATTTTTTATTGGTCTTTGTTTGAGTCGGCTTTATAACTATGCATGGGCCGACGAAACACTCTATTTGGAAATAATCGTCAACGGTCGCAATACGCATCACATCGCTCAAATTATTCACAGTGATAACGATTGGAAAATTGCTGCGAATGATCTCGCTGCTTTGGGGCTTAATATGGATATCAATAAAGCTGAACCCATTTTACTAAGCAGCATTAATATTACTGACGTTGTATATGATGCAGAATTGCAACGGCTGTTATTAACCGTCCCAAGCAATTTATTACCTACACAATATTTCAATGTAAATAGCCCAAGTTTTGGCGATAGTAAACCGCGGCGCGATGCAGGATCTTTTGTTAATTACAATATTGTCTCTACTAGAGGAGACATGGATAACAATATGTCGTCCGTATGGCATGAGTTACATGTCTTTAACAATGATTTTTATATGGTTAGCAACGGAATTTGGCAGTCTGCTAGCGACAAAATATCCAACGCTGGTTACACGCGCTTTGAAACTTATTATCAAAAAGATGATGAAGTTAGTATGCAGTCTTTTACGATGGGAGATGTCATTAATGCAACACCCAGTTGGGGTAGAAGTATTCGAATGGTGGGCATCAGATTCGCACGTGATTATG
>CBHTVU010000130.1:0-11952 GCA_966096785.1 uncultured Gammaproteobacteria bacterium | reverse complement strand
AATAGGCTTTTCCAAAATAGGTCTCCACGTTGTAAACCTATTTCAGGACGGGACACCCGAAATAAAAAAGCCGTCGACATTGCGACGGCTTTTTCTGCATCAAATAAATTTATTAGCTAGGCAATAAATCAGATACAGCATCACGCTCTTCTTGCAATTCTTTTTCAGTCGCTTGCATTTTTGCGCGCGAGAAATCATTGATATTAAGACCTTGTACGATTTCCCAGTCACCGTTCTTGCAGGTCACCGGGAAGGAATAAATGAGGCCTTTTTCTATACCGTAGCTGCCATCGCTGTACACACCCATGCTCACCCAATCGTTGGCCGGAGTACCCAGAGCCCAATCGCGGATGTGATTAGCAGCAGCATTTGCCGCTGATGCAGCAGAAGAGGCACCACGCGCTGCGATAATAGCAGCACCACGTTGTTGTACGGTTGGAATGTAATCTGATTCGTACCAGGCTTGATCAACCAAACTCAACGCAGGTTTACCTTTTACCAGGGTGTTGTGAAGATCCGGGTATTGGGTAGAGGAATGGTTACCCCAAATCAATGCTTTGGTGATGTCGTTAACACTGGTACCCGTCTTGGTCGCCAATTGTGACAAAGCGCGGTTGTGGTCCAAACGAGTCATTGCAGTGAATTGACGTGGGTTGATATCCGGAGCATTGCGCTGAGCAATCAATGCGTTGGTATTAGCAGGGTTACCAACAACCAAAACTTTAATGTTACGTGACGCATGGTCGTTAATCGCCTTACCTTGTACAGAGAAGATTGCAGCGTTTGCAGCCAGCAAGTCTTTACGCTCCATACCTGGACCACGTGGACGAGCACCTACCAGCAATGCGTAATCAGTGTCTTTGAAAGCAACGTTTGGATCGTCAGTAGTCACTATTCCAGCCAACAGTGGAAATGCGCAATCATCCAGTTCCATAGCCACGCCTTGCAGGGCTTTCAGGGCTGGAGTGATTTCCAACAGTTGTAAAATGACTGGTTGATCTTTACCCAACATATCGCCAGCGGCAATGCGGAACAGTAACGAATAGCTGATTTGGCCAGCGGCGCCGGTGACGGTAACTCTTACGGGTGCTTTCACGATGAGACTCCATTTGCGGGTGATATGGGATGAAACAAGGGTTTATGGCATTTTGTGCCTGATTATTACTTTTACGGGCGAGCATTATAGGCATTTGGCAAGAAATTTCACCCTCTTTAATTATCAAAGCTGGCTAAGATTTTACATATTTACCCTGGCAAGCCTAAGTACACCTCAGTCGCCTAAAGCTTCAATCCAACTTACCCGTCTACCTGCTTATTTCTATTCCATATGATACCCAGCTCAATAAACTAAATTTAAGTGAACCAGAATGAAGCAGGTAACACGCGCAAGCCCCATCTCCAAATTTGTCCATTGAATGACATTTATTGCAACAATCATATTAGAAAAGATGCAACGCAATAATAAATTTTTTTGATATGCAAATCTGATCGCACTTCAATTATCCACAATATCTACAGCCCGCATCAAAAAACGCTTTTCAATTTCAGCAGGTCCGAAAAAAATTACTCTGAAAAAATATTTAATCCATTATTTTTATAGCAATCAAAACGATAAATTTTACATCTCTTATCTAATAAACAAAAAACAGATAAGCCAAAAAATTACGTTAAATTAATAGCGAAAAATACTCATACGCGGCACGTAAACACAATTAAAGGTCGCCTAAATAAAGCACATTATCTGAAGCAATTAACCACTTAGCACAATATAAACTTATGGAAAATTCTGAATAATATTAAGATCAGTTAGTTAAGAATTAGTTAATATTCTGATAAATTTTTCGTTACAATGTTTTTATACAATTTCTATATTGCGGCGACATAATCTGACGAATGACTATTTACATCTTAAATTAAGGTAGACAATATTTTTCGATTAATTGACTTTTACAGTTAATTAAGACCGTAGGGATGCTTTGATATCTAAAATTTCAAACACCTTACATTTTTTTTGCTAGCTCTTTAAAGGATTTATCATGAATATAAAATTTTTGAAATTCATCGTAGTATCAGCGCTTCTAACACTACTTACCTCAACCGCTTACGCCCAATCCAGAGTGACTTACACAGCAACTATCGCACAACGCGGCAATACTGTTCTTATCCCTTACGCCACAGTGGTTAGCTTATGCGCCGATGGGGACGGATGCGAGATTCGCATGGGAATGAACAATTGGGATGGCACAGGTCGTACGGCATCGCGAGGTTCATTATTTTATTATAATTCGTCTAACGGCGCCTGGCGTGCTGAAGCAGGTGATGCCGCCGGGACAGTTGGTAATAATGTAACCGAACATGTTATGAATTCATGGGCATGTTACTTAACAGATGGCTTCTACAGTGGCTTTGTAAATCACGGTGACTTGAACCAAGGCTTTTCAGTTCTTTCATGGACTCAATACGTCGCAAATTGTTCAGTTACCATTATAGATTAAAGCTGATATGAGAAAGCCTACTTATCAGTAGGCTTTTATGAGTTAACATTAATTCTTACTGAAAACATCTAGCACGGCGTGAAAAAACTATGAAATATAAAAGCTACGCATTATTGCTACTACTATCTATAGTAGTATTTTTTGTTGTTAAAAATAACTCACAACAATCCTTAGTTGCATCAGAAAAAAATACAATTGTGGAAGAAAAAAAAAATTTAACAATTAAAACAATCAATTAAAATCCTACACAAAACGCGACCAAGACAACAACAGAACAAGCATCCATAGAACCTGCAACTCCAGACACAACAATCGAAATGCAACCCTCTTCTACATCTGAGCCAGAGCCTACCACTCATAACTCAGACATGACCGCCACCGGCGAATTCGCGGACGAAGTAAATTTACAAAATAGTGAAAATAATTGTGAAGAATCTTGCGATGGGGAAAATACAGAAATTGCAGGTAGCAAAAATGTAAATACTAATGACACAGGAGAACATGCAGATCAAATAAATAAAGAAGCCATTTTCGCGCAAGCAAAACAAAAAAACACCGCTTTGCAGCCCGAAATAAAGCTTGCAGATCCGTCCGAAGGCGCACCTCCCACGACCGAGATAGGTGTCTACACTCCTCCTCCGCAATAGTTATATTTTTGCGCGTCGGAGGTAAAAACAGATCCAATCCTTGACCACAACATAAATTATTGCTGATAACGTTTTTTTAATTCGGCGTAAAGCTCATCTTTGAACTCAACTTTGGTAGCGTCGAGGCTTAATACAGCTTCAACCAGGTGTTCATTGTCTTCGCGCCCATCGTGCCAGTGCTTTCTGTAGCTGCCGTCTTTATATCCGTTATCCTGACGAAAGAAATTCAATACATTTTTTCCAACATAGCCACGATAAAGTTGATCAAAACTCATGTTGATACCAGACATCAACCGGCCAAATAATCCTATGTGAAATTGACGATCAGACAATGTTGCAGCAACAAACTTTTCTAAATCCAGACGGAAATCTTTTTCATTGGTTTCAATCAGTAACTGATTCTGAATTTGGGCAATAATGAGTTCTGTTTTAGTTCCACTTTGCAGCAAAATACTCAAGCCAAAATGCCAAATATCGATTAGCTCCAATGCAACTTGCTCAGTATCTGGTGATTGTTTCTTCCACCACTTCCAACCGTAATGATCCAGCAGCTCCGCACATTCAACCCAAATAGCACGGTAGAATTCAAACCCCTGCTGCTGCCAATTAGCATTTACTTTAGTATTCATAGCATCTTGCAAATCAAGCATGGTTTTTAGTTGTTGTGAGTTCATTTATAGGAACCTTATTTAATTTATAAAAATCTTTACCCGCTCCCCAGTCTCCCCTTCGCAGAGGAGGAATTACTGCAAGGATAATGTAAGCTAAATTATTCCCTCCCGGCTATGCGCCCCACTTTAAGGGGAGGGTTAGCGTGGGGTATCTTTAATTAGGTAAATATTGCTTTGCTTTATTAAACAAACGGTAAAAATTTTCGCAAGTATGCTCACCGAGTTTTTCAATGCTCATGCCTTTTAAATCCGCAACAAATTGTGCAACTTCGCGTACGTATTTTGGTTCATTAGGTTTGCCACGATAAGGAATGGGAGCAAGATACGGCGAATCAGTTTCAATCAATAAACGATCGATTGGCATATTACGTACAACATCGCGAATTTGTTCCGCGTTTTTAAAAGTCACAATACCGGAAATGGAAATATAGTAATTTAAATCCAGCGCAGCCTTAGCCATTTCCCAATCTTCAGTAAAACAATGCAGCACCCCACTATGCTCCAAACTGCCGTGCTCTTTAATTAATGCAAGCGTGTCAGCTTTCGCTTCACGCGTATGCACTACAACTGGCAAGCCAATTTTTTTGCCTGCAGTTAAATGCAACGCAAAACTTTCGTGCTGCAATTCTTTACTCTCAGTTTCGTAGTGATAATCCAAACCCGTTTCACCCAGCGCCACAACCTTTTGTTGGGACGCCCAACGAATCAATTGCTCCTCAGTAGCCGTACCCTCTTTTACGTCACAAGGATGAACACCCACAGAAGCCACAACACTTGGATGAGCTTGAGCAATATCAATCACCGTTTGAATATTATCCAGCGTAACACTGATGCAAAGCATCTGCTGAATGCCGCGCTCATTCGCAGCAGCAATAGCATCGGCAAGATTACCATCGTAACGGTCAAGATTTATACGATCCAAATGGCAGTGGGAGTCGATTAGCATGTGATTACATCTTTGAGAAAATGCGGGGATTATACATGACGTATAGTAAATTTCTTCGTGAGCTTTGCTTGTTCTAAAAACAAAAAAGCCAGCACAAGCTGGCTTCTGAATTAAAAAAATACCTACATCGTATGCGTTGGTTTATCTGAATCTATTGAACCTGCAAGATAAGTTTCGATTTTAGTGACTGCGGTGTTGTCTTGGTCGGTGAACTGTACGCCTATGCCAGCAGCGCGATTTCCTTGGGCGCCTCTTGGAGTTACCCAGATTACTTTTCCGGCGACGGGGATTTTTTCGGCTTCGTCCATGAGGCTCAATAGCATAAATACTTCATCGCCTAATTTGTAGCTTTTACCGGTGGGTATAAACATGCCGCCGTTTTTTACGAAGGGCATGTAGGCGGCGTAGAGGACCGCTTTGTCTTTGATGGTGAGGGAAAGTATGCCGTTTCGGGCACCGCCGCCTATCGCTTGCATATGGTAATCCGTCTAAATTTTATGGACTGAAACATAATGTATTAGTCTAGACGTGTCTAGCCCGACCTGCCCGACTATTTGGCACTTCTTATGTTTTAAAAAAAGGGGGACGCACTTAGGGCATCTACTTCGCACTTCGTAAAAGCGCACCCCAATCAAGCAGCATCTCTTCTAAAAGGAGTTGCTTATTAGGGTTAGAGCTGCCGAGTAACTGGCGCTTAGCAATTAATATTTTTTCCAAATAACGATGTAAAAGCGCGGCCTGAACCTTTGCCAGACGTTGCTGTAAATCCTGTGGTAGCTGATTGATAAGTACTTGCTCTACGCCTTGCTGCCAGCGCATGAGCGAATGCAGCCAAACCAAAAACCACTCAATTAACGCAGTTACATCGTCTTTTTGCCACTGGGCCGCAACTTCGATCGCCGAAACCTGACCCGTACTAAGACGAACTAAATTAAGCAACCAGGCATCGCGAAGCTCCAGCGCATCACTTTCCAGATAGGCCAGTGCGGTCAGTGGTGCACCGCCAGCAGCTTCCACTAACTTCTCGACGGGAATGTTGCTGCCAGCCATTAAAGGCTTAAGCCAATGAATGACCTGCTCGGAATTTGGAGTGGCAAGCAAGCGCATTTGGCAGCGGCTGCGAATGGTTGGTAAAACTGCACTTGGGGTATGGCATACCAAAATGATCAAGGTATTTGCCGCTGGCTCCTCAAGGGATTTAAGCAAAGCGTTGGCAGCATTGGCATTCATGGCTTCAGCGGGCTCAAGCACTACAACTTTGTAACCGCCCTGTTGAGCGGTTTTCGCTAAGTCATCAATGAGCGATCGAATCTGGTCTACCTTAATACCTTTCGCGCCTTCTTCCGGAGAGACTTCAATAAAGTCCGGATGATTTTGTACCTTATTGAGCATACATCCACGACATTTTCCGCAGGGCGTTCCTTCGATTGGCGATAAACACAGTAGAAGCTGGGCGAGAGATTCCGCCAAATGACGCTTACCTATGCCTTTTGCGCCTGCGAACATAAGCGCGTGAGGAAGTTTTTTTGCAGTGATCTGCTGGCTCAATTGCTGCCATTCTTGTAGCTGCCAGGGATAGGGATGTGAGGGAAAATCAGACATACAGTCGCTCAACAAAACAGAGGCCGCAAGCTTACCAACGGCAACGGCAACTTAGCAAATAGCACGCTTTAGCAATTTGCAGAGGGATTTGCGATAATCGCCGCCCTTCTCTTCCAGCAGCTCCGTACATGAATAACCTGGCATTAAATAATAGCGATCTTGATATCTTGCATTTGGACGACGATCTATTGATTTGCAATAAACCAGCAGGATTGTTGACCGTGCCAGGAAAAGGGCCGGAAAAGCAGGATTGTTTGATTAACCGCGCACTCAAATTTAACCCTAACGCGCGCGTTGTTCATCGATTGGATCAAGGGACATCCGGGATTGTGATGTTTCCACTTAATTACATGAGTTTGAAAATCCTTACCAAGCAATTTGAGGCGCGCGGCATACACAAACGCTACGTGGCAGTAGTTACTGGATTAGTCGAAGCGGATGAAGGCGAGGTAAAACTTCCATTGATTTGCGATTGGCCGAATCGCCCACTACAGAAAGTATGTTTTGAAAGCGGCAAACACGCTCATACGCGTTACCAGGTGCTCGAGCGCGACGAAAAAAGAAATTGTACGCGAGTGTTGCTGGAACCCGTCAGTGGAAGAACACATCAATTGCGGGTGCATATGCTGAGCATTGGTCATCCTATGCTCGGTGATCAATTGTACTCACCACCCGAAATACAGGAGCAAGCGCCCCGCTTGTTATTACATGCGCAACATATTCAGCTTACGCATCCGATATTGCGCCATAAAGTTGAAGTGGAATGTTTGCCAGAGTTTTAAAACCGCAGATAGAAATCAACTAACTGCGGCGCGCTCCAGCCTCAAAGTATTTATTAACAACCAGTGATTACACCCACATCAACCGTTGGCGGCAATATCGCAGAAGCTGCCTCGGTATAAGTCGCCGTACAATTTGGTGCAACTGTTACGGTTAAAACACCGGCTGAAGCTGCAGTCGTGTAATCAGGCCCCGTTAAACCAGATACCGCCGCTATGGATGCTGCATCCGGGTAACCATTAACAAAGGCAACGGATACGCCTTCAAAAATTTGTGGTGTTACAGGATTCACCAGAAACTTTCCATGCGTCATGGCGGCAGCAGATTTTAACGCGCCTACTGCAGCATTTACTTTGGCGATACGTGCATCCCGTGTTAAATCCACAAATTTAGGAAGTGCCGTTGCGGCCAAAATTCCTAAAATCACAATTACAGAAATGAGTTCAATAAGAGTAAAACCTGATTGTCTCGTGTTCATGGCATAACTCCATCCGGTTAAGTTTTCATAAATGTATTTCTAAATACACGATAGAAATAACGGGGTTATTTAAACTGTAGTCCAGATCAATAGATACGCAAACACAAGGCTTTATGCGTCACTCAAAAGTCTCGAAAGAGTTGCGTCTATATCCGCTTGAACAGCAGGTAAATCTTGTCCAGCATTAATGACAGCATAATTTTCGGGGGATGACTCTGCTCGCTCGCGATAAGCACTACGAACGCGCTCAAAAAAACTGATAGTTTCACTTTCAAAACGATCTAAATCACCACGCTGGCGGGCGCGGTTTAGGCCCTGCTCCACCTCTATATCCAAAATCAAGGTTAGATCGGGACGCAGCTCCTGTTGCACCAGAGTTTCCAATTGCGAAATTATATGTGTGCTCAGACCGCGCCCCCCACCTTGATAGGCATATGTGGCATCGGTGAAACGATCACTTAATACCCAGGCACCACGCGCAAGCGCAGGTCTAATAACTTCCGCAATATGTTGCGCACGCGCAGCAAAAACGAGCAGCAACTCCGCGGTTTCATCGACTTGTTCATCGCGTTTTGCCAATAACAAACTACGAATCTCTTCTGCTAATGGGGTTCCGCCCGGCTCACGCGTCACCACGACTTCTATACCTCTGGCGTGCAACCAATCTCGCACAAACACCAAATTGGTGCTTTTTCCTACACCTTCTGTGCCCTCTATAGAGAGAAATTTACCACGCAACATGTGCCCTTCCCATTTTTTAAAATTTAATTGATTGAATTAGCTTTTTACGCTTTGGAAAGTTCCCTTCACCTTCATTGAACGCGTATCATACCCGCTTTTTGCATACTGATCTTTTTACCATCGTCTAACGATATTATTTGTTTCTATTGTTTCAGGAGTTTCCCCATGATTACCCTACACACCAACTACGGCGACATCATCATAGAATTGGATTTCGAAAATGCGCCTATCTCTGCTGCTAATTTTAAAAAATACGCCGAAGAAGGTTTTTACAACGGTACAATTTTTCACCGCGTGATTGATGGTTTTATGATCCAGGGCGGTGGCATGACTGAAGATATGAGCGAGAAAAAAGAAAAATACGCTCCTATTCAAAACGAAGCGGACAACGGTGTGAAAAATGTAGTTGGCAGCCTCGCTATGGCGCGCACTAGTGATCCCCACAGCGCAAGCTCACAATTTTTTATCAACGTAAAAGACAACAGTTTTTTAAATCATACCTCTAAAAACAGCCAAGGCTGGGGTTACGCGGTATTTGGTAAAGTTACTGCAGGCATGGACGTTGTAAATAAAATCAAAGGTGTAAAAACTGGCAGCAAAGGCCATCACCAAGACGTTCCACTTGAAACTGTTATTATTCAAAATGTAACTGTCGACGACGCAAAATAAATGCGCACCTTATTTATTTCGGATTTGCATCTTCATGAATCACGCCCGCAGCTTACGCGGGCGTTTTTTTATTTTTTGCACACGCAAGCCAAAAACGCTGAAAAACTCTACATTCTCGGGGATTTTTTCGATGCCTGGATTGGTGACGATGATGATAACCCGCTCAATGTAGAAGTCGCGCAAGAATTAAAAAAATTAAATGATGCCGGCACAAAAATTTTTTTAATGCATGGCAATCGCGATTTTTTATTAGGTGAAAAATTCGCAGCTCAAGCCGGTGCCAGCTTAATAGCAGAAGGAACAGTTATCGATTTATACAATGTTCCCACTTTATTATTGCACGGCGACCAATTGTGTACTGGCGACACAGAATATATCGCATTTCGGCAACAAGTGCGCTCACCATTGTGGCAACACCAAATTCTCTCGCAACCACTTGCTGCACGGCGAGCCTTGGCCGCACAGTTACGTGAGAAAAGCCAAATGATGAATAGCTTGAAAGCTGAAGATATTATGGATGTAACCCAAAGCGAAGTGATCAAAGTAATGCAAGAGGCAGGAGTAAAACGTTTGATTCACGGTCACACTCACCGCCCTGCCCGCCACACATTGCAAATCAACAACGAAGCCGCAGAACGAATTGTACTAGGTGACTGGCATCATAAAGCCTGGGCAATTGTTGCGGATGAAAAATCCGTTGAATTGATATCCTGGGACATCTAAAAAAAATGGCCATAAATGTATGGCCATTTTTTATTTATTCGTCGATTAATGTAACTGGTTTAACTCGCTGTCTTTCCAAAATTTGGTACCTTTTAGCGTGGCTTGTAATGCCAGACCACTTTCTGTTATTTGGTAAATAGTTACACCATTCAATAGTGCCTCACCGCCTACAGCAGCACCTTTATCGCCTGCTTTAGCGGCTGCGTCCACATGGCCGCCGAACTCCCAACCATTATTGATAAACGCCTCCAGGGATTCCTGGGTTTTAAAAATAAATACGGCGCGAAAATCTTTAACGCCTAACCCCAAACCAATTCCAGCTTCACCCATTTTCATATACACAGTTTGTTTAAGGCGTTTGTTTTCTGCAACACCATAACCGCCACCGAAACTGGCGAACAATATGCTCACATTGGCGTTACTGAACACGGCATAACCGGGAGAAGCCGCAATTTGCGCGCGGGCATCGGGATTTAACTTATAAAGGTCTGTCAGTACCTGGGTACGCATATCCAATGCTGCTTGACGTTTTTCCTGTGGAGACACCCCTTTTGTTGTTGTACAAGCAGAAATAAGCGATACAAGCGCAAGACTTAAAACAACATGCATTATTTTTTTCATTATTCATCTCCGAAATTATCAGGTAAAAACTGACTCAACAGGTAAAACAATCTTTGAGTATAGGGCCAGCAAGTAGTTACACCAAGATCTTAGTAAATCTCGCAAAAGCTTGCTCAATATAAATACAAGAATGTGAAGGATTGTACATGGATGTTTGTGTCTTGATTCTTATTGTCTGTCTTTAATTCAGTTGACCTCTAATTTACGTCGAGACCATAAAGTCTACCTAATTCAAAAGCTTGGCTATACTCAAGACATCTATGAATTCAGCTGTTACAGCTTACTTTGATTCTACCGCGCTTGCTAAAATATCGCCTTTGCCAACTCAGGATTTCCTGGCTCCTCTGGAAACGCCATTTGCGCGGGGCCATGTTTACCTGCATGTTGATGTTCGGCTTTTTGTGCTTTGCTGAAATCACTGTAAACAAGCTTGAAAACACCATGCAAAAACGCTTTGGTGCTAAAGGTTTAACAAAGTTGCAAGCATGGGAAACTTTACTGGAAAACAATAAAACCAAGTCAGTTGCTGAAAAAAATAAAGCCGTTAATGATTTTTTTAATAAAAATACACGCTTTGAAGACGACATAGTCCATTGGAAAACCAACGACTACTGGGCCACACCACTCGAAACACTTGGTAGCGAAGCGGGTGATTGTGAAGATTACACCATTGCGAAATATTTTTCGTTATTGCGCCTTGGAATCTCTGCCGAGCATTTGCGTTTGATATATGTGAAAGCGCAAATCGGCGGCCCGTCCAGCAAAGTATTTCAGGCGCACATGGTGCTTGGTTATTATGAACAACCCAATTCGATTCCACTTATTTTAGACAGTTTGATATCTGACATTGAAAGTGCAGATAAGCGTACCGATTTACGTCCTGTTTTTAGTTTTAACAGTGATGGCTTATGGGTGGGCGGTCAGGCCCAACCACAAATTGATCCCACTGCACGTCTATCGCGTTGGCGCGACGTGCTTGAACGAATGAAGCAAGAAGGTTTTTAAGGCGGATTTATTATGTCACTGATCAAACAATTATGGATTGCCATAATCGTAATGCTGCTACTCGCCATGGGTGGCAGTTTCACCATAAGTGTTATGTCTGCCAAGAGTTATCTTGAAGAAGAATTACGTGTAAAAAATATGGACAATGCAGCTTCACTGGCGCTTTCCATGACGCAAATGGAAAAAGATCTGGTGACATTTGAATTGCTGGTGAGCGCGCAATTCGATACAGGTCACTACGAAGTTATTTCGCTGATTGATCCAGAAAAAAAGATTTTGGTATCGCGCCGTTACGAAGAAATTAAAACTGATAGATCAACATTTACAGTACCTAACTGGTTTATGAAACTGGTTAATTTTGACGCAGCGCCTGGCATAGCCCAAGTACAAGACGGATGGAAACAGTACGGTACTTTGGTAGTAAAAAGTCATTCGCGTTATGCGTGGCAAGCCCTATGGAATAGTACAACTCAATTGCTTACCTGGTTCGTTATAGCAGCCGTCATCAGCGGAATAGTAGGCACGTTAATTCTGAAATTTATATCACGTCCTTTAAACACCCTAATCAGACAAG
>CBHTVU010000129.1:0-12087 GCA_966096785.1 uncultured Gammaproteobacteria bacterium | reverse complement strand
TTTGTTAGTTTGCTCATATCTCGTCAATCATTTTGTAAGGGAGTCGTCATCCTCTTAGCGGGGATCCAGCTGTTAAATATCAAAATCAAGAGCTGGATTCCCGCTGTGCGAGAATGACGATGAAATCATTAAAGAGCTTATGAAAATGCCAGCTCATTCGGCACATCGAAGAAGGAAAAAATTATGTTTAAAATAAAAACTTACAACACCATTTCCATTAAAGGTTTGAGCCGTTTTGGTCGCGATAAATACGAAGTGGCGAGCGATATAGGCGCTCCGGACGCCTATATTTTACGCAGCCATAAATTGCAAGGTGAGCCTCTACCGTCCAGCGTAAAAGCAGTTGCTCGTGCTGGCGCAGGCACCAATAACGTTCCCGTTGCGGAATACACCAAGTTAGGCGTAGTGGTATTTAATTCACCGGGTGCGAATGCGAATGCGGTAAAAGAATTGGTTCTCACAGGTATGCTACTGGGCTCCCGCGGAATTCTTTCCGGAATGGCCTATGTAAATGGTCTGACACACATGACCGATGCGGATGAAATGTCTAAATTATTGGAGAAAGAAAAATCCAATTTTGCAGGTTTTGAATTGCAAGGCAAAACCCTGGGTATTGTCGGTTTGGGTGCAATTGGTTCCATGATTGCAGACGCCGCTTTAGCTCTGGGAATGAATGTTATTGGTTATGACCCTGCATTATCGGTAGAGGCTGCATGGCGTTTACCCAATCAAGTCTCTAAAGCAGAGAATTTGCAATCACTTCTTGCGCGCTCTGATTACGTGACCCTGCACGTGCCTGCAATTGATGCCACCAAACACATGATCAATGCCGATACCTTAAAAGTTATGAAGAAGGGCGCTGTGCTGCTCAACTTCGCGCGTGAATCTATCGTTGATGCCCATGCAGTTGTTGATAGTTTGGATGCATGTCATTTGGGCAAATATATCTGCGATTTCCCCGAACCTATACTACTCAATCGTACCGATGTTTATGCCATGCCACATATAGGCGCCAGTACCGAAGAGGCAGAAGAAAATTGCGCGATTATGGCTGCCAATCAGTTGATGGATTACCTTGAAAACGGCAATATCAAAAACTCGGTAAATTTCCCTGCGGTATCCATGGATCGCAATTCAGGCACTGGTGCTCGTATTACTTTCTCGAACGCAAATGTGGCGGGTGTTTTGGGTCATGTGCTTTCCCTCTTGGCTGACAAGAATGTCAACGTAGTTGATATGGTGAATAAAAGCCGTGGAGATGTTGCTTACAACATTATTGATGTACAGCAATCGCCTTCAGCGGAAGTGCTGGACGCTATAGCGAAAGTTGAGCATGTAATCGCGGTGCGTGTTATTTAATATCAGGTCGCTAGTAATCTGGTGACTGGTTACTGGCGACTTTTTTCTATGTATAAAATTGTTTTCTTTGTCCCCGAATCCCACCTCGACCACGTCAAAACCGCTGTATTTAATGTAGGTGCAGGCCACCTCGGCCGATACGATCAGTGCTGTTGGCAAGTTGCTGGTACGGGGCAATTTCGTCCTCTGGCGGGCAGCAACCCATGCATTGGTGAAGTGGGTAAGCTTGAGCAAGTTCCTGAGTACCGGGTTGAAGTGGTGTGTGAAGATGCGCTTATAAAGTCTGCCGTCAAAGCCTTACAGCATGCACATCCCTATGAAGAGCCTGCTATAGATATCTGGCGGTTGGAGGAATTCATGTTATGAATCGCCTATTTTGGTCGGCTGTTAAGGAGGCCTTGGCTTTTGCCGGAGACCCTCATTCGTTTAACGGCGATTTTCCGCAACAGGCAGCGGTAATAGTGCTTATTACTGATGAAATATCGCCGCAAATCATATTTACGCTGCGCGCCAAACATCTCAACCAACATGCTGGCGAAGTATGTTTTCCAGGTGGGAAATGGGAGCAGCAGGATAACTCTTTGTTAGCAACCGCTCTGCGTGAGACGCATGAGGAAATTGGTCTCTCGTCAAATATGATTGATATTTTAGGAGCACTTCCTGCGCGAGCCACTCGCTCAGGTGCTATGGTGCAACCTTTCGTTGGAAAAATTCCAGCCGACTGTCGCTTTGTACTCAATCACCATGAACTTGAGGAATTGTTTAGTGTTCCTGTGACTGCGTTTCGTCAGGGCCTACAGGTAAGAACGGATATTTTTGAACACGATGGCCAACGTTTGCGTATTCCCGCCTATCACTATAAAGGCTTTGAGATTTGGGGTTTTACGGCAGGTGTAACCTCAGAATTGCTAGGCCTGTTATATTCTTTATCAACACATGCGGGTTAAAATTCATTGATGACGAATATATCCGGAATGCTCACTAACCCTCTTATGATAAATCGGCCTGTTCATTTGACATAAATTGATCCTCTGCCAATATAACTGCACGCCTTTATAAATTAGATTAGTTTTAAAGCGCGATCTTAAAGTGGACTTTCAGATCTACCCTTGTGGTTGCCACTATTGATGGCATCAACTCCCAACACTCTAGGTAATTAAGGATGAGTAATTTCAAAGCACCTCTACGCGATATTGAGTTCGCCCTGTTTGAGGTTTTTCATTTCGAAGCACATTGTGCTGAATATTGTCCGAGCCTGGACCGCAGTCTCACGCTTGCGTTGCTTGAGGAAGGAGCGCGTTTTTGTGAAGAGGTTTTAGCTCCGCTATCTGCAGTGGGTGACAGTGAAGGTTGTCGCCTTGAAAACGGCAAGGTTCGCACCCCGACAGGCTTCAAAGCAGCTTATGCACAATATTGCGATGCAGGCTGGCCGTCGCTCACCCGCTCTGTAGACTTCGGCGGACAGGGCTTATTGCAATCACTTGGTTGTGTGATGAATGAGATGAGCGCCTCGGCAAATTACGCCTGGACTATGTACCCGGGTTTATCACAAGGAGCCATGCACACCATTGAATCCCACGGGTCAGATACCCAGAAAAAAACTTACTTGCCGTCATTAATTTCCGGCCAATGGACTGGAACCATGTGTTTGACCGAGGCCCATTGTGGGACGGATTTAGGGCTATTAAAAACTAAAGCCATTCCGTTAGAGGATGGGCGTTATCAGCTTAAGGGTAGCAAGATTTTTATTTCATCCGGCGACCACGACCTCGCTGAAAATATTGTCCATATAGTACTTGCTCGCTTGCCTGATGCTCCCCCCGGCACCCGCGGGATTTCCCTTTTTATAGTTCCCAAACTGACGATCAACCCTGATGGCTCGGTAGGAGAACCTAATCATGTCAACTGCGGCTCTCTCGAACACAAAATGGGAATTCATGGCAACGCGACCTGCGTATTGAATTTTGATGGCGCTATTGGCACTTTGTTAGGCGAACCTAATAAAGGCCTGCATTTAATGTTTACTTTTATGAATATGGCGCGGCTTGGTACAGGCATACAAGGTCTCGCACATGCAGAATTCGGTTTTCAAAAGTCTTTGCAATACAGTCGCCAACGTCTGCAGGGACGGTCTCCGTCCGGCCCTAAATCTCCGCAGGAGGGTGCTGATCCAATCATCGTACATCCCGACGTGCGCCGCATGTTAATGACGCAAAAAGCATTGTCCGAAGGTATGCGAATGATGGCTTATTTTGCTGCCAAACGTTTTGATATAGCTGAACACGCACACTCTGCCATCCAGCGTCAGGCGGCTCAGGATATGTTGAGTTTGCTAACACCTATTGCGAAGGGCTTTATGACCGAGCTAGGGTTTGAGTCCGCCAATTTAGCACTGCAATGTTTCGGCGGACACGGCTACATTAAAGAGTGGGGTGTCGAACAAAATGTGCGTGATTGCCGTATTGCATCACTGTACGAGGGCACTACAGGTGTGCAAGCACTGGATTTATTGGGCCGCAAAATTTTATTATCAAACGGGAGTTTGCTGAGTGGTTTTGCAGACTGCGTGCGAAATTATTGTAGCGAATCTGCAAACATTCCAGAATTATCGCCCTACGTTAAAACTTTGGCTAGACTACATGCTGAATGGTTAACAACAACAGCCCGTATCGGTGAGCGCGCGCTGGCAAATGCTGATGAAGTGGGCGCAGCGTCGGTAGATTATTTAATGTACTGTGGCTACATTTTTATGGGGTACATGTGGGCCCGGGCTGCCAAGACTGCGGTTGCGGCGCTTGCAGCAGGAACAGAGGAACAAGATTTTTATCGCGCAAAACTGGAAACGGCGCGGTTTTATTTTGAGCGAATTTTGCCGAGAACCTTGTCGCTGACTGCCAGTATGAATTCTGGCTCAGACAACTTAATGGGCTTAGCTGCTGACCACTTTTCATTTTCATAGTTTGAAACTGTAAATAATTTTTAAAATAGCCAATAAGAAAGACCTAGGAGTTAACAATGCCGTTGAATTATAACCGTACAATTCCTGACATGTTCGCAGAATCCTGTCGGGAATTTTCGGCTAGCTCTGCGTTTACCTGTATGGATCATACTATTAGTTTCCATGAGCTAGATATTCTCAGTGGCAAATTTGCGGCCTACTTGCAACATCACACCAATTTAAAGCCGGGTGATCGCATTGCTATCCAATTACCCAATATTTTGCAGTATCCCATCGCAGTATTCGGTGCAATGCGAGCGGGATTGGTGGTTGTAAATACGAATCCACTTTATACCGCCCACGAAATTAAACACCAGCTCAATGATTCAGGTGCGAAAGCACTTGTTGTGTTAGCGAATATTGCAAAAAATGCATCCTCTATTATTGAAGAGACGGCAGTAGAGCAGGTAATTGTCACTGAGCTTGCCGATATTCATCCACCACTGAAAAAATTGCTCATTAATTGTGTGGTGAAGTATGTTAAAAAATTGGTGCCAAAATTTTCATTTCCGCATCAAATAAAATTTAATAATGCGTTAAACATGGCAACCAAACCCTGGCAAGCCGTTGCCATTGACCCGGAGTCTGTTGCAGTTTTGCAATATACTGGCGGAACAACGGGCGTTGCCAAAGGGGCGATGCTATCGCACCGTAATTTAGTTGCGAATATGGAGCAGTTGAATGTGCATATGGTTGATGCCTTTCGTAAAAATCAGGAAATTTATATCGCACCTTTGCCGCTCTATCATATTTATTCCTTTACGCTGCATTGTACTTCTGCCGTGTCCTTGGGAAATCACAATATATTGATTCCGAACCCGCGTGATATTCCTGCGTTCGTTGCGACGTTAAAAAAATACCCATTTACATTATTTGTGGGGCTCAATACTTTATTTAATGCGTTGTTGCGCAACCCTGAATTCCTGACGTTGGATTTTAGCAAGTTACATCTCACTTCATCGGGTGGTATGGCGCTTATCGCCGAAACTGCGAATAAATGGAAATCTTTAACAGGTAGCCCCATCACTGAAGGTTACGGTTTAACGGAAACTTCACCGGTTGTGTGTAGTAACCAAATCAATGCATTGCAGTACGGCACGGTTGGTCATGCGTTGCCAGAAACAGAATGTAAAGTGATTGATGAAAACAATAAATCATTACCTATCGGTGAGGCAGGCGAATTATGTATTCGTGGCCCGCAAGTCATGAAAGGTTACTGGCAGCGTCCGGAAGCAACCGCAGAAGTCATTGATAGCGAAGGCTGGTTTAAAAGCGGTGACATGGCTGTTATTTCCGCGGATGGCTTTATCAAAATTGTTGACCGTAAAAAAGACATGATCAATGTGTCTGGCTTTAAAGTTTATCCAAACGAAGTTGAAGATGTATTAAGCAGCCATCCCGATATTATTGAAGCCGCCGTCATAGGTGTGCCTGATAAAGAAGGCAGCGAAATTGTAAAAGCCTTTTTGGTTTCTGCAAAACCGGAACTTGATGTAAAAACAATTCGTGATTTTGCTAAAACAAAATTAACTGCTTACAAAGTTCCACACCAAATTGAATTCTGTAAGGAGTTACCTAAAACGAACGTGGGTAAAGTACTGCGTCGCGAATTGCGTGATAAAGAAATTGCAAAAGCAAATGCGTAGAAAGGCGGAAGTATGAAAAAATGTAGTTACTGCCTATGAAGCGCGCCTTAATTTTATCGGGCGGTGGTGCGCGTGCAGCCTACCAGGTTGGTGTATTACAAGCGCTCGCTGAAATTCTTCCCGATGACAACTCCTATCCATTTCCAATCATTTGCGGTACTTCAGCCGGTGCAATTAATGCGCTGGCACTTGCAGCACATCCTGGCAATTTTAAAGAATCTGTACACGCGCTGGCGAACATGTGGTGCAACCTAAGTGTGGGTGACGTTTACTTGCATTCATGGTGGGATATTTTTAAAGGATTGGGTTTTCTCGGGTTATCGCTTTTTAATCAGGGTATAGGCAGAAATAAGCCTCTCTCGCTCCTGGATAATTCCCCGCTCTGGGATTTACTCGGTTCACGTATTCCTTTTCAAAATATCAACCAATCTGTGGCGAGTGGAAAATTACTTGCGGTGTCTGTGTCTGCTATGGGCTATACATCTGGCCATACAGTAAGTTTTTTTCAGGGACACGAAAGTATTAGCGGATGGAATCGTTACAGACGTGCAGGTGTACCAACCCAATTGCGGTTGGAACATTTATTGGCATCATCAGCAATTCCTACTATTTTTCCTGCGGTTAGAATTGATCGCGAATATTTTGGTGATGGCGCACTGCGGCAATTGGCGCCTATAAGCCCAGCGCTTCATTTGGGCGCCGAATCCTTATTTGTCGTAGGGGTGAGTGGAAATAGATCCTCTGCAAAACCTAACAAACGTTTACCGGCCAAGCATTCACCCTCCATGGGGCAAATTGTAGGTCACTTATTAAATAGTGCGTTTGTAGATTCGCTTGAAGGGGATTTAGAACATATGGAGCTCATTAATAGACTGGTGAAATTAATTCCAGAAGAACAAAAAAAATCTTCAGCTTTAAACTTGCGCGCCGTTGAAAATATGGTCATCTCGCCATCCAGTCCTTTGGATGTAATCGCTGGTAGGAACGTGCGCTACCTTCCCGAAAGTTTGCGATTTTTCCTGCGAGCAATAGGTGCAACCGCAAAAGGCGGCGGTGCAACCGCAGCAAGTTATTTATTATTTTCGACCGAATTTATTACCGAGTTGATGGAGTTGGGTAAGCAAGATGCGCTTGCAGAGGCGGAGGCGATTAAACGTTTTTTTAGTTAACGAGTTGTTCATGTTTATGAAAAGAGCTAGCGAAAGATTCACCTTTCATATCATCAGCGCACATAGTTGCATTCATAACAAATGCACTCACTATTTGACTTGCTTTCGGTAGATTCTTTGATAGTTATCTAGAGAAGTATTAATTTTTCCTTTTATGTAAATCAACTCTTCGCAAAATGTCAGTGAGCGGTTTTTCAATCCAGCTGCCTTCAAGAAGAGTGTAATGATCGACATCGGGGCCCAAGAAAGAAAAACTGAATGTTCCGGGCAGAATTTTTTCTGGCACATTGTTTATGATGATTTTATTGTTTGTTTGCAGCAAACTTTTCAAATTTTCATTGGGGATGCGGGCAGCTTCGGTAAATGTGCTGACTAAAAAACTGCGAGGATTGTTAGTAAAAAGGTCTGCGAAGGTTTGCTCGCGGCCATAGAGAGCATCCAGTAATACAATGCCCGCGATGCGATCATTTGCGCCTCCATTTTCAAGTATCGCCGCTGCAGCTTGATAACCTCCACTGTAGGCAACTATGATTACTTTGGCATTTTTTAAAGATTCGGCAATCGCTCTATTTTTTTTCCATCTGCCGATTTTAACGGCCACTTCAAATAAAAATTTTTCGAAATAATTATTGTCCGCAAAATGCCCAGGGCTGGAATCTAAAGCGTCTACCGCAAATTGTGGTGCGACTAGTACTGCATTCAATCCTGATGTTGCTACTTGTTCCGGAATACCCTGGCGGGTTAGTACATCGCGTTCTAGTGTCGCCAGGTTTCCGTGTAAAAACACCACAATAACTGCCGGCTTTGTACGTCTGAAATGCGATGGTATTGAGACGAGCACGCGATTATCCACGTAGCGTTCATCTTCCCAATAAACTCCTCCACGTAAACTGGTGTGGCCGCGACGGCCTTGATCAATGACATCAAAAAATGGTGTTTCTACATTAGCGGAATCTTGGTAGGGGAAGGGGGCGTGCTTGAATCGAATGAAAGTATTTTGCGCCGTCGCAGATGCGCACAAGCTGTAAAGCAAACAAAACAGCGATGCCAATAATAAATAGTTCGACAGCTTTTCTTTCACCTTATGACCTTGAAATGATTGTTTCATTAGCAATAGGTTTCAGTACACCAAAAAATGCAGGTATAGCAATTAAATAAGCTGCGCCGGCGGTGGCGATAACAGCGGCCAGGCCAAAAGATGTTGCGATTATAGGTACAAGTGCAGCACCAATAACGGAGAAGCAACCGTTGACTCCCCATGCCCACAAAAACATATTTTCTTTCTTTAATCGCGTTAACACGCCCATGCCGGTCGCCATGGGGAAACCCATTAAAAATGCAGGTGGTGCTATTAGAGCAAAACAGCAAAGTAAGCGGATCGCATAGGGCAGACCACCTATGGCGTTAAGGATGGGGTTCAATATCAAACTATACGCAATGAGTAATACACCGATCATCATAAAAATTTTCGGTAGGGTAGTGCGCGCGTTTGCGGCATATTTGTCTGATGCGAAACTGCCAATCCCGGAAAAAACCAGCATGCCCGTAATTAAAACCGATGCAGATACAGTCGCATTAGAAAGTGCCTGGATAAATTGCGCGATCAAACCAACCTCCACGGTGATGTAACCAAAACCCAGACACGCAAAATAAAGAATCGTTTGCGATTTGCCGGGGTAGCGATTGAAAGCGGTACGCCAGCCAAAAATCACTGGGATAGAAATAAGAATTAAACCTGCTGCACAGGCAATCGCCAAGGTCGCCCACAATAATAGATAACCCCATTCATCCTGAAAAAGTTCCAGGCGATCAGTAATTTTCGGCAAATCTTTTGGAAAAACATATGCCGCGAAATAAGGATGATTATTGGTGAGTGGGCGAACATCAAAAAGATAGCGGTTACTAAAGTTTTGCCAATCGTCCTTAATTAACGATTGCCATGCTAATTGACTGAGCAAAGATGCCGGAACTGTAAGTGCGTTGCCTTCGTCCGACGGAGCGTCGGATGCTGTATCAGTTGCTGATTCGGGGTGAGATGAATCTGCAGAAAAGATGCTGTCGTGAAAGTCTTTGAATACGTGATCTGCTTTAGCTGCGTCGAAACTTATGCCTGGAGAGTAAATTTCGTCGAACGACATCGAAGATGTATGTTCACGCAATTTTGTTAGTTCTTCAGCAGTAAATTCTCCGCGTTTGTAAAGCACGGTCACCGTAGAGAGATAACTTGATGCAACAAAAAAATGTTGGCTGATATCTTTGTCACCATTGGCCCGCGCAGCGGCGGCCATGGTCGCGAATAATTTAAGAACAGATTTTGGTGGCTCTTCTTTATTCCACAGCGTAACGGACAAAACTCCCTTGTCATTCAGTGCATGCATGTAATGCTGCATGGCCTCCTGGGTGTAAGAATATTTTTCGACAATTGCAAAACCGCCAGGATTAGACAAGCCTGCAGAATCCGCGAGGCTGAGGTCAATTACGTCGTAGCGCTCGTTTGTGTTAGCGAGAAATAAGCGACCATCGTAGGGGATAACAGTGACGCGATTAAGAATATCTTTGGTGAAATTTTTTAGAACATCGCTCTCGCGAAATGCTTTTAAAAATGCTGGATTTGCTTCACCTACAGTCACTTTGGACGAACTGTGCAATGCCACCATAGTGGAAATACCGCCACCAAATTGCACGACAAACGTCTTGGGTTTGTTAGTGATCAGATAAGGATAAATCATGGGTAAGTAGTGGAAGTAAGCCGTGTCCTTATCAGCCAGGTCGCGCATGATACCTATGGGCCCATCACCATCCACATATAAACCTAAATAGGCGTTCGCAGGCATCTCTTCGAGGTTTAGCGACGCGTTGTCAGATAGACCAGGGGCGAAATGAAGATAGGAGCTGCTATAAACTTCAAGATGTCCAAAAGGCGAAACACCTTCATATTGTTGTTTGCTATCAGGAAATTTACGCGCGTAAGAAACCCCTTTGTAATCGGAGACAGATAGTTTTGGAACCTTGGCTAATTCGGGCAATTGTACATGTACGATTAAAGCTGCAAGAGTGATAAGCACAAGCGCAATTGACCATTTGCGCGAACCTAAACCAACAAACCAAAGCACCCCACCAATGCCTGCAAGTACTACTGGAACTAATACAAGATTATCGGGGCGAAACAAAAAAAGTGACCCAAGAGTCAGCAGACCGCAAAGGCCGGAGCCGAGTAAATCGGCGAAGTAAACACGGCTAAATACCTTTTGCGCTCGCAAAAATACGGTACCCAAAAACACGCTGCCCGCTAAAAACGGCAAGAGGTAAAGCGCAAAGTTAGCGACAAGTCGCCATTTTTGCACTGGGTCGGAAACTATAAAGATGGGATTAAAAGGGAGTTGCTGGGCGACTAGATTCGCGCCGACCACAAGAGGTGCAAATGCAGCGAGGGACCCTGCAATAACACCAAACCAATGCCGTTCAAACCAATTCCGCGCAAGGCACATTACCGCGCTGGTCAAGCCAAAGCCCAACATGGCGAGGCTTACTACCAATGAGCCGAAATGCGCCCAGCTACCCTCGGAAAAAATACGCATTATCCCGATTTGCAAGGCAATAACCGCACCGGCTACACAACCTACGGCAGCGTACATGAGTAGCTGGCGTAAGCCTGTTTGGGACCATTCGTTGTTTGAAGCAGGTTTGGTTGACGCTATCACTTATTATGTGACCCTACGATGGCATCCCCTTCAAGTTTGGTGAAGGGCACGAAAGGAACCACTTTCCCGTTGTAAATATCAGAACGAGAAATCTTGATGGAACCATCAGGGTTAGCTTCTTTGGTAATCTTCAATACGTGCTGGGCGCCTGGTGGGCCTACTGGAATTACCATCATGCCGCCGGTTTTAAGTTGTTTGAGCAGGGCAGGAGGAATATGGTCAATACCACAAGTCACTATGATCTTGTCGAACGGAGCTGCCTCTTCCCAACCGTAGTAACCATCAGCTTGCTTGGTATTAACGTTTTTGTATTCGGTATAGCCCTTCGCAATTATGCCGTCATACACACTACGGGTGCGCTCTGCCAGCGGCTTGATAATTTCGATGGTCCAAACCTTGTCAGTAATGTGGCCCAAAATGGAGGATTGATAACCCGAGCCCGTGCCAATTTCTAGTACCTTGTCAGTCTTTTGAATGTCCAAAACACTGGTCATACGGCTCACTGCATGCGGACCAGAAATAGTTACACCAAAACCTATGTCGAGGAAGTTATCGTCATAGGTGTGCGCGAGGGAAATTTTACGTACAAACTCTTCGCGCGGTGTTAATAAAAATGCGCGCTTTGTTTGATCGTTGGTTAAATCGTTGCGCTGAATCAGAACCTGATAGCGATCCCAGCGTTGACCCAGGAATTTTTTGTCTTCACCACGATTAGCCACCATCCAATTTACAAAAGCTTCTTTAGTGTCCGTCGGTGGATTCAAGTCTGCGGTGTATGCCTTTGGTACGGCAGCACTCGTCATCAATGGAGCTAGAGCGTAAAACAATGTGAAGGCAAATGTGAATTTTTTAAATAGGTGTTTCAAGTGGAATCCTTACTAAATCAATAGTCGCGAACAATGAAAAATATAAGTATTGGATATGCAAAACCGGGCGGCGATTCTAGCATGGAGGATCAGTTTTCTGGTACTTAAAACATGCTGAAAGGCAGCTAAAATGAACTGGTTGGCGTAGGTGCTATGAGTGTTAACGCTATCCTGGGGAGGCGCAATGGACAGCCAATTTGTGGTTGAGGAATCAGGATTGAGAAACCTGAAAATCGCGGTGGCGACTTTCAGGTTTTCATATGCCTAAGCCCTTCGGCGAAACAGAGGCAGAGGTTGGTCTACGGAAGCTTGATAATATTCTTTAAAATCGTCCAATGATTTCACGGC
>CBHTVU010000128.1:0-12157 GCA_966096785.1 uncultured Gammaproteobacteria bacterium | reverse complement strand
AGAAACTGTCACTGTGACGGCAAAAGATACTAATGGAAATACATCACCCTCCACCTCGGCAACTACACCTTTATTATCAAATGATACCACAGCACCTTCACAGCCTTCAGCATCATTCGACGCTACAGGCAAGGTGGTAAGCGGTTCTGCTGAAGCAGGTAGTACTATCAGTATTAAAAATGCAAGTTTAGTTGAAATTGGTAACGGTACGGCAAATTCGTCAGGTATCTATTCAATTACGCTTTCCACTGCATTACTCAATAAAGAAACTGTAAATGTAACGGCGAGAGATTCTGCTGGAAACATTTCTGTTGCTACCTCTGTCATTGCACCTGATTTAACGGCGCCTTCACAACCTTCAGCAACATTCGATACAACAGGAAAAATTGTTTCCGGTAATGCAGAAGCAGGTTCAACGGTTAGCATTAAAAATGCGAGTGCTGTTGAAATTGGCAGCGGTACTGCAATTTCATCCGGGACTTATTCAATTACGCTTTCGACTGCATTGATTAACAAGGAAACCGTAAGTGTTACTGCAAAAGATGCTGCTGGAAATATGTCTGTTGCGACCTATGTCGTAGCACCTGATTTAACAGCGCCATCACAACCGACAGCAAGTTTTGATTCGACGGGCAAAATTGTTTCTGGTAATGCAGAAGCGGGTTCTACTGTTAGCATTAAAAATGCAAGCTCGGTTGAGATAGGAAGTGGTACAGCAGCCTCTTCTGGCACTTACTCTATTACCTTGGGTACTGCACTTACTAATAAGCAAGTTGTCAGTGTCATAGCGAAAGATGCGGCTGGAAATATTTCGTCAGCAGTGTCTGCAACTGCGCCTTTATTATCAAGCGATACTACCGCTCCTAACCAACCCACAGCAGCGTTTGATAGTGCGGGGAAAGTCGTAAGCGGATCTGCAGAAGCAGGTTCAACAGTCAGCATTAAAAATGCGAGTGCTGTTGAACTTGGCAGCGGTACTGCCACTTCATCTGGTGCTTATTCAATTACACTTTCTACTGCATTAATCAATAAAGAAGCTGTAAATGTAACGGCAAAAGATGCTGCTGGAAACGTTTCTGTTGCGATCTCTGTCGTTGCGCCTGATTTAACAGCCCCGTCACAACCGACAGCAAGTTTTGATTCAGCAGGCAAAGTTGTTAGTGGTTCTGCAGAAGCAGGTTCAACAGTTAGCATTAAAAATGCGAGTACTGTTGAAATTGGCAGCGGTACTGCAACCTCATCTGGTACCTATTTAATTACACTTTCTACAGCATTAATCAATAAAGAAACGGTGAATGTAACGGCGAGAGATTCTGCTGGAAACGTTTCTGTTGCCACCTCTGTCGTTGCACCTGATTTAACAGCGCCATCACAACCGACAGCAAGTTTTGATTCGACAGGAAAAATTGCTTCCGGTAATGCAGAAGCAGGTTCAACTGTTAGCATTAAAAATGCAAGTTCAGTTGAGATTGGAAGTGCTACTGCAACTTCATCTGGTACATATTCAATTACACTTTCTACTGCATTAATCAATAAAGAAGCTGTAAATGTAACGGCGAAAGATGCTGCTGGAAACGTTTCTGTTGCTACCTCGATCATTGCCCCTGATCTAACAGCCCCTTCACAACCTTCAGCAAATTTCGATTCAACAGGAAAAATTGTTTCTGGTACTGCAGAAGCTGGTTCAACGATTAGTATTAAAAATGCGAGTTCAGTTGAAATTGGAAGCGGTACAGCAACTTCATCCGGTACCTATTTAATTATACTTTCTACTGCATTAATCAACAAAGAAACCGTGAACGTAACGGCGAAAGATGCTGCTGGAAATGTATCAATTGCTACCTCGATCACTGCACCTGATCTAACAGCTCCTCCACAACCTACAGCGAGTTTCGATTCAACAGGTAAAGTTGTTAGTGGATCTGCAGAAGCAGGTTCAACAGTCAGTATTAAAAACGCAAGCTCAGTTGAGGTTGGTAGCGGTACGGCAAATTCGTCAGGTATCTATTCAATTACACTTTCCACTGCATTAATCAATAAAGAAACGGTGAATGTTACTGCGAAAGATGCAGCTGGAAATATCTCGGTTGCACGATCAATTACGGCACCTGATTTAACAGCTCCATCGCAACCAACAGCAAGTTTTGATTCGACGGGTAAAATTGTTTCCGGTAGTGCAGAAGCGGGTTCAACGGTTAGCATTAAAAATGCAAGTTCGGTTGAAATTGGAAATGGTACCGCGAATTCTTCTGGAGCCTATTCCATTACGCTGGGCACTGCATTAATTAACAAAGAAACAGTGAATGTCACCGCGAAAGACGCTGCTGGAAACGTATCTGTTACAAAATCAGTTACCGCACCTGATTTAACAGCGCCATCTCAACCTACAGCAAGTTTTGATTCAGCGGGCAAAGTTGTTAGTGGTTCTGCAGAAGCCGGTTCAACGGTTAGTATTAAAAATGCGAGTTCGGTTGAAATTGGAAGTGGTACAGCGAATTCTTCTGGAGCCTATTCCATTACGCTGAGCACTGCATTAGTCAACAAAGAAACCGTGAACGTAATGGCGAAAGATGCTGCTGGAAATGTATCGGTCACAAGATCCATTACAGCACCTGATTTAACCGCACCGTCACAACCAACAGCAAGTTTCGATTCGACAGGAAAAATTGTTTCTGGTAATGCTGAAGCAGGCTCTACTATCAGTATCAAAAACTCTAGTTCTGTTGAGATTGGCAGTGGTACGGCAACATCTTCTGGTACTTACTCCATTACTTTAGGTACTGCACTTACTAATAAGCAAGTTATTAGCGTGACAGCGAAGGATGCGGCTGGAAATATTTCATCAGCAACCTCTGCAACAGCACCTTTAATATCAAGTGATACCACCGCGCCTAATCAACCCACTGCGTCATTCAATAGTGCGGGTAAAATTGTGAGTGGTACTGCAGAAGCGGGTTCTACCATTAGCATTAGAAATGCAAGTGCTGTTGAAATTGGTAGTGGTACAGCAACATCGTCCGGTACTTATTCAATTACACTTTCTACTGCTTTAATCAACAAAGAAACCGTGAACGTAACAGCCAAAGATGCTGCTGGAAATGTATCGGTTGCAAGATCCATAACAGCACCTGATTTAACAGCACCTTCACAACCGACAGCGTCATTTAACAGTGTAGGTAAAGTTGTGAGTGGTACCGCAGAAGCTAGCTCTACCATTAGCATAAAAAATGCAAGCTCCGTTGAAATTGGTAGTGGTACGGCAACATCGTCCGGTACTTATTCCATTACACTGGGAACTGCATTAATCAACAAAGAAACGGTGAGTGTGACGGCAAAAGATTCCGCAGGAAATGTATCGGTCGCAAGATCCATTATATCACCTGATTTAACGGCACCTTCACAACCAACAGCGTCATTCGACAACACAGGTAAAGTGGTGAGTGGTACTGCAGAAGCAAGTTCTACGATTAGCATTAAAAACGCAAGCTCTGTAGAAATTGGCAGCGGTACCACGAGTTCGTCAGGTACCTATTCAATTACGCTTTCTACGGCACTAATCAACAAAGAAACTGCAAATGTGACAGCGAAAGATTCTGCAGGAAATGTATCAACGGCGAGATCAGTTACCGCTCCGGATTTAACCGCACCTTCACAACCAACCGCATCGTTTAATAGTGCGGGTAAAATCGTGAGCGGTACTGCAGAGGCGGGCTCTACGATTAGCATTAAAAATGCGAGTGCTGTTCAAATTGGTAGTGGTACAGCAACTTCCTCTGGTACTTACTCCATTACTTTAGGTACTGCATTAATCAATAAAGAAATAGTGAATGTGACGGCGAAAGATTCTGCAGGAAATATCTCTGTGGCCAAATCAATCACGGCACCGGATTTAACCGCGCCATCACAACCGACAGCATCGTTTAACAGTGCGGGTAAAATCCTGAGTGGTACTGCAGAAGCGAATTCTACTGTTAGTATCAAGAATGCAAGCTCTGTTGAAATTGGCAGTGGGACAACGAGCTCATCAGGAACCTATTCAATTACACTAAGTACTGCATTGGTAAACAAGGAAACCGTGAAAGTGACTGCCAAGGATGCCGCTGGAAATATTTCAGCCGCAACGTCGGTAACGGCACCTCTAGTCTCCAAGTTAACTACAGCAAGTAAGTCAACAAAGACGTCTCAAGCTGTCACAAGTTCTGCTCAGGCAGATGCAATGGTACAGGCGATGGCATCTTTTGCTCCACCTGCATCGGCAGAGACAAAACCGCTGGTAGGTTATGCGGATGTGAATCCACCTATGATTGTTGTTTCCCATTAATATTTTCACTAAGGAGCAGTGACCGGGTATTGTGTAATAGTAATACCCGGAGCTTTTGAGGTTTTTATGTCTGTTAGTTCTTCTCAGGATGTTTCAACTGAATTAAATTCAGAGTCCACTATTGTCGACACTGGATTGATCAGTTTTATGATGCTGGCGCATTTTCATGGCATAGCTGTGGATGCAGATCAATTGATTCATGAGTTTCGTTTACCGGGACAACTTTTTAGCACAAGTGAAATTATGCTTGCGGCAAAAAAATCCGAGTTGCAAGTTAAAAAAGTTTCCACAAATATAAACCGTTTGGACAGAACTCCATTGCCTGCTATAGCTTTAGACCGAAGTGGTAATTACTTTGTTATTGCACAAGCAGATGCCGATAAGTTTTTAATTCAGGATCCACGCGAAGCTCGTCCTATAGTCCTAAACGAAAATCAATTGTCAGAGTTGTGGAGTGGTGAATTAATTCTTATTGCGTCACGAGCATCCATGACAGGTGATTTGGCTAAATTTGATTTCACCTGGTTTATTCCCGCCGTTGTGAAATATCGAAAATTGCTAGTAGAAGTTTTAGTAGTCTCTCTCGCATTAAATCTGTTCGCTTTAGTGACACCGTTATTTTTTCAAGTAGTAATGGATAAAGTATTGGTTCATCGTGGGTTATCAACACTTGATGTTATTGCGATTGGATTATTTGTAGTATCTGTTTTTGAAATAGTTTTGTCTGGTCTACGCACTTATGTGTTTGCACATACAACCAGCAGAATTGATGTTGAGTTGGGAGCTCGAATTTTTCGTCATTTGTTAGCATTGCCGCTCGCCTATTTTCAGGCGCGTCGTGTCGGGGATTCGGTAGCGCGTGTTCGAGAGATAGAAAACATCCGATCATTTTTAACAGGAAATTCGATTACTTTAGTTTTAGACGTATTTTTTTCCTTCGTTTTCATTGGCGTTATGTTGTTTTATAGCGGTTGGTTAACATTGATCGTGTTGGCATCTTTGCCTTTTTATTTTTTAGTCTCTGCATTAATTACTCCACTCTTACGTGCTCGTTTGCATGAGAAATTTAATCGCAGCGCTGAAAACCAGTCATTTTTAGTTGAATCATTATCGGGCATCGATACTTTAAAAAGTATGGCTGTAGAACCACAAATGGTTCGTCATTGGGATAAACAATTAGCTCACTATGTATCTGCCAGCTTTCGTGCAACAACTTTAGCAACACTTGCACATGAGTCCGTCAATTTGATTGGAAAAATAGTAGTGGTAGGTACTCTATGGTTAGGTGCGAAATTAGTTATTGATGGTGATTTAAGTGTGGGCCAATTGATCGCATTTAATATGTTGGCTGGCCGAGTTGCGCAACCGATTATGCGATTGGCTCAGTTGTGGACTGATTTCCAACAAATTGGTATTTCCATGCAACGCTTAGGCGACATTCTAAATGCTCGCACGGAATTAGCGGCGGCCAATCGTTCAAGCTTGCCACGTCTTAAGGGCGATATTGAATTTGATAATGTGAGATTTCGTTATCGTGCAGATGGTCAAGAGGTTTTATCTGGTTTGAGTCTCAAAATTCAAGCGGGTGAAATTATTGGTATTGTAGGGCGCTCCGGCTCAGGGAAAAGTACTCTTACAAAATTGATCCAGCGTTTGTATGTGCCTGAACGCGGCCGTGTTTTGATTGATGGTATAGATATGGCGCAAGCAGATACTTCCTCATTGCGTCGTCAGATTGGTGTAGTACTTCAAGAAAACGTACTTTTTAATCGGACCATCCGTGAGAATATAGCTTTGGCTGATCCGGGAGTATCGCTTGAACAAGTGATTTCTTCGGCAAAACTTGCAGGAGCTCACGAGTTTATTCTTGAGCTGCAAGACGGCTATGACACCATGGTAGGAGAACATGGGTCAACTCTATCAGGCGGTCAACGTCAGCGTATTGCAATTGCTCGTGCGCTTATGGGGAACCCCCGGATATTGATATTCGATGAGGCAACTAGTGCATTGGATTATGAATCCGAGCGTATTATTCAGGATAACATGCACGATATTTGTAAGGGGCGCACGGTAATTATTATTGCGCACCGATTGTCAGCTGTTCGCATAGCTGACCGGATTGTCGTAATGGAGCGAGGTCAAATTGTGGAAATGGGACATCATAGTGAGCTCGCAGGTAACGCAGGACATTATGCCCGTCTGCTAGAGTTGCAGGGAGGTTAGTATGGGTATTAAAACAGCTGCAGCCCGTGATTTATGGTTACGATACAAAACTATTTTTTTAGAGGCATGGTCGCAACGCCAGTCATTGGATACAGTTCCAAGACTTCGCCATGAATATGAGTTCCTGCCAGCCACTTTAGCCTTGCAAGAAACACCAGTTCATCCAGCACCGCAAATATTTATGCGGCTCATCATTTTATTTTGTTTTTTATTAATTCTTTGGTCGATTTTTGGAAAGCTTGATGTCGTTGCATCTGCAACGGGAAAAATTGTTCCCGATAGTCGAAGTAAAATTATTCAGCCTTTTGAAATTGCATCAGTTCATGCAATTCATGTTGCTGATGGTCAAGTTGTGAAAGCAGGTGAGAACTTAATCGAATTGGATGCGACAGTAGCCCAGGCAGATATTGACCGCCTGCGAGTTGAGTTTCAAACCGCTTCATTAGATGTTGCTATGTATCAATCTCTTTTAATTGCACAGGAAAAGAATATTAATTCAAATAAAAATTATAAATTTGTATTTGAATCTGCTGAAGTACCTACAACAATTCCTGCATCGGATACTCAGGCGCAAAACCGTTTAGCAATTGGGCAATTTGAAGCCTACAAAACTCGAGTGTCGCAATTAGCTGCAGCTATTATTCGCCATGAAGCGGAGCAACGTTCGACCCAGGCTTTGGTTGAAAGAGATCGAGAGACCTTACCCATTATTCAGCAGCGTGAAGCTGATATGCAGAATTTGCTTGCCAAAAATTTTGTCTCGCGCCATGAATATCTCGAATTAAAAACTGCACTGATTGAACAATCCCATAATTTGGACGTTCAACAGGAACGATTGGCCGAAATAACGGCTTCGAAATTGGAAGCGGAAAGGGAGAGTAAGCAGTTTTACGCGGAGACTCGTCGCATTTGGTTGGACAAGCTGCATGAAGCTGAATTACGTCTATCTACCGCTTCGCAAGAGTTAATTAAAGCTAATACTCGTGGACGATTCATGCAGTTAAAAGCTCCTGTAGACGGGGTGGTACAACAACTCGCAGTACATACCTTAGGAGGAGTTGTTACACCAGCTCAACCTCTCATGACAATTGTTCCTAGTAATGGCCCCATAGAAATTGAGGCTTACCTCTCTAACAAAGATGTAGGGTTTGTTAGACCGGGCCAGAAGGTTGAAGTCAAAATTGAAACTTTTTCATTTACCAAGTATGGAACTATCACGGGAGAAGTGATTTCTGTTTCATCAGATGCTATTCAAGATGAAAAAATGGGGCTGGTTTTTGCTACAAGAGTGCGTTTAAAGCAACATCAAATAATGATTGATGGCAATAACGTGAACTTATCTCCTGGAATGGCGGTAACGGTAGAAATCAAGACTACTCAGCGGCGTGTCATAGAGTTTTTCTTCGATCCTCTAATGCGTCATACCAACGAAAGTTTGCGTGAGCGTTAACCAACGTGATTAGCTATCTGTAGAGCATGGCAATTTTTATCCTCCAAGGGTATTAGTGAACACTGATACCCTTTTATTTCTATAAGAGTTTTCTCCCTCACCCTTGATTTTTTGATCTTTCCCCCCATTTTCGATCCATCGGCTAGCTGTTTGCTGGCTAAAAATTGTCCAAGTTAAGTTTTCTATCCTTAAGGAGTTCCATATGACCATTGATGCTCGTAAAGAAACGCGCGGTTTTCAAACTGAAGCCAAGCAGTTGTTACATTTGATGATTCACTCGCTCTATTCCAATCGTGAAATATTTTTGCGCGAATTGGTTTCGAATGCTTCGGATGCTGCAGATAAATTGCGTTTTGAAGCTGTATCTAATGGGGATTTGTACGAAGGTGATGCGGAATTAAAAATTCGCGTGAGTTTTGATAAAGATGCGAAAACAATCACCATCAGCGATAACGGTATAGGTATGTCGCGCGATGAAGTGATTGAAAACCTGGGAACCATTGCTAAATCAGGTACCGCCAATTTTATGCAGAAGTTAAGCGGTGACCAGAAAAAAGATGCACAACTCATTGGCCAATTTGGCGTGGGTTTCTACTCCGCATTTATTGTGGCTGATCGCGTTGTAGTGACTACTCGCCGTGCCGGTGCACCTGTTAGTGAGGGTGTGCGTTGGGAATGTTCTGGCGACGCCGAATTTAATGTTGAAACCGTCGAAAAAGCTGATCGTGGTATGACCGTTGAATTACATTTAAAAAGTGATGCAGTTGAATTTGCCGACAACTGGCGTCTACGCAATATTATTAAAAAATATTCGGATCACATCGCAATTCCAGTCGTCATGAAAAAGCAGGTTCCTGTAGATGGTGACGCGGCTGAAGCTTCTGAAGATGAAGTTATCAACACAGCTACTGCGCTTTGGACTCGTTCACGTACAGATGTTACTGAAGAAGAGTACAAAGAATTTTATAAGCATGTAAGCCATGATTATGCTGAACCCTTAACATGGAGCCATAATAAAGTAGAAGGTAATCTGGACTACACCAGTTTGCTTTATGTACCTACACGTGCTCCGTTTGATTTGTACAATCGCGATGCATCACGCGGCGTAAAATTATATGTGCAGCGCACATTCATTATGGATGACGCAGAGCAATTCCTTCCGTTGTATTTGCGTTTTATCAAAGGTGTAGTTGATTCCAACAATCTATCATTGAACGTCTCGCGCGAAATTTTGCAGAAAGATCCTAACATCGATAGCATGCGCACTGCGTTGACAAAACGTGTGTTAGATATGCTTTCAAAAATTGCCAGCAGCGAACCTGAGAAATACAGTAGTTTCTGGAAGGAATTTGGTCAGGTATTGAAAGAAGGCCCTGCGGAAGATTTTGCAAATCGTGAAAAAATTGCCAAATTGCTGCGCTTCGCAACTACCCATACTGACAGCGCTGAACAAAATCAGTCGCTGGAAGAATACGTGTCCCGTATGAAAGAAGGGCAGGAAAAAATTTATTACATAGCGGCAGAAAATTTCAATACTGCTAAAAATAGTCCTCATTTGGAAATCTTCCGCAAGAAAGGCATTGAAGTGCTTTTGCTGACTGATCGTGTTGATGAGTGGTTGATGAGCCATTTGTCAGAGTTTGATGGCAAGTCTTTGCAAGATGTAGGTAAAGGTGAACTTGATTTAGGCAAGCTCGATACAGAAGAAGAAAAGCAAGCCAAAGAAAAAGTAGCTGAGCAATTAAAACCATTGTTGGAGCGTGTTCAAACTGCCTTGACTGAGCAAGTTGCAGAAGTACGTATTACTGATCGCTTAACTGATTCTCCTGCCTGTGTGGTGGTTGCTGAACATGATATGGGTGCGCAAATGCGCCGCATTCTTGAGCAAGCTGGCCAGAAAGTTCCAGATTCAAAACCAATTCTGGAATTGAATCCTGATCATCCATTGGTTAAAAAATTGGAGCAAGAGGCTAGCGAATCTCGCTTCGGTGATTTAGCGCATATTTTATTTGATCAGGCGAATTTGGCCGAAGGTGCGCAACTGCAAGACCCGGCTGCTTACGTTCAGCGATTGAATAAATTGTTGCTCGAATTAAGTAATTAAGATAAAAGTTAATAATTAAGAAAAAATTTAATTACTTAAGTCTAACAAAAGCTAAGTAATTAAATTTATCTACATTTAATATCTTTAGGCATCTATTGATTGGTGCCTTTGAATTGTAAAAAGCCTTGGTTATACTCTAGCCAAGGCTTTTTCATTTAAGACTTTTCATTAAGAGGAAAACTTTATGGAATTTAAAAAAGTCACTTTAGGTGCAATAAAAAACATCGCGCTCATTGCCCACGATAATAAAAAGCAAGATTTGGTTTCCTGGTGTGAAGAGCACAAAGCTGAGCTGTTAAAACATAAGCTTTACGGGACAGGTACTACGGGGTTGATTATTGAAAACACCACGGGTTTGCCAGTAAATAAATTAATTAGCGGTCCCCTGGGTGGGGATCAGCAAGTGGGTTCCTTGATTACAGAAGGTGTAGTGGATGTACTTATTTTCTTTTGGGACCCATTTGAACCTATGCCTCATGATCCCGATGTGAAAGCTCTGTTGCGAATTGCCGCCGTGTGGAATATTCCGATTGCGTGTAACCACAGCTCTGCCGATTTTTTAATTGCATCGCCTCTATTTAATTCGACATCTGTACGTTCAATACCTGATTATGATGCTTATTTAGCAAAGCGTGCAGTTAGCCTCAAGGCTTAATCGTATGTAATATTAAGGAGATTTTTTTAAGGAATTATTCTTCATCTTGCGGTGGAAGTGCCGGAATTTCTACGGTGATTTTTAATCCACCTTCGCGATTATTTTCGGCCCAGATTTTTCCAAAATGCAAAGTGACGCTTCTATGAGCTATGGCCAAGCCAAGGCCGTGGCCGCCACTTTCGCGATCGCGAGCAGAGTCGGTTCGAAAGAAGGGTTGAAAAATATCATTCAAAGCGGACTCTGGAACACCTGTGCCAGAATCGGAAACTACAATCGTAAAAATATCTTCATCGGATTTGCGGGATAACTTTATATCAATTTTTCCGTGTTGCGGAGTGTAGTGGATTGCATTGCGAATGATATTTTCAAATACTCCGACCAACATATTCCCGTAGGTCGCTACCAAAGCTTCATTAAAATAACGTGTAAACGTAATCGTAATAGATTTTTCGCTGGCCATTTGTTCGTAATTATCTTTGATGCTATGGAGCAGACCGACCAAATCCAGCGTGTCGTCCAGCTGCCAACCTTGCTGGTCATGAACCGGCAAAGAAAGTATCTCGGTAATAATATTTCCGAGATAATCTGCGGCTTGCTTAATGCTATTTAATTCTCCGTCAACTGTGCCTCTACTGCGTTGTTGTGCAAGCGCAAGTGCGACCTGAAGGCGGGCGAGGGGAGTTCGCAGTTCGTGAGATACATCTTTAATTAAACGTTTTTGCTCCAGCATGGCTTTTTCCAGCCGTGCGGTCATTTGATCGAAATCGTGACCAAGCGACGCAATCTCATCTTTTCTTCCGCTGAAATGTTTGCTAACACGCGCACTCAAATCACCGCGAGATACTTTATGAATAGTTTCCTGAAGACGTTTTATGCTTGAAGTGAAATGACGGGCCAGTAAAAAACATGCGCTACCACTAACCAAAATGGATACTAGTAATAATGGCCAAATATTATTAATAAATAATTCCCAGATAATATCCCTATCGGGCCCTTCATCGAGGCCATCGGAAATGGTAATTAATTTGATAACTTCACCGTCGTTCAGCGTTATGTAACGACCGAAGAGCTTGCGATTTCTGTCCTGGATTTTTTCATAGGGATGTTTTGCATTGAGTTGCTCCGCCATCATCAAGACGCCAGGCGGAAGCAGCCGATTTAAAACGTCCTGGTTTTCATCATCAAGCGCAAAAATAAAAGGGGAAGACCAGGCGGGGAGGGCTCGTATATCTTTTTTAATGTCGGTGGCGCTGCGATTAATAACGCTACCAGCCATTTGAAACAATAAACGTTTTGCGGGTTCATCGTCATGATTTAAATGCGCATTTTGCAAATTACCGTCTGGCGTCAAATCGAACCAATGTACAACCACATTGGTTCCAACGATGATGGTGGCGGTTATCA
>CBHTVU010000127.1:0-12220 GCA_966096785.1 uncultured Gammaproteobacteria bacterium | reverse complement strand
TAGCGAAACAATTATTAGGTTATGGTCTAGCGATTTACTAACTAAACAGGGAGTCGTCATGCTGGCTTAGGCTAGGATGATGACTCCTTAAAAAATTATTTTAGGGGATTTATATGGCGAGTGTTTTTACTTTAATTATGGAAGGAAAAATTCCAGGCAATTTTGTTTATCAGGACGATATAGCGATTGCGATTCTCACAATCCAGCCGATTCGTGAAGGGCATGTGTTAGTGATTCCCCGTCAGGAAGTAGATCAGTGGAGCGATCTTCCGGTGGATACCGCCGCCCATTTAACTAAAGTCAGCCATAAAATTGCCAACGCGATGAAAACTATTTTTCCATGTAAACGCATAGGTTTGATGATTGCAGGCTTAGAGGTTCCGCATACCCATATCCATCTGGTTCCCATGGATTCGATGGATGATTTAAGTTTTGAATATGCGCGAAATGCAGATGGAGAAACCTTGAAGAAAACAGCGGAAAAGATTCGCGCAGCGCTTCAGTAAACTATTTGTGTGCACCCAACGTTATTTTGGTGGGTGCACATTATTTTTAAATTTCACCTGCGACAACAACATTCCCGCCATCATCAGACCGCAGCCAAACCATGCGCGTGCACTTAATGTTTCATCCAGTAGCCATACGCCGCCGATGGCTGCAAACACTGCTTCCAAACTCATGATGATTGCAGCGTGGCTTGGGTTTGCGTTTTTTTGCGCAATCACTTGCAATGTGTAAGCGATTCCCACGCTCACTACGCCCGCAAAAAGAATGGGTTTCCAACAGGCGATAATGTTATTGAGCGTTGGGGTTTCTACAGCTAACGAAACAACCAGGCTCAAAAAACCGCACACTAAAAATTGAACAGCAGATAACTGAATAGGATCAACGCGGCCACTGAAATGGTCGATAACCAGAATATGAAACGCCCAGAATAACGAACCTATAAAAATTAATGAATCACCGAGGGACATGGTGAAATTATCATTTACACTTAACAGGTAAAGTCCGGCGAGTGCCAAAGCTGCGCCTAACCAAATAGTTAAACCGGTTTTATGTCTGAGTAATATTCCCAGCATAGGAACGAGAATTAAATAGAGGCCGGTAATAAAACCCGCTTTCGCTGCTGTGGTGTAAAACAATCCGTATTGTTGGAGGGCTGCTGCGACGAACAACACTAATCCACATAGAATCCCGCCTTTCCATAACGGCGGTTTACCTGATTTGTCTGGGACTTTAACAGGTGTCTTTCGAGAGAGAAACCAAAGTAAAGGCAGCAAAGATATGCTGCCCAGAAAAAAACGCATGGTATTAAACATAAAAGGTTCGAGAAAATTCATTCCCAAGCGTTGCGCGACAAATCCGAAACCCCAAATAGCCGCAGCAACTAACAACATTAGGTTAGATTTCATGAAGTTCCTGATTGCTTGTATCTAATAAGCTTCATGATCATTTATCCAGCTTGAAAACATCTCGAATTTTCCAAACAGGTAGGTCCTGATCCGGCCGTTCTATCCATAAAGGGCGTTTGCCATCTGAATTTATGATCCAGCGCTGTGGAACTGCATCTGTACCTATCATATAGCCGTGCAGATTGCCTGCAGCATCGATACGGAAGCGTAGAAAGCCCTTATAACCCTGGTGCGCTATAGGCGAAAAGCTGTTATTAGCCAGCCAGCCTGAACGTGCAAGGAGGAAAAAATAGGTTCCGAATAATAAGCCACCGATTAATACGCCGCCCGCAAAAATCACCACGCCTTTGACGTATGCATTTAACCCCCAACAGCTTGCCAACCAAAACAGAGTAGCCGCAGCCAGAATGTGAACGATTCCGTGAATTACACCCAGCGCAAAGGAAACGGGTCCATCCTCATGGGCGATAGAGCCACACAAAGTCAGCAAGATAATATGCATGCCGAAGGCGAGCGGGCTAAAAAACAAGGCGTTAAACCACATACCTATAAAGACACTTAAGGGTTTGGTTCCTATAGCGCTGGCTGCAATAAAACCGTCGGCTTCGAAGGATTTACTGAATACGAAGCTGTTGCAGTAAACCGCCAGTAAATACAGGAAACCTAATAGTAGGGTAAACATAATGTTGCCCATGGCGATACCTTGCCAGATCTCTTCGAGGCGCTGGCGCGTTCGTTGAAGCAGATTCCCCTCAACCTTATCAGCAAACAATCCAAATAATGACGTTGGCTTAAAGAGGGCGACAAGGTTCCAGTAGGCCAAACGCTTGCTGGTTTTTTGAGACGGATAACTTGTTTGATGATGATATTTTCGTTGATTGAGGTCGGTGGTTTCATTGGTCTGAATGCCGACGCAAACTCGCTTTTCCCAATCGGGTGTCATCGAATTGGTATCGCTAATGCGGTCCAGGATTTTTGTACGAGTAACCCGCTTGGCATGTGTCGGGTGTAAAAAAGCTCCACCACTTCCACAGGTTACGAGCATATCTTCATAATCCAGGTTAGCTCCGGTCTGCGCAGATTCACGCACATAATGATGCAAATCGCCAGCAATGCGCATGCGGATTTTCACACCCAGATTTAATAATTCCGCTTCAAGTCGTTGGTAGCGCTTGGGATAACCAACACCGGCATCGTCTCCCAAGGGGCGAGTCCAGTAAGGTTCTGGGTAGACAAGAATAAGATTGTGACCAGGACGGATTGGTTTGGCTGCCATCTCTTCTGCAGACAAATTAACGTCCTTCTCGCGCAGAACCAAATTCAAAAATGCTTCGTATTGTGTGCGGTCCAAATCGCCGACTAAAGCAAAATCGAAACCTAAAACCCACCAGTCTTGAGGCAAGCGAGTTGCGAAATAGCTGCGATTTTGCGGCGTATGAGCTTGTAAAAAATGGTTTTCAAAGTCGCCTACAAAATAGCGATTAAAACTTGAAATGTTATCAAACCAGTCATGATTCTGAGGGATAGAGGCAAAGGTTAAATCCGAGGGTTCGTCGCTGCGTTTAGCCGCTTCCCACATCTCTATAAAGCGGTACTGATATTCTTCTGTGCTCGCACCTGGGTAAGCCAAATCCCCACCAAATACCATTAGCTTGCTGCCCGGCAGGCTGTTGCCTATGTCTATGTCAGGGGTAACGCCTTCAGCGTATTGCACTGGAACGCTGGATGCTTGCATGGCGCGGGCGATGGTATAGCTGGCATTGCCACCGTCGCCGCTGTCAGACATAAAATCCCACCAAAAGTCTCCACTGTTGTGACCTTTGCTTTGATCCACCACCTGCAAATCACCACTGGTGAACAGCTCACGGCGATCGAAATTGCGAATGAAGTCGCCGCTGGCAAGCATTTCACGGGCAGAGCGGAATAGGACAGCGGGGTTGTACCAGGCAACAGGCCAGCGTTTGTGGGGGGGTTCGTAGATACCAAATTTATACTTAGCCATTTATCTCTCCTTAGTGTTTATTAAAAGTTTGTCATCGACTCGTGGAGCACATGCAGTGTAGCACTGAAAACCGCGCCTCGATTTAAGTCCACAATCTGCCGGGTTTTTGACTCCTAAATTTTTTTCAATTCTAACTCATTGAAAACTAATAAATAAATCTCTTGGCACTGCCTTTGCAAAACTCTCATTACGAACCAATCCTAGCGTTAAATGTTTGACGCCAGGTAATTTCAGTTTAACTACGAGAGGTAGCCCATGGCGGGCATGCAAACATTCCAGGCGGGCGCTCCTTTGAAACTGGTTCCTCCGGTTACGCTTGAACAAATCCCGGGAGAGCCGTCTGTCTCGTCAGTAAAAACTGATAAAGGGCAGGATCTCAAAAACGCCTTCGACATGTTCAACGAGATGTCGCAGCAGCTGACTGATTCGTATTTTTTGCTTGAAAACCGCGTGGCGGAGCTGAATCAGGAATTAAACACCCTTGCCAATCAGCGCATGCAAGAATTGGCAGAAAAAGAAGTAATTGCCAATCGCCTTGAAAATCTTCTCAATTTTTTGCCTGGTGGTGTAGTGGTGCTGGATTCTTCTGGTCGCATTTCAGAATGTAATCCTGCTGCAATTGATTTATTAGGTGAGCCTTTGCAAGGTGAATTATGGCGCGATGTCATTTTGCGTTCTTTTGCGCCGCGTAAAGACGATGGTCATGAAGTTTCCTTGCGCGATGGTCGTCGCATTAGTATTTCCACACGCAACCAGGGCGGTGATGGACAAATTATTTTGCTCACCGACCAAACTGAAACACGTCGTCTTCAAAGTCAATTAAGTCGGCATGAACGTTTGTCTGCGATGGGCAAAATGATGAGCGCTCTTGCGCATCAGATTCGCACGCCTTTATCTGCAGCAATGTTGTACGCCGGGCATTTGTGCAACAGTAAATTAGATGATGCAAAGCGCCATCAGTTTTCAGAAAAAATTTGTAATCGTTTGAATAATATCGAGCGTCAGGTGCAAGACATGCTGGTATTCGCTAAAGGTGAATTACCTTTGAAAGATGTAATCACCGTGAATGAGTTGCAACTTGCTTTGACAGAAGCGATGGAAGTTCCTTTGATGACAACCAACTCTTTAGCGCTCTGGCACAATGATTGTGGTGAACATCTTATTCAATGTAATCGCGAAGCTTTAATTGGTGCCTTATTAAATTTAGTGAACAACGCCATTCAGGCAGTTGAGTGCAATGCAAAATTGCGTATTACCTTTACATCAACACAACCAAAAAATGTAAACGAAAATCCCCAGCTTATAATTGCAGTGTGTGATTCCGGACCAGGAATTCCTGCAGATTTATTGCCGAGCCTCGGTGAATTTGTCACTACCAAAGCGCAAGGCACAGGCCTCGGTTTAGCTGTTGTAAAAGCGGTTGCACTTGCACATCGTGGAAACTTTAATTTGCAATCTACACAGGGGCAGGGCACTTGCGCCAGCCTATTTATGCCTTTCGCACTTTTAGAAAAATCCGGTAATCGGTAGGAGAATACCATGGCACTCTCGTCACTCGCAGTTAACCACATTTCTACGCTTGCAGAGGATGCGATCAAGATTTTGGTGGTTGAAGATGACTCAAATTTGCGCGAAGCCTTAAGTGATACTTTACAACTTGCTGACTACTCAGTGATTGCTGCTAGCAATGCTGAAGATGCATTGAAAAAGTTAGCTGAGCATGATGATTTGCGTATGATTATTTCCGACGTAAATATGGGTGCAATGAGCGGTCATGACTTGCTGCGCGAAGTCAAAGCAAATTATCCGCATATTCCGATGATGTTAATTACTGCTTACGCGAGTATCAGCCAATCAGTAGATGCTATAAAAAATGGCGCAGTCGATTATTTGGTAAAACCTTTTGCACCCAATGTTCTAGTTGAAACCATGGCGCGTCATTTAGGCGTTGCGCAAATTCAAGGTGATGAACCTGTTGCGCAAGCGCCATCCAGTCGCCAACTTTTGCAATTGGCGCAACGTGTTGCCAAATCTGAGTCCACTGTATTAATTGTCGGCGAATCAGGTACAGGTAAAGAAGTGCTGGCGCGTTATATCCACAATCACTCACCACGCTCCAACCAACCTTTTATTGCAATCAATTGCGCTGCTATTCCAGAAAATATGTTGGAAGCTATGTTATTCGGTCATGAAAAAGGCGCATACACCGGCGCTCATTCCAGTGCGCCAGGTAAATTTGAACAAGCAAATGGTGGAACTTTATTGCTCGATGAAATTTCAGAAATGGATATTGGTTTGCAAGCGAAATTATTGCGTGTTTTACAAGAGCGTGAAGTAGAGCGTTTGGGTGGCCGTAAAACCATTAAATTGGATGTGCGTGTCATTGCAACTTCAAACCGCGACATGCGTGAGCAAGTTGTTGCAGGAAAATTTCGTGAAGACTTGTATTATCGTTTAAGTGTATTGCCATTGCAGTGGGCACCACTGCGTGATCGTTTGGAAGATATAGTTCCACTTGCGCAAAAAATCTTGCAAAAACATGCACAAAAGCAAAATCGTCATGGTGCTAATTTATCGATAAATGCCCAGCAGGCGTTATTAAGTTATTCCTGGCCAGGTAATGTGCGTGAGCTGGACAATATTATGCAGCGAGCGTTAATTTTACAAACTGGTAGTACGATTGACGCAGTAGATTTAGGTTTGGACGCGGGCAATATTTACAGCCAAAAACCGAATTTGGTGGAGGCAGCCATTCAATATCAGGATAGTCACTCGCAATCTTCACCGCACCCAAACCAGGCTTATTTAGTTTCTCATCAGGGATTTCAACCTTTGGGACAGGCTCGTGACCTTCACACTACGCATCTTGCGCGTGAATTCGCTCAAGATTTATCCGTGCCAAATCTTGGTAGTGATAATATTTCGTTAATTAGTGCGACACCCTTTAGTCCTAATCCACTGCTAGGCACAGATTTAAAAAAACGCGAATACGAAATTATTATGGAAACCTTGCGTAAAGAAGGCGGTAGCAGAAAAAATACGGCTGAACGTTTGGGAATAAGTGCAAGAACCCTGCGTTACAAAATGGCACGTTTGAGAGAGGAAGGTTTCGCAATTACGGAGTAAGAGGTGAAAGGGGCTGGCTAAATGAGCGAGTCGCTGGAATAATCTCATTTCCTGGTCTATATCAAGAGATGCCGGATTATTTTCACTGAAGTACGGATGTATCAATGACAGTATTTCACCCTTCACATTCCTCGTGGCATTTATTGCGCGCATGGAAATTTTTTTTGGCGTTTGTAGCTATCAGCTTAATCGCAAATGCAAACGCTGATCCTCTGCAAGTGAGAATTACTGGCAATACTAACCCCACTAACCAAGGCCCTGAGGTCTTTTTTGAACGGCTCCTCAAAGCTGCGTTGGAAAATACTCGTAAAACTCATGGTGATTTTGTTGTGTCGCATACCACTCATGGTGGCGGTATAGCGCGCGATCGAGCTATGGTAATTGCAGGTGCAGGAATTGATGTTATGTGGGGCTCGGTCACTAAGGAACGTGAAAAGCAGATGCATTTGATACCTGTCGATCTGTTAAAAGGTTTGAACAATTACCGCGTTTTACTTATCAATAAAGACGCGCAGTCAAAATTCAGTCAAGTGAAAACCCTGGACGATTTGCAAAAATTTACTGTAGGTTCCGGTGAGCATTGGACAGACGGAGAAATTTTCAGGAACAATGGCTTTATTGTCTCAGCGACCTCCAGTTATGGAGGCCTATTTAAAATGCTCGCTGCACGCCGTTTTAATTTTATCTCACGTGGTCTTTATGAAATTGATAACGACTCTTCTGAATACCGAGAGTTGGGCTTAGCACCTGAGGAAAGCTTATTGATTAAATATGACGTGCCCATTCGCTACTGTTTTTTTGTCAACAAAAATAATGAGGCGCTGGCCGAGAGACTGGAACGAGGCTTAAAAATAGCTATTGAGGACGGAACATTTGATCGTTTGTTTTATGATTATCCTGCGTTTAAAGCCGGTGAGGAATTACTTAAGAATTCCCACCGGACACAGATAGTGCTTAAAAATACCAAAAATGACTAATCCTTGTACCTAGCGTTTAATTAAAATCGAACTCCGAGATCTCCCTCTCTAAACGCTTTTGTTCCCATTTAATTTCCAGTTTCCTTCTGCAATCCATATTTGCCTTCACTTTTTATGCTTGCTTTTTGCACTTGCTGAGTCCAGCAAGAAGGCTGCCATTGCTTGATCAATGATTTCCGCATCGTGAGTTTGTATAAAGTGAGTCATCTCTCTCTCCTGTCAGGCTGCATGTAAAAAATAAACCGAACACATGACATCTCTGTGAAGAAATTACGGCAGTTATATTAAAAATTCGATGGCTACATCATTCGCTTAGTCATTCAGGCGAATCCTGGCCGAGCGGCAATATTTGGCCTGCTTTGTGCAATATCCATTGTAATTCGTCGATGTGCCAAATTATTGTCGTCACGACTTTTTCATTGCCGCTCTCGTTGTCGCTTTTATTGTCAAAAAGTAACGAGAGTTTTAACAGGAGAACCCCATGACAGACCGTGTTGATATCAATCGTCTTCTTGGTGAAATGCGCAGTATTAAATCGCAAACGCAAGTATTTCAACGTCCTCAAAGCGTAAGCGGTGACGTTGCGATTAATCGTGGTCTTAATAATCTGCAAGTGGATACGGCAAATAAGGTTCCAAGCTTTGGCGAGCTTATGACCAAGGCCATTAACAATGTAAATGATGTACAACAAAAATCCAGCGCTATGGCGGATGCCTATGAGAAAGGCGTAGCAGGCGTGGACATCACCGACGTCATGATCGCATCGCAAAAAGCATCTGTGTCATTTCAAGCCATGGTGCAAGTTCGCAACAAATTAGTTGATGCCTATAAAGATGTAATGAACATGCCTATTTAACTAGTTACTAGATGCAGAAATAAATAGAGCACTTTTAGTTTTAACAACCAATCCAACTAAAAATTCCGACAGGTTTTCGATATGGCCACAACAGCAGATGCTTCTAATCTCCCTGTAAAAAAAGGCGGTGATTTAGCCGAGGGTTTTAGCAGCTTGAATTTATTCCGTCAGGTCGGTTTGATGATTGCTCTGGCTGCGAGTGTGGCCATAGGTTTTGCAGTAGTTTTGTGGACTCAAAGCGATGATTATCGCCCGTTGTTGGGCCGCAGCGATAATCTGGATGCTGCCAGCGTTGTACAATTGCTGGAGCAAAATCGTATTAAATTTAAAATGGATAACAACACCGGTGCGATTTTGGTAGCGTCAGATGATATTCATATAGCGCGCATGAAATTGGCGGAAGTCGGTTTACCCAGCAGTTCAACGCCTGGTTTTGAATTGATGGATAAAGAGCAACCTCTCGGTACCAGTCAGTTTGTAGAGGGCACTCGCTACCAACGCAGCATTGAAGGCGAGCTAGCGCGCACTATTACCAGTATTAGTAGTATCCGTAGCGCGCGTGTGCATCTGGCATTACCGAAGAAAACTGTTTTTGTACGCGATGCATCCAAACCAACAGCCTCCGTTTTTGTTGAAGTATTTGCCGGTAGAACAGTAGAGCCCGCGCAAGTAAAAGCAATTATGAATTTAGTGGCATCCAGCGTACCTGATTTAAAAATGGCGGATGTGACTGTTGTGGATCAGCATGGCGATTTAATTTCAACCGGTGAAGACAGTCAGGATTTATTACTCGCCACCAAGCAACACGATTACGCAAAAACAGTTGAAGAATCCATGATGAAACGCATCACCGGAATTCTTGAACCTGTCGTTGGTAACGGGAAATTCCGTACACAAGTAAGTGCAGATATAGATTTCACCGCCGTAGAGCAAGCTGCCGAAACCTTTAACCCCGATCTGCCTGCTGTACGCAGTGAACAAAAGCTGGTTGAAACTAAAGCCGGTGGCGATGCTGCAGGCGGGATTCCTGGTGCGCTGACTAATCAACCGCCGGCGAACGCCCAAGCTCCCGAACAAGCTACACCGCAGCAGGGAGAAGCTGCTGCACCCAGGCAATCTACTAATAATCGTGAGCAATCCACGCGTAATTTTGAATTGGATCGTACTGTCAGCTATACCAAACATCAGCAAGGTACTTTAAAGCGCCTTACCGTTGCTGTTGTTGTGGACGACAAAATCATTAAAGCGGAAGACGGCACTGAAACGCATCAGCCCTGGACGGCAAACGAACTTGAACGCTTGTCTATACTGGTAAGAGATTCCGTAGGTTATTCAGCGGTACGAGGTGATAGCGTCAATGTGTTGAACGCACCATTCACCAGTGGCGTTGAAGTTGTAGAGAGTGATTTGCCAACAGTGCCCTGGTGGGAAAAGTGGTTGATGCCACATATCAAATCCATCTCCAGCGTCATTATTATTTTGGCGTTGATTTTCGGTTTGTTGCGCCCGGTCTTTAAAAGCCTCGCTCGCAATGGTGGAAGCATCGCCGAGCAGGAAGAAGCGCGTCAGTTGGCTGCTCTTGAAGCCGCAGGTTTAGGTGGAATGGAAGGCGTGTCCGATGAAACGGTTACGCTTTCTGGCGGTAGTGCACTATTGTTAGGTGGACCGGAACAAGGTTACGAACAACAACTCAATGCCATTAAAGGTTTAATCGCAGATGACCCGGGCCGTGTTGCGCAAGTGGTTAAGAAATGGGTAAACCAGGGCGAATAACTCGTTTGACTAGCGCAACTTGAATAGAGCACCGGCCGGTTTGAATAAAAGTTAGAGAGCAAGGTGAATAAGTGTTATGGCTAACCCCCCAGAAAAAGCCGGTGAAAAGAAAACCAAATTGCGCCCCGTTGATCAGGCAGCGATTCTGCTGATGTCATTGGGCGAGCAGGATGCTGCTGAAATTCTGAAACACATGGGTCCAAAAGAAGTTCAGCGCATAGGCGCGGCTATGACTCAACTCAACAACGTGCAGCAAGCTGACGTTCAAGTTGTGATGGGAAGCTTTTTAGAAGAAGTTCGCACACTGACTGGTTTGGGTGTAGGTGCGGATGGCTACATTCGCAAAATGCTTGTTACTGCTCTCGGTGAAGATAAAGCCAACGGTCTTATCGACCGCATTTTATTGGGCGGTAATACCACAGGGTTAGATACGCTGAAGTGGATGGAGGCGCGCTCCGTCGCCGATATTATTCGCAATGAACATCCGCAAATTCAGGCGATCGTTATCGCTTATTTAGACGCAGACCAAGCTGCCGAAATTTTGACATTCTTCCCCGAAAAAGTTCGCCTCGACATCATGATGCGCGTGGCATCTCTCGATACAGTCCAGCCGAGTGCTTTGCAGGAACTTAACGATATTCTCGAAAAACAATTCTCCGGTAATGCAGCATCGCAAACCAAAGCCATGGGCGGTTATAAAGTGGCAGCGGAAATCATGAACAATTTAGACGGTTCAATCGAAGCCGATTTGATGGATTCCATCAAAGAAGTTGACGAAGATATGGGCAACCAAATTCAAGATCTTATGTTCGTATTTGAGAACCTTAAAGATGTTGAAGATCGCGGCATTCAGGCGCTATTGCGCGAAGTTTCTTCTGAAGTTCTTATTGTTGCGCTCAAAGGTGCTGACGATGACCTTAAAGAAAAAATCTTCAAAAATATGTCCAAACGTGCAGCAGAGCTTTTACGTGACGATTTGGAAACCAAACCGCCAATGCGCCTTGCAGATGTAGAAGCCGCACAAAAAGAAATTCTCACCACTGCACGCCGTATGGCCGATTCTGGCGAAATTGTATTGGGCGGCAGCGGTGAGGCGATGGTTTAATTTGCAGGAAAAAGTATGACTTCCAAATCCATGCCTGGACGCATAGCGTCAGAGAGTCTCGGTGAAGTGACATCCTGGATGTTACCTCCAGTGGATGACTCAGGTCGGGTGTTGTCGAGCGCAGAAAAAGAAGCGCGTATGCGCCGCGAAAAATTGTTGCAGCAAGGCAAAGAAAAAATCGAAACGATTGAAATTCCTCCGCAACAAAAAACCGGAATGACCGCGCAGGAAATGCAGGAAATTTTTGAAACTGCTGAAAAAGACGGTTTTGCACAGGGCCATTCTGCGGGTATGGAACAGGGCAAAAGCGACGGTTATGAAGCAGGGCGCCAGCAAGGTTTGATGGAAATGCGTGCGCAATTAACTTTGGAACAACAACGCTTTCATAATATTGCTAACGCGTTATTGAATCCGCTCACGGCGCAAGATAACGATGTCGAAAATATGCTGCTCGATATTATTTGTTCGCTTACACAAAGTGTTATCCAACGCGAACTCGTCACTGACTCATCCAATATTCTTGAACTTGTAAAAACCGCAGTCGATGCATTACCTATTGGAAGCAAAAATATTCGCGTGAGTTTAAATCCGGATGATTTGGCTGCTATAGAAAATTATGCAACTGAACAACAACTGGAGTGGAAGTTTTTCGGCGACATACAATTACAACCCGGCGGCTGCAAAATTGAAACGCCAGAGAGTCGTGTAGATTTTTCGGTATCACAACGTTTGCAAACTGTATTGGAACAATTTTTAACGGGGCAATTGGCGCAGACGGATGGTGCTGATGAGTAATTTAACCCCACCCCAGCCCTCCCCCTGCGAAGGGGGAGGTTGGGAGGGGGTAAAGGTTTTAATCTTAATCTACTTAAGTAGGGAGTCGTCAAACAAGCGAAATCGGGGGTACAGCTATTTAAGAATACGGACGTAAAATAGAAAGCTGGTACGCGAGTCCGGTGGGTCCCCCCC
>CBHTVU010000126.1:0-12231 GCA_966096785.1 uncultured Gammaproteobacteria bacterium | reverse complement strand
GATACTATGTAAACGGTTACTCTCGGTAAATATTGCAATTTTCAAACTTATAATAATAAGACAAGTTCGCTTCCTCACTTGCACCAGCTGTATTGATAATTGTTTACCGCCTAACCATTCCTGGTCCACTTGGCCAGATAAAAATAAGGTTTGCTGTTTCGTTAATTAAATTTCAGTTCCTCAGTCAGCATTTTTTTAAAAAAGAGTGCCGGGTATTTTATTGCCTGAATTTTCCAACTCTCTAATAGAAAATTTGCAAGGGCCAAACGCATTAAATCCATGCGCCTGAAAAGCTGATTTTTTACAGCAATTCTTCAACGACAAATAAATGCAGTTCATCGCAAACAGCCATAGAGGTAAGGTTATGAAAAGAATGTTTGAAAATATCAGCGGCCTAATGAAAAGCACAGCGCTTATCACAGGTATATTAACGGCTTCTAATGCACTCGCGGGCTGGAGCGTAAACGGAACCAAAATCCTTGACCCAAACGGTAATAATTTTATTTTCCGCGGCATCAACCATGCTCATACCTGGTACCCCAGCACTACTAGTAAAGCTATGAGCGATATCGCTGCTACAGGTGCAAACTCCATACGCGTTGTATTAAGTAATGGCACTCAGTGGACGCGCAATAGCGGCACCGAAGTAGCAAATATCATCAGCCTCTGTAAAGCCAACAAGCTTGTGTGTGTGCTGGAAGTTCACGACTCAACCGGTTATGGCGAACAATCCACTGCAACTAACATTTCAAAAGCTGCGGAATATTGGATTAGCTCAGATATTAAAAATGCCATCATCGGTCAGGAAGACTATGTGATCGTGAATATAGCCAACGAACCCTACGGAAATAACACTAACGCGTCTACTTATACGAGCGAAACATCCGCCGCTATTAAAACCTTGCGCAACGGGGGTTTAACACACTTGATCATGGTGGATGCACCAGCATGGGGGCAAGATTGGCAGGGAATAATGCGCGATAACGCGCAAACTATTTTTGCAGCCGACTCAATCAGCAATACTATGTTCTCCGTACATATGTACGAGGTCTACAACAACGCCACAACAATTCAAAATTACCTAACCAGCTTTCAGGCCAAAGGCCAAGCGCTAATTGTTGGCGAATTTGGTACGGAGAATAATGGCAACAATGTGGATGAAGCGTCCATCCTGCAATACACACAACAACTGGGTATTGGCTATATGGGTTGGAGTTGGAGTGGTAATGGAGGTTGTTGTGCAGCGCTGGACATTACCATTAGTTTCGATCCATCAAACCTCAGCACTTGGGGTAATTTTTTAATTAACAGTGCAAATGGAATTAAAGCGACTTCCAAATTGGCCACCAACTTCGGCGGCACTGCAAGCTCATCAAGTGTAAGAAGCAGTTCCTCCAGCGTGAGAAGTAGCTCTTCAAGCATTACTGTAAGTTCAAGCTCCAGCATAAGATCAAGTTCATCTTCAATAATGAGTTCATCGAGCAGATCATCAAGCAGTTCGATTGCATCAAGTAGCTCGTCCATCGCTAGCGGTGAACAATGCAATTGGTACGGTACGATTTACCCATTGTGTAAAAACACTGCCAGCGGTTGGGGTTATGAAAATAATAAGAGCTGCATAGCGCGCTCAACTTGTACAACTCAACCTGCACCCTATGGTGTTGTTGGTGGCACAACGAGTTCCAGTGTTGCCAGCTCAGCGATTAGCTCAAGCAGTAAAAGTTCAAGTAGTGTTGCGAGCTCTGTTTCTAGTAGCAGATCATCTGTAGCTAGCTCAAGTAGTTCATCAAGTATTGCGAGTACAAGTTTAAGTTGTGTTTACGTGATTACCAATTCATGGGGCGGTGGTTACCAAGGCGCCATTCGCGTTACCAATAAAGGAACGAGCACAATTAACGGCTGGACAGCAAGCTGGCAATACGCAGGCGCAAATCGTTTAACCAGCTCGTGGAACGCAACCATAACTGGTGCAAACCCTTATTCGGCAGCAAGCTTAAGCTGGAACGCAAATCTCACTGCGGGTCAAACGGTGGAATTTGGTATTCAGGGAAATACGAATGGAGGTGCGGTGGAAATCCCGACAGTAAGTTGTAAATAATTTTTTGTCACCTAAAAAAACGCCTGCATTATGCAGGCGTTTTTGTTTATCCTTGGAATTATTTTGATGGCGATATATAGTGAATTCAAACCATCTAATTATTTTAGGAGAGCAATCATTACAGACGTCATAATCGCTGACTTATTTAATAAGGATCATGCCGAAGCCACTCTATTTCTCTTAAACGAATACGCTAGAGATATTATGGGCGGTGGTGAAGATTTATCGACCTTTGTGAAAACCAATTTAATTTCCGCATTACAAACACGACACGGTGTTCACATAGTTTTGGCTTTTGTGGAAAAAAGGCCCGCAGGTTTAGCTATATGCTTTGAAGGATTTTCTACTTTTGCCTGTAAACCTTTGCTGAATATTCACGACTTCGCAGTAGCACCCGAATTTCGTAGACGTGGATTGGCGAAGCGTATTTTGAAAAAAGTTGAATCTCTTGCTCGTCAGCTTAGCTGCTGCAAAATTACCCTGGAAGTTCTGGAAGGAAATAAAACTGCTCAAGCTCTTTACAGCCAATGTGGCTTTGCTCACTACGAGTTGGATGCACAAATGGGTCGAGCGCTTTTTTGGCAGAAAAAACTTTAAATATTCAATTACTTTCTCAATAAAGGCGCAAATAAACCGTAACGCCAATTCCGCACCGACATCACCACAGTCACACCGTTTCGCTGTTCCAATGACAGAGAGGCGTCGTCATTATTTATATCGTCAAATTCCCGCGCAAGTTTTTTTAACTTTCGTTGAAACTCACCGTTACTTTGGAAGGAAAGCATGCCATTCAATACAATTAAACATTCGTCATCATCGTTGAATTTGGTTTTAAAATATTCGGCAGCAATTTTTTCCTGAAAAAATTGCTGGATGGGCCCGCTTTCACGCCAGCTAAAATTTGGTGCGACCAATAATTTAATTTTATTTTTTGGTAATAACTCGATAATTTTTAACTTATCCAAACGCGCCAGTTTTTGAATACACTCGCTTTCACTGAGTTTGTAAAATGTAAGTATGTCCTGCAAAGTCCAACGATTAAGTACAGATACAGCAATTAACAATAAAACCAAATCCTGCGTAATTTCTTTTTCCTGCTCTATGCTTAAGTGCTGTAATCGCGGTTGCTGTTCATTCATCATTTGCACAAGATCCGAAATTTCCATCTCCATAAGTTGGCAGATCTGCTCAAGGCGCTGCAATGAAATTGTTTGATCAGCAAACAAGCGCTTAACGCTGGCTTCACTAAGCTCAAGCGCTTCGGCGATTTTAAAATAGGTTAGCCCGTGAGCCTTCAGGGCCTTTTTCAAAGTATTCAAAAGTGGGTTTATTTGGGCCATTTATTCACCTGAAAGTCATCTGGAAGATCAAAAGTATCGTTATGCGAGACTTTTGGTGACTTTATAGCTACTTACAAGAAAAAGGTAGCATTAGTTAAAGCGACTGGGCATTCTTGCCGCAGCCAACAGCGCCTAACCGCTCAAGGCCATATAAATGATCAATAAGGAGCAAGATTAGTATGCAAGACGTTTTCAAGATTAAAGGCTTTCTGCCTTACATCCTCGTGCTGTTCATTAATGCTTTTGTGGATCTTGGCCATAAAATCGTTATCCAAAACACGATTTTCAAAATGTACGATGGTCAATCGCAAGTGGTGCTCACCGCCATAGTCAATGCACTAATTTTAATTCCGTTTATTTTATTATTTTCTCCCGCTGGATTTCTCGCGGATAAATATCCCAAACATAAAGTCATGCGCTACAGCGCGTGGTTCGCATTAATAGCTGTGCTATTAATTACCCTTGCCTACTACCAAGGTTGGTTCTGGTTTGCATTTGCGATGACATTGGTATTAGGTATCCAGGCTGCAATTTATTCTCCAGCAAAATATGGTTACATCCGCGAATTGGTCGGTGCTCAACACCTCGCTGGTGCAAATGGTATTGTCCAAGCAATTACCATAGTTGCAATTTTAGGTGGGACATTTGTCTTTTCCGCATTGTTTGAAAAATATCTTGCCCAGGTAGCGCTCATTGATAAAGCGACCATCGTCAGCAACATAGCTCCTCTAGGCTGGATTTTAGTTGGTTTAACCTTAATTGAATTGTGGATGGCGTATCAGTTACCCGCAAAACGTGAGCGAGATGATAGTAAGCATTTTTCAGCATCCGGATTTTTTAGCGGCGGCTACTTAAAAAATAATTTACATATTATTTCAAGAAAACGGGTTATTTGGTTGTCCATTATTGGTTTGTCGATGTTCTGGGCGATTGCACAAGTTCTGTTTGCGTCCTTCCCTGCATTTGCCAAGGATGTGCTACATGAAAATAATACCTTGGTCATTCAAGGCATTATCGCCTGCGCTGGAATAGGAATTATTTTAGGTTCTCTATTTGCAGGAAAAATTTCAAAAAATTATATTGAATTAGGGCTAATTCCTGTTGGTGCAATGGGTTTTGCATTGTTATTAGGATTCATGTCTGCCCTTGATTCGCGTGTGAGCATGGCTATTACATTCACTGCACTAGGATTTCTGGGCGGACTTTTTATTATTCCGCTAAATGCACTTATACAGTATCACGCAAAAGCCGATGAGTTGGGCACTGTGCTGGCCGGTAATAACTGGGTGCAGAATATCGGCATGCTTGGCTTTTTAAGTTTGACGATTTTGTTAGCCTCAATAGGCATGACCAGTGCGCAATTATTTTTTCTTTTAATGATCGCCGCTCTAGCTGGCGCCTTTTACACAGTTTACAAACTGCCACATTCATTAACACGAATAGTTTCCGGTTTTCTTATTTCAGGGAAATACAAAATTGATATCGTTGGTTTTGATAACTTACCTAAAACTGGCGGCACATTGTTGTTAGGCAATCACATCAGTTGGATCGACTGGGCAATGATTCAAATCGCCAGCCCTCGCCCCGTGCGCTTTGTTATGTTACGTAGTATCTATGAGCAATGGTATCTAAAACCTTTCTTCAAGTTTTTTGGTGTTATTCCTATCAGTAGTGGTCAGAGTAAAGAGTCACTGGTAAAAATTAATGAATTATTAAAAGCGGGTGAAGTCGTTTGTTTATTTCCTGAAGGCGCCATTAGTCGTACAGGTTCATTGGGTTTATTTCATGGTGGGTTTGAACGTGTTGTTGAAGACGTGCAAGGTGTGATCATTCCATTTTATTTGCATGGACTTTGGGGCAGCCGTTTATCGCGCGCAGGAAGTGAAAAGCTTCGCAACAATACCTCTCGCGGTTTACGCCGTGAAATTATTGTAACCCTCGGTACCGCATTGCCGATGACAACAAAAGTTGAAGAATTAAAACAGAAAATATTTGAGCTATCTTTTGATGCCTGGGAATACCAAACACAAAAATTTGACCCGCTACCACTTGCATGGATGCGCTCTGCCAAAGAACATTTAGGTGCACCCTGTGTTATTGATACAACAGGCGTTGAGCTAAGCCACGGCAAAGTGATGGCGGCAACCGCAAGTTTTGCGCACAAGATGCGCAAGATAGACACCTCCAAAAATATCGCTCTATTATTACCGGCCAGCAGTGCTGCAATCATTGCAAATATGGCTGTCATGCTAAATGGCCAAACCGTTGTTAATTTAAATTTCACTACCAGTGTTGCGGCGGTGCAGGCGGGTGTAAAAAATGCAGATATCAAAACTGTTTATACGTCAGAAAAATTTATTGAAAAGTTAAAAACGAAGGGGTTGGATGTTGATGGAATGCTAAGTGGTTTGAATATAGTTTATTTAGAAAAACTGAAAAATGAAATTTCAAAACCCTTAATGGCAATTAGTTTTCTGTTAGCCATTATATTACCTGCTTATTATTTTTATCGATTATTCGGGCGCAGAGTTAGCATCAATGATTCAGCAGCTATTTTATTTTCAAGCGGTAGCGAAGGTACGCCTAAAGGTATTGTGTTAAGTCATAGAAATTTTATGGCTAACATTAAGCAAATTAGCGATGTATTAAAAACCCGCGATGATGACTCGGTTATGGGCAGCCTCCCTCCCTTCCATTCATTTGGGTTGACTGTGACAACCTTGCTTCCTCTTATCGAAGGTATTCCGGTTGTATGTCACCCTGACCCTACCGATGTAGTAGCGATAGGAAAAGCCATTGCACGTAACAAAGTTACCATTATGTGCGGTACTGCAACTTTTTTACGTCTGTACACCAAAAATAAAAAAGTATTGCCATTGATGCTGGATTCGCTGCGCGTGGTAGTAGCCGGTGCAGAGAAATTATCTCTGGATGTACGCGAAGAATTTTTAACTAAATTCAATAAAATTATTTACGAAGGCTACGGCGCAACGGAAACAACCCCTGTAGCCAGCGTAAATATTCCTGATCAATTGGATACAAATGACTGGCATGTACAAACCGGCAGCAAAATCGGCACTGTTGGCCTGCCATTGCCAGGATGCTCTTTCCGTGTTGTTGACCCAGCAACTTTACAAACACTTCCAACAGGCGAAGATGGTCTAATTTTAATTTCAGGCACGCAAGTAATGACCGGTTATTTAAATGATCCAGAAAAAACTAAATCAGTCATAGTTGAGCTAGATGGTCGCCGTTGGTACAAAACTGGCGATAAAGGTCATTTGGATGAAGACGGTTTCTTAACTATAGTCGATCGCTATTCCCGCTTTGCGAAATTAGGCGGCGAAATGGTAAGCCTCGGTGCTGTTGAAAGTGAAATTAAAAAGGTCATCACCGAACCGGATGTAGAAATGGTGGCGGTTAATATTCCTGACGATAAAAAAGGCGAGCAAATTGTCTTGTTAATTAATATTGACATTGATGGTGCAGAATTACGCAAACGTTTATTGGAGATTAATTGCAACCCTATGATGATTCCCTCGGTTGTACATCAAGTAGCATCAATTCCAAAACTTGGCAGCGGGAAAACTGATTTCGGTGGCGCTAAACATGTGGCGTTGACATCCGTATCGTCGACAGTTGGGTAACTTTCTAATGAACGAAAAAATCATTGAACAAGGATGTGGTTGTTAGGATTGGGGCTGGGGCTGCATAGAGGGGTATTTACGAAGAACAACGAATTGCTTTCTACTCCGAAATTAAATAATTAAACACGAGTGAATCCAAACCATTCTAGCGTGTGTCTTAATCTACATATCAAAAGATATCTGTTTGATTAATGAGTGGCAAAGGAAATTGATATTTCTGGAGCCATCCATTGATTATTACACTTCCTTCCTTTTAAAAAAAAGACGAATAATTATTTTATCGCATGGAGCCCTAAATGCACCGCATTTCAAAAAACATCACGAGGCTAGTAGTAGCTTCACTTGTGTTTCTGGCATACAACTTAAACGCTAAAACTATCCTCTTTGAACATGTCAATCTTATACCTATGGATATGGAAATAATTTTGTATGATCAAAATGTTCTTGTGATAGATGACAAAATAGTTTCAATAACACCTTTTCAACCGGAACAAAAATATAAGTCAGACCAAAAAATAAATTGTCGTGGCAAATATATGATGCCTGGATTGGTGGATGCGCATTTCCACCAAACAGGAAAAAGTATTGATGATTTTAAATTGCAATTTAATTTATTAATCGCCAATGGAGTTACGAGTGCCATCAGTATGATGGAGTGGGATGGGCAGGACACCATTGGTTTACGAGATTACGCGAGTCGGAAAGACAACTTGGCACCCTATTATGTTACTGCTGGACCAGGTTTGGATGCAGCAACACTAAAAAACCCCGACGATGCTATAAAAATGGTGGCATATCACAAACAACGCGGCTATGACTTTATTAAATTGCACGGGAATATCGACAAAGAAACCTACCTGACATTGTTACGCGAAGCAGAAAAAAATAGGATTCCTGTGGTAGGCCATGCACAGCGTAATATGCCCCTGGAATATAGCTTGCGGCTAGCTCTTATTGCACACATGGAAGAAATAACCATGGTGTTTTCAGATGAGAACAAAATGGAAATTGTCGACATGAATGAACTCCTGGCAATGCAGATTGCTAAGGACGTTAAAAATAGTGGAATTTATTTATCGCCAACCTTGAGCATTATGGCTGGAATAGAAAATTTTACCGATGACGATCGATTTAAAAAATTTAAAACCCGTTCAATTAATCAATATTTATCTCCCGCAACTTTTAAAGAAAATACCTTGGAAGGCAAAGAATATCGCAGTACATTTTTTCTATCACCGCAAGGCAAAGAGTTGGTTAGGAAAATTATTGCGTCAAACAAGACATTAACCTTGGCAATGCATAAAGCCGGTGTTCCCTTACTGGTCGGCAGCGATAACTTTGGTTTGCAAATTACGGGTTTCTCTTTGCACGATGAAATGCAGCAAATGAACGAGGCCGGTATTCCTGCCTTTGATGTGTTGAAAGCAGCTACAGTAACCGGAACTCGCTATCTGAATCGCTCAGCAGTTGCAGGCACAATCAGTGAAGGTAAAAATGCGGAGTTTGTTATACTCGCCAAAAACCCGCTCGATAATATTAACAACACCCGGGAAATAGAAGGTGTAATGCTTAAGGGACAATGGCTAAATAAAAAACGTTTGGATAATTTATTGCGGGATGTAAAAACTGCTCAAGCAAAATTGTAACAACGAGATAGGCATTACAATTCATTCCAGCTTTATCAAATATAGTAATTTGAATTACATCAATTTTAATAATTCCTTCACATCACTCACGTGTCTGCGGCTGATAATGGGTTTTTGCTCAGTATCGGCCAGGCGCACTTGATACTGCCCCTGAGGTGCGCGCTCTATAGCTTCAATATGTTTAACAGAAATTAATGCGTTGCGATGAACACGAATAAAACGCGATCCGAATTCTTCTTCCAATTCTTTTAAAGTTTCATCCAATAGATGTTCACCATTGCGATGAAATACAGTGACATATTTGTGGTCCGCAACAAAATAACGCACATCGTCCAGTGGAATTAATTCAATGCCACGGCGCGTTTTAGCAGTGATGTGTGTACGTAAAGTTTTATTTTCCGGAACAGGTTTTTGTGCAGCTGCGCGCTGAACTTTATTTAGCTTTTGCGCTTTACCAAGTGCTTCTTGCAATTGTTCTGCTTTGATGGGTTTTAAAAGATAACCAATGGCGGTTGTGCCAAAAGCATCGAGCGCATATTCGTCGAAGGCCGTACAAAATATAATGGCAGGTGGGCAATCCAAATGGCTGATTTCACGCGCAAGCGTAAGGCCATCTTTACCGGGCATGCGCACATCCAACAATACAATATCCGGGTCGTGTTCATTGATAGCAGTCATGGCTTCTTCAGCATTTTCTGCTTCCGCAACGATGTTGTTTCCTTCCAATTTCTCAATCATGCGTACCAAGCGCTGACGGGCCAGTGGTTCATCATCGACGATCAAGATTTCCATTTATTATTCTCTCATTTCGACAGTGGACAAAAAATGTAGGTAGTAAAAACTCCATGCTCTGCGCTGGATGACAGGCGAGCCTTATTACCATAGTGTACTTGCAAACGGTGGCGAATATTATCGAGCGCCATACGGTTGTGACGATCTTGTGATGCCGTTTGCGCTTGTGGTGCAGCCTTTTTAACCACGGGATATGGGTTGGTTATGGCAATCATTAACTGGCTTTTCGCCTGGGATATTTTAATCGCTATAACCCCACCTTTAGGCATAGGTTCAATACCATGAAAAATGGCATTCTCGACTAAGGGCTGTAGCATCAGGCTGGGGATCTTAAGGTCAGTATTTAGGGCCCCAATTTGCCAATCCACAGTCAGACGCTTCCCTAAACGAAGTTGTTCAATTTCAAGATAGTGACGGCACAAGGTCAACTCTTGTTCAACAGGAATTAGTGCGGGCTCCGCCAGACTTGCGCGAAATAATTCTGCCAAATCTTCAATGACTCGCTCCGCCATATCCGGGTCAGAGCCAATCAAACTGGCGATGCTGTTCATACTATTAAATAAAAAATGCGGCCGAATCCGCGACTGTAACGCCTGGATACGAGCCTGCAATTCCGCTTGTTGCTGGTTGCGAAGTTGTTGTTGAAGGTATAAATAACGCAGAGCTATGCCCGACAAAATCGCCGAGGTCAATAAACTATTAATGAGCTGCCAGCCGTTAAACCTAAAGCCAATCGAACCCGCAAACCAGCCACTGCCAAATGCTTGCAACAAAAATTGTCCCATTGTGGAAATGATAAGAGTAGTCAGTAAGACTGCGCCATAAGCCATTAAGCCCGCCTGTGTGGGTGTCCAGGTGCGTAGCCAGGGGCGAATGCTGCAAATCACAAATGCGCTGATCAGGCTGACCCACTGAACCTGGAACGAATAGAGCGCAAGCAAATCCCAACTGAATTGAGGCAACTGGGACGCATTGAGCGTAAGCAAAATAGCCATAAGCTCGGCAGCTAGTACCAGGAACAACACCGATTGGGCATCGCACAGGTTTGGCAAAAAATCCCCATTTGCCCTTTTATTCTTAGGTGTAGTCACGTCGCCTGGCTCCGAAGCCTATGAAATAGATAAAGAGTTTACGAAATACATCGCGATGTTTATGAAATTAACAACCTCTGCGCGTGGAAAGTGGATTTCTAGCACGTCGCTAGCGCTATAATGCCCGCCTTTTTAGTCTTTCCGTTTAATTTCTGTCTACTACTTTGCTTGAGATTTTGCCATGAGCCAAAACGATCAGCCCATCAAACCCTGGGGCGGCCGCTTCACCGAAGCGACTGACGCCTTTGTCGAGCGTTTCACCGCATCCGTAGGTTTTGATTATCGTCTTTATCACCACGATATTAACGGCTCCATCGCCCACGCCACCATGCTGGCAAAAGTTGGTGTACTGACCGACGCCGAACGCGACCAGATCATTACTGGCCTTGAAGAAATCCGCGCTGAAATTGTTGCCGGTAAATTTAATTGGTCCATCAGCCTTGAAGATGTTCACATGAATATCGAAGCTGTGCTAACCCAGCGCATCGGCATTACGGGTAAGAAACTTCATACCGGACGCTCGCGCAACGATCAAGTTGCAACCGATATTCGCCTCTATTTACGCGATGAAATCGATGCGATTGCCAAAGAACTTACACGTCTGCAACAAGGCCTATTGAGTGTAGCCGAGCGCGAGGCAAGCACCATAATGCCCGGCTTTACTCATTTACAAACTGCGCAGCCAGTCACCTTTGGCCACCATTTATTGGCGTGGTTTGAAATGTTGCAACGCGATTATTCGCGTTTGCTCGACTGCCGCAAACGTATGAATTATCTGCCACTCGGCGCAGCTGCTTTAGCGGGCACGACTTATCCAATCGACCGCGCTTATACAGCACAATTATTAGGTTTTGACGCACCCACTGAAAACTCCCTGGATTCCGTGAGCGATCGCGACTTTGCCATAGAGTTCAGCTCCTTTGCATCCATCCTTATGATGCATCTTTCTCGCTTCAGTGAAGAGCTAGTGCTCTGGACTTCATCGCAATTCAGCTTTATTGATTTGCCAGATCGTTTCTGCACCGGCTCATCGATCATGCCACAAAAGAAAAACCCGGACGTTCCTGAATTAGTGCGCGGAAAAACCGGGCGCGTTTACGGCCACCTCACAGCTTTATTAACGCTGATGAAATCTCAACCTTTGGCCTACAACAAAGACAATCAGGAAGACAAAGAACCCGTCTTCGATGCGATTGATACTGTAAAAGATTGCCTGCGCGCATTTGCCGATATGGTGCCCGCCATTCTGCCACGCAAAGAAAAAATGTATGAAGCAGCCAAGCGCGGTTTTTCTACCGCAACAGATTTGGCGGACTACCTCGTACGCCGCGGTGTACCTTTCCGTGACGCACATGAGATTGTCGGCAAATCTGTAGGCTACGGCGTACAAACCGGAAAAGATTTATCGGAAATGAGTTTGGAAGAATTAAAACAATTTTCTGATGTTATTGAGCAAGATGTATTTGCCGTGCTGACCTTGGAAGGTTCAGTTGCAGCGCGTAATCACATCGGCGGCACAGCGCCTAACCAAGTTAAAGCTGCAGTTGAACGTGCAAAAGTGAGTTTGGCTTCGCGCGTATAAAATTCAATTCGCGATAAATAAAAAGCCGCATGCTG
>CBHTVU010000125.1:0-12288 GCA_966096785.1 uncultured Gammaproteobacteria bacterium | reverse complement strand
AGTTCAAATTTGTACGGCAACTTATAGACCTTAGATTCGTCACCAACAAACCCGTCGGGAGAGCTGAAATGTTCTGCGCGTTCATAACCAAGATAGGTTTCCGGTGATTTAACATTGCTTTCATCAGCGGCGGCTTGTACACCACTTGCTTTAACATTTTTACTTGCTGGCTCCGGCAAATTTTGAACACCGGCCTCACTAAGAAGATCGCGAATTTTTTGTTCGGATTCATCATATTTTCCCTCACCAAAATGATGACTGCGAATTTTGCCTTGCGCATCAATAAAATAATGTGCGGGCCAATACTGATTATTAAACGCTTGCCAAATCGCGTAATTATTATCGAGTGCAACGGGATAATTAATTCCCAAATCCTTTATCGCACGCTTCACATTTGATTCATCTTTTTCAAACGCAAATTCCGGAGCATGAATACCGATGACGACCAGGCCGTGATCTTTATATTTTTCGTACCAGGTTTTAACGTAGGGCAGCGCGCGCAGGCAATTAATACAGGAGTATGTCCAGAAATCTATCAAGACCACTTTTCCACGTAACTCATTTGATACTAATGGAGAAGAATTTAACCAGCTGGTAACGCCATCTAATGCCGGTAATTCACCTTCACTTGGTGTACCACCATCGGCGTTGCGGCTCATCATGGCGCTATTGCCAGACATAGCATCACCACCCTGCATGGCCCCGCCTTGCATAGCGCCACCATTCATTGCACCTGTCATAGAACCACTCATCGCCATGGATCCACTCATGGCCATTGCACCTTCCATGGCCACACCATTTTCAGGATTCGCTTCAGGGTGAATTTTGTCGATTAACACCTGCTCAATATGGTTGGTGCTGCTCGTTGATAAACGGGTCAATACGCTTGTATCCCATCCCATCAATATGGCAACGACCGCCGCTATAACGGCAACACCCAGAATGCGCCTGAACCATTCACTAACGCCTGGATTTTTCTTCAGACCCGCTAACAAACGACCACCCGCAAACATTGCTACCGCCAATGAAAGAGCCGCGCCTGCCGCATAGGCAAATAATAATAATGAAGTCTGAGTGTTGGGACCGGAAATAGCCGCACCTGTTAATACCAAACCGAGGATTGGCCCCGCGCAGGGTGCCCATAACAAGCCGGTCGCAATGCCCACAACAAAAGATTGGACTCCGTTCGCAGCGCCAACAGAGGGCAATAGGCGATTACCTAAAGCTACAAAAGGTTTCGCCAACCAATCGGCCAAGTGCCGCGATAGCAAAGTAGCTGCAAAAGCCACCAGCAACACTAGCGCAAATATACGTCCATATTGATTTATACGGACCGCCCACGCGCCACCGACTGCAGCGAGTGTTGCAATTCCCGCAAAGGTCAATGCCATCCCCAGTAGTAGCGGAAGTGTGCTTCTAACGAATGGTTGGCCTGCACGCGCAAACACGAAAGGTAGCACCGGTAAAATACACGGACTTAAAATCGTCAGAACTCCGCCTAAAAATACTAACAACAATAAAAGCATTGAAAGCTCTCTCTAATTTGGTGAATACAAATGAATGTTTAAAAATCCTACCTTGTTTTGACGTATGAACCTTACAAACGTTACAAAACAAAACCGCTTTAATTTTTAAAGGTCTTGCCGCTGAAAACGATTACGCGCGAGCAAAAAATGTTTTTATAAGTACTTGTGCCAAACTTGTAATCAAGAAGCCGCGCAAAGAATACTGGCTTGAGCAGCGAGGCCACTTGTATACTAGTCATGATCATTCGGCCGGTAGCGATACCTGCCTCCTATATCTCATTTAGGCGAGCTGTTTATGAAAGAAACCTGGCGCTGGTTTGGCCCCAAAGATCCTGTCACTCTTCAGCACATAGCTCAAGCGGGTGCAACCGGCATAGTGACTTCTTTACATCATATTCGTACTGGTGAAGTCTGGCCCCTGGCTGACATCCTTGAGCGCAAGGCACTGATTGAAGCACATAATCTGGAATGGGCAGTGATCGAAAGTATTCCACTGCACAACGACATTAAAACCCGCACGGGTAATTATCAGCAGCTTATCGAAAACTATAAACAATCCCTGCGCAATGTCGCTGCCGCTGGTGTATTCGACGTGTGCTACAACTTTATGCCCGTTGTGGATTGGACCCGCACCAACCTCAGCTATACCTTGCCAAACAAGGCTCAGGCATTGCGTTTTGAAATGAGCGATTTCGCCGCTTACGATGTTTACATACTGCAGCGCCCTGGTTCAGAAGAATCTTATAAGCCGGACGTACTCGCTAAAGCCAAAGCGCGTTTGGATGCAATGAGTAATGAAGAGAAAGCACTGCTTGAAAAAAATATTATCGCAGGTTTGCCTGGCGGCGAAGGCTCTTATGATCGCGATGGTATACGAGCCGCTATAGATCAATTTATAAAAATGGGCGACGAAGGCATGCGCGCCAATTTGTTTGCTTTCCTGCGAGAAATTATTCCGGTCGCAGAAGAAGTTGGCGTGCGCATGGCGATTCATCCCGACGATCCACCGTTTTCGCTCTTCGGCCTGCCTCGCGTTGTATCGACCGCTGACGACGCACGTGCGCTATTAAATGCAGCTCCCAGCCCGGCAAATGGTTTAACACTTTGTGCGGGATCATACGGTGCACGCTGTGATAACGATTTGGTAGCTATGGCGCGCGAATTTGGCGATCGTATTTATTTTGTACACTTGCGCAACATCAAACGCGAAGACGATGGTTCTTTCTACGAATCTGATCATCTCGACGGTGATAACGATATGGTTGGGTTGATAGACGCGCTTCTCGATGAAGAAGCTCGTCGCGATATATCCGGCAGCAAGCTTCCAAAAATCGCCATGCGCCCCGACCATGGTCATTTGATGGGCGATGAGATTGGTAAAACCGGCATTAACCCCGGCTATTCATTTGCGGGCCGCATGAAAGGGCTCGCGGAATTACGTGGTGTTATACACGCACTCTCAGTAATGCGCGCTCGCCAAGTCGTTTAGGTCTCTAAGGCCCCCGTCAAACGGGGCCAATTCCGCTTTTCTATAGCCTAAGTGCCTATTGCCCTTGGTAAAACACTTACCAAATCGTTTAGAATGCCCGTCTATTTATTACGTAGCCGAGATTCGCCAGACTCATGTCCGTAACCATCAAAACTCCAGCTGATATCGAAAAAATGCGCGTCGCAGGCCGAATGGCTGCGGAAGTATTGGAAATGATCGGCCCTCATGTACAACCGGGCATTACCACCGCCGAGTTAGACAAACTTTGCCATGACCACATTGTAAATGTACAAAAAGCCATTCCTGCGTGTCTTGGTTATCGTGGATTTCCAAAGTCCATTTGCACCTCCGTTAATCAAGTTGTTTGTCACGGAATTCCATCTGAAAAGAAAGTCTTAAAAAACGGCGACATTATCAACATTGATGTCACGGTTATTTACGAAGGTTTTCATGGCGACACAAGCGCCATGTATTTTGTAGGCACACCGCAACCGCACGCAGAACGGTTGGTGAATGTGACGCAAGAAAGTATGTATAAAGCCATTGCGCTGGTAAAACCTGGTTGCACACTTGGTGACATAGGCCACGTGATTCAACAACATGCTGAAAATAATTATTACTCGGTAGTGCGCGAATATTGCGGTCACGGAATTGGCAGAATATTTCACGAAGAACCACAAATTTTACACTACGGTCGCCCTGGCACCGGTATGGAATTGAAAGAAGGAATGGCTTTTACTATCGAGCCAATGATTAACGCGGGTAAGCCGCAAACAAAATTAAAAGGCGACGGCTGGACTGTTGAAACAAAAGATGGCCGTCTTTCCGCGCAGTGGGAACACACCATGGTTGTCACCGCCAACGGCGTTGAGGTGCTTACAGCACGCAGTAACGAAAAATTCTAAACTTGTTTTTCTCTGGCGCGTATTTATAAAATTTTCCATTTTGCGCGCTCCATCTACAAAACAGCTTTGGAACAGCAAATTATGTTGATGTCAGCGGTACCCTATTTCGAGCGACCATTATTTTTCTTCGACCAAAGTCGTTTTAGAAACGCATTGGCCTCGCAACCGCACATCACCGTTTTCAAAGATGCAATCAGCGCCTCCAGTTTGCAATTCAATCGTCGCTTCATTGAGGGTGAAGATATACGCACACTCGTGTATGAGCGCGCTTTATTTATCGACTGCATTTTGCACTACGCGTGGCATAAATTTGAGTGGCCTGACAGCATCAGTCTCGAAGCCGTTGGTGGCTATGGTCGCGGTGAATTACATCCGGCATCTGATATTGATTTGTTGATATTGCATCGCCCCGAGGTTATCGAACAATGTGAAGAAAATATCAGCCAATTTTTTACATTTTTGTGGGACATCAAACTCGAAATCGGCAGCAGTGTGCGCACCGTCAGTCAATGTATTGAAATCGCACGTAACGACATCACAGTTGCGACTAACATTATGGAGTCTCGCACGCTAGTAGGCGATGAATCTTTGCGTCACGAATTGCTTCAACAATCTGCTCCTAATAATATTTGGCCAGCTGATACATTTTTCCGCGCAAAGTGGGATGAACAAATTGCTCGCCATAAAAAATATAACGACACTGAATACAATCTCGAACCCAATATCAAAAATGCACCTGGTGGCCTGCGCGATATACAAACCATCAGTTGGGTGGCCAAGCGCTACTTCCAGGTTCGCACCTTAAAGCAATTAGAAGGCAAAGGCTTCTTTACCGAAGAGGAATTCTCTCTTCTTTACAGCGGTGAAGAATATTTATGGCGTGTGCGTTACGGCTTGCACATGGTCGCCAAGCGCGCGGAAGAACGCCTAATGTTCGATCACCAACGCGAGCTTGCAACTTTATTTGGCTATAAAGATGAACCGGGCTCACTCGCTGTTGAGCAGTTCATGCACAAGTACTACCGCACCGTACTTGCGTTGCGCGAACTAAATGATGTTCTACTGCAATTTTTATCTGAAGCCATTTTGCAAAAAGGTAAATGCAAAAGCGTGGTATCAGTTAACGAGCGCTTTCAGTTGCGTGATAATTATATCGAAGCAACTCACACTTACGTGTTTGAAGAACACCCTTCGGCATTATTGGAAATGTTTGTGATAATGGCACAAAACCCGATGATCGTTGGAGTGCGTGCATCCACTATTCGTCTGGTGCGTGAAAGCCGCCATCTTATCGACGAAAATTTTCGCAATAATCCCAAAAATACGCAGCTGTTTGTAAAACTCCTGCAATACCCTGGTGGATTGGTCGAACAATTAAAGCGCATGTTGCGCTATGGAATTCTCGGGTTATATTTACCTGAATTTGGCCAAGTGACAGGCCAAATGCAACACGATCTATTTCATATTTACACAGTCGATGCGCACACGCTTAAAGTTGTGCAAAACATGTGTAATTTTTTATTGCCGAGCGCAAAAGAAGAATTCCCCATTTCCGCACATATTATGACTCGCCTACCGCGCCTGGATTTACTTTACATGGCAGGTTTGTATCACGATATAGGCAAAGGTCGCGGCGGTGATCACTCAACACTTGGCGCTGTAGACGCGGAAGCTTTTTGTCGTCGCCATGGAATTTCCGCACGTGAAACGCGTCTGGTTTCCTGGTTAGTTGAAAAACATTTACTGATGTCATCAGTTTCGCAAAAACAAGATCTGTCAGACCCCGAGGTCATTCATAATTTTGCACTCACTGTCGGCGACCAAATGCATTTGGATTATTTATTTGCGCTAACAGTGGCAGACATTAACGGCACTAATAAAGAGTTGTGGAACACCTGGCGCGCAAGCTTGATGCGTCAACTGTACATGGAAACCAAACGCGCCTTGCGACGCGGACTTGAAAACCCCATCGACAAACAAGAGTTAATTGCAGAAACGCAACAAGCGGCGATTCGTAAATTAACGCGCGGCAAACTTACCGAAGCGCAAATTTGGGAATTCTGGCGCGATATGGGTGAGGATTATTTTTTACGCGAGAGTGTTTCAGATATTACCTGGCAGACGGAAGCCATGGCAGATCATATCAACGATGAACCTCTGATCCTGATAAAAAAAACCACCAATCGCGAATTGGCTGGTGCAACGCAAATTTTTGTTCGCAGTAAAAACCAAAAAAATATCTTCGTCGCGTCAGTATCAGCACTCGATCAATTGAATTTAAGCATTCAAGATGCAAAGATTTATAGCTCTAATTCCGGTTACACAGTAGATACTTTTTTTGTACTTAACCAGGATGGACAACCACTTGGCAATAACCCGACCCTGCTGAAAAAAATTCAGCAAACATTGCAAGAAGAATTGCGGCTTGTCGATAATTACTCAGAGGTCGTTAGTCGCCGTACACCGCGTCGGTTGAAATATTTTGCCATGCCAACTCGCACCATCCTAAGCCACGACACGGTACGCAACTGTAGCGTGCTCGAAGTAATCACACCAGACCGGCCAGGATTGCTCGCGTGTATCGGTAGGGTTTTTATGAAATTTGGCATACAACTGCTTAACGCAAAAATTGCAACGCTTGGTGAGCGGGTAGAAGATATTTTCTTCATTGTCGATGGCCAGGGTAAACCTTTGCTAGACACAGTTTTAGCTGAAGAACTTCAGCGTGAAATTCGCGAACAATTGGATAAGCGGGTAGATCTACATTAATCACTTTAATTTTTAAATTACCCTTTCGCGATTGAAACAATTAAACAAACTAAAAGTGTGAGCTCGCATGCGACGCACTTAAACACAGAACAAATAACATGAACTCTGATTTAAACCTGTTGCATCCTTATCCATTTGAGAAGTTGGCAGCATTAAAAGCAGCGGTGACACCACCTTCAGACCTGAAGGATGTTATGTTATCAATCGGTGAACCCAAACACGAACCGCCGCAATTTGTTTTGGATACGCTAGTAGCAAATTTGGCCAAGCTCTCCAATTACCCAACGACAAAAGGTATTCCCGAACTGCGTGACGCTATTGCGGCTTGGGCAACAAAACGCTTTCAACTAAATGCAAACACATTTACGGCGGATAAACATGTGCTCCCGGTCAATGGTACACGTGAAGCCTTATTTGCATTCGCACAAGCCATAATTGATCGCACGAAACCAGATCCAGTTATCGTATCGCCCAATCCTTTTTATCAAATCTACGAAGGCGCTGCTTTATTGTCGGGAGCACAGCCCTACTTTCTGAACTGCACACCGGAAAATAATTTTATTCCTGATTTCGATTCAGTTCCTGCCGATATTTGGCAGCGCACCCAACTATTATTTATCTGTTCTCCAGGCAACCCTACGGGTGCCGTCACGAGCAGCGCCCAATTAAAAAATCTTATTGCGCTTGCCGACAAATATGATTTCGTTATAGCGTCAGATGAATGCTATTCAGAACTTTATTTTGACGAAAAAAATCCACCCGCTGGTCTCTTACAAGCGTGCGCAGAATTAGGTCGCGATGATTTCTCACGTTGCGTGGTATTCCACAGTTTATCCAAGCGCTCCAACTTGCCTGGATTGCGATCAGGATTTGTAGGTGGAGATGCAAAAATTCTGGAAAAATTTTTGCTGTATCGTACCTATCACGGTTGCGCCATGCCTGTACCTACACAACTGGCAAGCGTTGCGGCATGGAAGGATGAAAACCATGTAATCGAAAATCGCAAAGCTTATGCAGAAAAATTTGACGCAGTATTAAATATTTTGGCCGGTGTTTTGGATGTAAAAAAACCTGATGCAAGTTTTTATTTATGGCCGAAAACACCCATCAACGGTGAACTATTCGCGCAGAAATTATTTGAAGCGCAGAAAGTCACTGTGTTACCGGGCAGTTACCTAGCTCGCGAAGCCAATGGTATTAATCCTGGTGAAAATTATGTTCGTTTGGCATTGGTAGCACCTTTGGCAGAATGTATTGACGCCGCACAACGTATTAAAAAATTTGTACAGTCGCTATGACCGAGCTGCAAAAACTATCTAAACAAGGCCGGGCAGATTACATTCGGGAAAAGCTTCAACAGCTTTATCCTAATCCGCCTATCCCGCTTGAACATAAAGATGCTTACACTTTATTGATAGCCGTTTTATTATCGGCGCAATGCACTGATGCACGAGTAAATACTATAACGCCAGCCTTGTTTAAACTGGCAGATAATCCATATGATATGGCGAAGGTGCCCGTAGAAAAAATTCAGGAAATTATTCGTCCTTGCGGATTGTCGCCACAAAAATCCAAAGCGATTTCCGTACTATCGCAAATGCTGGTTAATGAGCACGCCGGTAAAGTCCCTGACGATTGGGAAGCACTTGAAAGATTACCCGGCGTTGGCCATAAAACGGCGAGCGTAGTAATGAGCCAGGCATTTGGTCACCCGGCTTTTCCGGTAGACACTCATATTCATCGCCTGGCACAACGCTGGGGTTTAACCAGCGGCAAAAATGTTGTTCAAACTGAAAAAGATTTAAAACGTTTGTTTCCCAAAGAAAGTTGGAATGCGTTGCATCTGCAAATTATTTATTATGGCCGTGAGCATTGTTCTGCACGCGGTTGCGATGGAACGGTTTGTGAGATTTGTAGAACGAGCTATCCAAGCAGAAAGAAACCAAAAATCGTTTTGAAGCCATAAGACATCCTCACCCAACCTTGGCTAGAGTGAGAAAAATTGAACCAGGAAAAATATGATCACCCTATACGGCATAAAAAACTGCGACACTGTAAAAAAATCGCGTGATTGGCTCGCGCAAAATAATATCACCTATCGCTTTCATGATTTTCGCTCAGATGGTTTGGAAAAGGCACAGGTAAATAACTGGATCTCCGAAATCGGTTTAGAAAATTTGGTGAATAAACGTAGTACCACCTGGAAAGAATTAAGCGATAGCATCAAAAAAGATTTTAACGAGCAAAATGCAGCAATTGTGATCGCTGAAAATCCAACCTTGATTAAACGCCCATTGCTTGACACCGGCAAACAGAAACACGTCGGTTTTAAAGACGTGGAATACGCAAAAATTTTTAGTTAAGAAGGAAGTTGTCATCCTCGGCTAGGGGCGCCCAGCCGAGAATGACGACTCCCAATATAAATTTATTTTATTAGGAAACAAAATGACTACTCTATACGCATTAGGCCTCGGTATTGGCACACAAAATTCAAAAGGTGAATGGCTGGAAGTTTTTTACGCCGCACCACTTTTAAATCCCTCAAGTGCAGTCGCAAATGCAATTGCCAAGGTTGTTGGTTACAACGAAGGCAACCAAGCTATTTCAATTACCCAATCACAAGCAGGTGAAATTGCTCAAGCGTTAGAAGGTGTTGATGCAGAACAAGCTGCGCTCGCAAAAAATTTAACGAGTAGCAAACGTCCTTTGGTCGCAACATTGATTGCAACAGACACCAATCCAGCATCGGTTCCTGAGGGCTATCTGAAATTACATCTGTTGTCGCATCGCTTGGTGAAACCACACAATACTGTTCTAGCTGGAATTTTTGGCGTATTACCAAATGTGGCCTGGACTAATAAAGGTGCAATCGACATCAATGAATTACCCGCAGCACAATTACAGGCACGCTTAAATGGTGAAGAGTTGGAAGTTTCTTGCGTGGATAAATTTCCTAAAATGACCAACTATGTCGTCCCCAAAGGCGTACGTGTGGCGCATACGGCACGAGTGCGTTTGGGGGCTTACTTAGGCGAAGGCACAACCATCATGCACGAAGGTTTTGTGAACTTTAACGCAGGTACCGAAGGCCCAGCCATGATTGAAGGACGTATTTCCGCAGGCGTATTTGTGGGTGCAGGTTCAGATTTAGGCGGAGGTAGTTCCACTATGGGAACTCTGTCAGGCGGTGGTAACATAATCATCTCCATAGGAAAAGAATCTCTGATTGGTGCAAACGCAGGCTCAGGAATTCCTTTGGGTGATCGCTGTAAGATAGAATCAGGTTTGTACATCACAGCGGGCACCAAAGTAGTCATGCTCGACGACACGGGCGCGGAAGTGAAAACTGTAAAAGCACGCGATTTAGCAGGCGTATCAGATCTAGTTTTCCGTCGCAATTCAATCAGTGGTCGTGTTGAAGTTGTTACGAATAAAAGCGCATTACAATTAAACAGCGCATTGCACAAAAATTAATTTTAGAATTCAACGCGGGTTATAAACCCGCAAAATTTTTACACATTTAAGCGAGATAAAAATTATGGGCGCTCAATGGAAAGCAAAAGGTCGCGAAGCTGCCGCCAGTGCAAAAGGTAAATTGTTTACCAAACTCACGAAAGAAATCATGATTGCTGCACGCAACGGCGCCGACCCGGACATGAATCCGCGTTTGCGTCTCGCTATTGTGCAAGCGAAAAAAGCGTCCATGACTCGCGAAACACTTGAGCGCGCCATTAAAAAAGGTTCCGGGCAACTGGATGGCGGCATCAGCTACGAAAAAGTTGTGTATGAAGGTTTTGCTCCGCATCAGGTTCCCGTAATCGTTGAATGTTTAACAGATAACGTTAATCGCACTATTTCAAATATTCGCGGATTATTTCGCAAAGGCCAATTGGGTGCATCAGGTTCAGTATCCTGGGATTTCGAACACGTTGGTATGATTGAAGCCACCCCTGCGAATAAAGATGCGGACCCAGAAATGGCCGCCATCGAAGCTGGCGCGCAAGATTTCGAAACCGACGAAGAAGGCACAACCTTGTTCATTACCGATATCACTGATCTAGATCTGGTACAAAAAGCTCTACCCACACAAGGTTTTAATGTCGAGTCGGCAAAAATTGGTTATCGCCCCAAAAATCCCGTGAGCCTATCCGGCGAAGCATTGGAAGAAGTCGAAGCATTTCTAGCAGCAATCGACGACGATGATGATGTGCATGAAGTTTATGTAGGCTTGGCGGGATAGTAAGTTAGGATGGTATTGATGAAAAGCCAAGCAGAAAGCTTGGCTTTTTTATTTGAAATCTATGTTTTAAATATGTATCGACTGGCATTCCAAACCCGAACTTACAGGCTCGATGATGGAGCTGCAAAATCAAAGTTTACATTTGGCGCCAAACTTCTTAAAATTATTTTTTATAATATTTTCTCTTCAAATAAAAATTTATTTTAAAAATTCTTATTGAAAAATTCTTCCCGGCCCCTATTTTCTTAATCGTCAGGTGCCATCAGGGCCTGACATAAAATTGTCTTTATTTTATCGCTTCTTTGGAGGATATATTATGAATACGATTGATTTAACTCCCCTGTATCGCAGCAGCATCGGGTTTGATCGTTTGGGTAGTTTACTTGATACGGCTCTTCGCTCTGAGCAGGCGTCTGCCAGTTATCCACCTTATAACATCGAAGTTAACGGCGAAAATCGCTACGGTATTACTTTAGCGGTAGCGGGCTTCGAGCGTCAGGAATTGGATATTCAGGTTGAAAAAGGCGTGCTGACTGTGCGCGGCAAAAAAGCTGACACAAAAGAAGATCGTAAATATCTGTATCAGGGTATCGCAACTCGAACATTTGAGCGCAAATTTAATTTGGCTGATCATGTCGAGGTTACCGGTGCACAGCTTAATAACGGGCTTTTGGCTATAAGCCTTGTTCGGGAAATTCCTGAAGCGATGAAGCCAAAAACCATCGCAATTAATAATCAGGATAATGTTCTTGAACATAAAGGCGAAAACTCAAAAGCTGCGTAACTGTTCTCATCTCAATGGCGGCGGTGCAACACCGCCGCTACTTTATTTTTTAACTTTTTATTTTCTGACTTTTCATTTGTAGACGTAGTAATGCTCGCCCAGCTTAAAGCCCCATTTCTGCACAGCAACTTTGTCACAGACCAAATTGTTCACTAATTAACGTTCAAACTTACCAATAACTTCCCCCCTTTAACAAATGTCATTTTGGATGGAGATACACTGAATATTCCTTTGGCTAGGTAAGAATTAGGCCGCTAACCGCTGTTTACAAGTAGCGTTTACCTATCCCACTCACTAAGGAATATTTATGAACAACTTCTTGCATAATTTAAAACTAATTACCGGTGCATTTATCATTGTTATGTCGACCTCTGTCTGTGCCCACGACAACCGTGACAATAAAAAAGATTTTTGCGACATCAATGTACCGTCCAATTTAATCGGCTTGGATATGGTTCTTCAGATTGAGAAAACAAAGACTAACTTTTCGAATGGTTATCCCTACAAAGGTGCCGTGGTTAAGCGCTACCACAAGAACGGCAAATTCACTGCACAAGGTACAGGCACCATGCAAG
>CBHTVU010000124.1:0-12291 GCA_966096785.1 uncultured Gammaproteobacteria bacterium | reverse complement strand
TTGAATCATGCACTTCTCACCCTTGAGGCCATTGTGCGCGACGGTTTGTCAGTGGTCGGCTGGGTGGCAAATTGTATGGATGCAGATATGCCCTCATTACGAGAAAATATTGACAGTTTGCTTGCTCGAATTCCTGCTCCGTGTTTGGCTGTTGTGCCACTTTTAGTTGAACCATCGCCAACAGTAATGGCAACTCATTTTGATGCAATGGGGCTTGAAAAACTCTTCAGCAATTAGTGATGTCGATAAATAAATAGGACTATTGTTATTTATTTTTTTCCCCTTGGTTGATAGTTGACTAATAGTCTAAATAACTATACGGCTCTAAATTCTTCGTCCATTCTTTAAGGTCTTCCTACGGTGTTGCAACCAAAATTACCGCAACCAGCGTGGGAAATTTTCATGACGTCATTTCCCTATAAAAAGCGACAAAAACAGTTCAATTTTCGAGTTCTTTAAATAAATCCTGCGAATTTTTTTACCGAAGCCTCGTCTTTTCACCCTATGGTTTCGCCGTTTCAGTGGTTAGCTATTAGGGCACCTGGAATATTCCCACCGATATTTTTAAAAATAAATAAAGAAGACTTCGGCAGACCTAAATATCCACATTACTAGCGGTGTTCGGTATCCGCGCGAACAATTTTTTCTGTGATGTCATACGTAAGAGGAACAAACTAATGATTTCCAACATAATTAATAGAAAGATAATTACGTTTTTAACATTTTCTTTACTCGTGCCAGTCGTGCAGGCACAAAGCAATAACATCTATGTGGATTTGGGGGGCACTATTCGCCCAGTCACACACGCTGCCTCTGGTGCGCTATATGGAGTCACTGAAACCTTACCCACGGACATCAATGGCCTGGTGGCTCCGCTCAAGCCACGTATGTATACCCAACCTGCCCGCAGTGGTAACGGGTTCCAGCAGCCGATCGGTGCGGCTATACCTGTTTCCCAGCGGCTTGCGAATACTACGGCAGAAGTTACCGTCAGGCTGGCGGACATCCTTCCGGGCTGGCCGTATCGATGGTCGGGCTGGTCTAACTGGTCTTCGCAGGTTAGGTCTGTTATCGCCGATAAACGTAATTCGGGTCGAAATAATTATTACGGCTACGAAATATGGAACGAACCCAACGGCACCTGGAATAGTGCGAATGGAAATTTCAACTCGACCTTGTGGAAACCAACCTATGATTTGATTCGCGCGCAGGATCCAGGGGCGCGCATTATCGGCCCTTCCACCTCATGGTACCAACGCTCGTTTATAGAGTCTTTACTGCGATACTGTATTCCCAATAATTGTCTGCCGGACGTAATTGGCTGGCATGAACTGGGAGGAGCGGACTACATCACCGCCAACATCAACGACTATCGTGCGCTGGAGCGTAGCCTCGGCATATCTCCAAGAGCCATCAGTATTAACGAGTATTCACACGGTACTCACGAATATGAAGGTGCTCCTGGTATTTCTGTACCTTTCATCGCCAAATTTGAACGCAATCAGGTTGAGTCGGCCAGCATCTCCTGGTGGTTTACCAACCTTCCCGGCAGGCTGGGCAGCTTGTTGACCCCGAACAACCAGCGCGGCGGCGGTTGGTGGTTATACAAATGGTATGGTGACATGACCGGCAATATGGTTAAGGTGACGCCGCCCAATCAAAGTGGCCACGGCCTGGATGCATTCGCGAGTCTCGATACCGGGGTGGGCAATGCTAGTATTGTGCTTGGGGGCGATTTCACCGGTACTGCGAATGTTGTGATAAGTAATGTACCGGCCAGTTTTGGTAGCACCGTAAATGTCATTGTGGAATATGTCGCTTGGTCGGATAAGGATAGTCCCGTTAGTGGCCCGGTCACCGCCGCGCAGTCAGTCTTCAATGTCGTTAATGGGGCGCTCTCAGTTCCCGTCACTATGTTTAATTCATTCTATGGTTACCGTGTATACATTTCCGGTAAAGGCGGCCAACCTGCGGGTGATGCGCTGGACGTGGAACTGGAAAGTCTGAACAGCCAAGGCAGTTTCTCTCCATTTATTGTGCGGTCCGATTCAGCGGCGTCAGGCGGGCAATATATTTCATGGCCGGATAACGCTAACCAGGCTCTGGCTTCCCCCGCAGACAACGCAACCGGTCAGGTCTCGATACCTTTTGCACTGTCCCAGTCAGCCAATGTAAGCTTCTCCATTCGCGCCAATATGGCTAATGCCGATGACGATTCTTTTTATTACAAGCTCGATTCGGGTGCCTGGAACACATTCAATAATTCCGTAACCACTGGTTGGAGCACTTTAACACCGACGACATTCAATAATCTTTCAGCTGGCAATCACACCTTGTTCTTACTAAGGCGTGAAGATGGTGCTGGGTTGGACAAGGTGACTCTCACAGCGTCAGCTGGGGATATCACCAGCAGGTCTGGATCTTTTAGTTCCAGTAGTAGTTTGTCGAGTAGCAGTTCTTCAAATCGCAGTTTGTCGAGTAGTAGCTCCTCAACTCGTAGTTTGTCGAGTATTACTTCTTCAAATCGTAGTTCTTCCAGCGCGTCTAGCGGTACCGGGGTGAGCTGCTCAGTGGGAGAAGTCAGCAGTTGGGGTAGTGGTTTCACTGCCAGCTTTACGGTCAGAAACGCTGGGAGCTCCGCTGTCAATGGTTGGTCTGTCGGTCTGCGTTTTACTGGCGCGATCAGCGTCGTAAGCTCCTGGAATGCCACTATTTCAAATTCAGGTGGTTCGTATACCGCAACCAATGCCAGTTACAATGCGAGTATTAGCCCTGGGCAGAGCGTCAGCTTTGGTTTTCAGGGCTCGGGTACTCCTGGAAGTATCAGCTGTAATTAAATGTTGAGGAGGCAGGTTAATTGACCTGACTCCTTCCATGAAGCTGCTCGGCTCGTGAGCCGCGCAGCTTTTTTTTCAGTGTATCTATTTTCTTCTCCATTTATTTTTGTTGGCCCTTCCTTGATTTTTACTGGCGTATTGCCCACGTGTGATCTTTTGATTTTGGGGTGAGTGTTCTTACGCGCTTGCTTCAATAGATTGACTGAGGTTTTCCTTCATCGTGTTAATATCTTGTGCGAAAGCGTCTTTCATAGCGCTTGAATGAGTAACAAGCTCGGATGATGCTAGTTTAAACTGTCGTTCAGCCGTTTGCGCATGTGCCTACCACTATCACTAAATCCGCGTTCATATAGTCACGAATCTCTCGATAGAGTCAGCAATTGCCTAATATTTTGATGACGATAAAATAAATTGTTTTAATAATACCTATGAAATATTTATCCATTATTTATTTGCTCTTAAGTATTTTGTTGAGCGGTTGTGTAAGTGCACCTTCGGTTAAAGATATTCCTTTGACCAATACCAAGCACACTATCTATTTTATTTACCGCGGTTGGCACACCAGCATTTTATTGGACACAAAATTCCTCGTCGCACGCGTCCCTCAACTGGAATCGGACTTGAGAAATCAAAAATATGTGCGCGTTGGTTGGGGTGACGGTGATTATTTCACTGGAAAAAACAAGTCCTTTGCCTCTGCGACAAAAGCTTTGGTTGCCTCGGGATATTCCGCAATTCAATTATTACCCTATGATTACGAACCTTTTGATGAAATCCCCTCGGACACCAGAGTTCCTATTGTCATTACTGATCAGGGGCTGCGAGATTTAACGATTTTTATCGAACAATCCATAAAAGTAGAGGGAGGGCAGTTGCTGCGTCTTCCAGCTTTTGGCGATGCCACGGGTCTATTTTTCCAGGCAAATAGTACCTATGGTGTCTTTAGTAATTGCAATACGTGGAGTGCAAAGGCTTTGCGAATTGCAGGCCTACCCATTTCAAATCGCCTAACCGCACAAGGTGTTTTCAAACAGGCTAGCTTTATCTCCAATGTCCAATTCGAACATGGGTTAATCAAAAAATAACCATAAGTAGTGCTTGGTTATATTTCCTGAATTTTTAATCCAAACTTGTCTTAAAAGAAGAGTGTATACGGCAAGGCTCGCCTGTTTTTTAATCACTGGTGCGCGTAAACTTAAGCTGTAGTCGGTCTCTTAATAATTTTTTGTGAGGGCACAAACGATGGACGTAGGTTCAGCAGTAAACCAAGGTCTCATTGGCATGCAACGCAGCCAAGCTGAAATTTCGCGCTCAGCGCAGCAAATCGTGAAAGCTGGCACCACGGAGCGAGATAATCCTGCACAAAACGACATTGTTGAGTCGTTAGTGAACATTAAAGCGCAGACCCAAATATTTGATGCGTCCGCCAAGATTGTGAAAGCGGCGGATGAAACTATTGGCACGCTGCTTAAAACCCGAGCGTGATTTTTAGAAATTCCTTTTACTTTTAATTGGTGACGCAGGTGATTAGTTCAATTCCATCAACCAGTGCAAACACAGTAGCGCCCTATGCGCCGCTTGGGCGCGCACCGATTGGGCAGGAATCGACTGAGCTGAAGAGTTCCAGTTTTAAGGCGCTCGAAGAGTCGGCTGGATCTGCTGCGGGTCAAAATCGTCGCACACCTGAAGATCGCCCTAATGAACAGGGCGAAAGAGTCCGGTTGAGTAACAGTCAATCTGCGGTTCGGGATCGATCATCGCAAGGCGAATCGGATCCGAATGAAAAAGAGCGTCTTGCAAAAGAGCAAAAACAAGTCGATGAGTTGGCTGCCATTGATCGTGCTGTCCGCGCTCATGAGCAGGCACATTCGTCTGTTGCAGGACGTTACGCGGGTTCCACAACCTATTCATTTGTGCGTGGTCCTGACGGAATAAGCTATGCGGTGGGTGGTGAGGTTTCAATCGACACGTCGCCGATTCCTAACGATCCCGAGGCCAGCATTCGCAAGGCTCAGCAAATTAGAATGGCGGCTAACGCACCTGCTGACCCATCTTCTCAGGATCGTCGAGTTGCTTCTCAGGCTGCCGGTCTGGAGGCTGAAGCGCGAGCGCAATTAGCGGCGCAAAAAGCTTCTGAGATTCAGCAAGAGCAGCAACAATCTGACGACAAGATCAGTGCGCAAAAATCCGAATCTGAACAGCGAGTCAGCGAGGAAGAAACTTTGCGCAGCGAAATTAAGCGTGAAGCTGAAAAGCAGCAGCAAGAATTGGATCGCAGCAATCAGGAGCGCAGCGAAATTCTCGCAAAATCTGCACGCGCGACTTTTGATATATCCAGGCGACTAGTTGAAATAGGCGCCGTCAAAAGTACTCCAAGCTTGGGCAATTTATTCAATATCAGCGTTTGATCGCAGTTGTCACTCGCTTGTCATTATTTCGAGTTAAATTTTAATAAACACTAAGTGATTGAGCCGTAAAGTTTTACTTGACCGCTTGGGGGTAGATCCCTATACTGCGCGACCTCAGTTAGGCATAAGCCAAATTGATTACGGACGCGGGGTGGAGCAGCTTGGTAGCTCGTCGGGCTCATAACCCGAAGGTCGTAGGTTCAAATCCTGCCCCCGCAACCAATTTCTACGTGCATCAGGTAAGCCGACGAGTCGGGCTCTCTTTTTACCTTGTGAGGCGTAGTCTGCGAAGGTCACAGGTGCAAACCAGCCGCGCAACCAAATTTTATCTGCAGATAATTTTCATAAAGAGTTTTTTGCAGAGCAGTGTGAGATTCCAGTTGAATTTCCACTAACAGATTTTCTGAGTTGGCCAACGTAGCCTCTCAGCTTAAAAAAGCCCCTTTATGGGGTTTTTTTGTATGTGTCGGTTGTGCTGGTGTTTTCAGCTGGGTTGGCCCCATCGACGGGTTGTTGCCTTTTGACAGATTGTTAAAAGAATTTGCAGCACCGCATATGCAGTATTGATCGAATGGGCCTTGTGCCCATTTGTGTTTTCTGGGGTTTTATTTTCCGGTTTCGACGATTTTATATCCCTTACGGGAAGGTTTTTAAGGCATGGCATCAAAGCAAGAAATATTGCATAACCTGATTGAGCCGGTAGTGGCGTCCTTAGGTTGTGAACTTTGGGGGTTGGAATATTTAACCCAGGGGCGTTATACAACTCTGCGTATTTTTATTGATGGACCTTCCGGTGTGTCGCTCGAAGATTGCGAAAAGGTCAGCCGTCAAATTAGCGCGGTGATGGATGTAGAAGACCCTATTGATGGTGAATACACGCTCGAAGTTTCTTCTCCGGGTATGGATCGTCCTTTGTATACGCAGTCGCACTATGCACGTTATGTGGGCGAGACTGTGAATGTGCGTTTGCGTATGGCGCGCGATGGTCGCCGTCGTTTTAAAGGCGATATTGTAAAAGTTGAAAATGAAGACGTGACAATCAATGTTGAAGGGAAGGAAATTCTAATTCCTGTTGATGCTATAGATAAGGCCAATATTGTGCCGCGTTACGATGAAATTATTTCGAAAATTGATGAGCTAAAAGAAAAAAAATAAGCAAAAGAAAAACAATTTTTCAAAAAAAGAACTATCTGGTAAAGAATTTATTTTTAGTCATGTGCGATTCAAATAAGAAGTTGCATATATTTTCAGCCACCCGTTAGCTAATTGCGGTGCGATTAGTTTCAGGAGTTAACAGAGGTTAAATAATGGCAAAAGAGATTTTATTGGTCGCTGATGCGGTGTCTAACGAAAAAGGTGTTGATAAAGAATTAATTTTCCAGGCGATTGAAAGCGCTTTGGCAATGGCCACCAAAAAACGTTTTGACGAAGACTCAACCGTTGAAGTACATATTAATCGTCAGTCGGGCGATTATGAAACTTTCCGCATTTGGGATGTGGTTGCTGACGATGTAATGGCAGAGTTGGGCACACAACTTTACTTGGATGAAGCGCGCGAAAAAGATTCCAAAATCAGTGTTGGTGACACCTACCGCGAAAAAATTGAAAACGCTGATTTCGGCCGCATCGCTGCACAAACTGCCAAGCAAGTTATAGTGCAAAAAGTTCGCGAAGCCGAGCGCGCACAAATGGTCGATGAATATCGCGATCGTATGGGCGAATTAATTAGCGGTACTGTTAAAAAAGTGACACGCGATAGCATTATTGTTGATCTCGGAAATAATGCTGAAGGTTTGTTGCCGCGCGATCAACTTATTGGCCGTGAAATTTTCCGCATGGGTGATCGTATTCGCGCACTCCTGTTGGAAGTACGCAACGAAAACCGTGGTCCGCAATTATTTTTGAGCCGTTCTAATCCACAAATGCTGGTTGAGCTGTTCAAAATTGAAGTGCCGGAAATTGCTGAAGATATTATCGAAATTAAAGGTGCTGCCCGCGACCCAGGTTTGCGCGCGAAAATTGCAGTAAAAACCAATGATGGCCGTATTGATCCGGTGGGTGCGTGTGTTGGTATGCGCGGCTCGCGCGTACAAGCGGTATCGAACGAACTTGGCAATGAGCGTGTTGATATAGTGCTGTGGGATGATAACCCGGCGCAGTTTGTTATCAATGCCATGTCACCTGCTGAAATTGAATCCATTGTAGTGGATGAAGATGCAGGTTCAATGGATTTGGCGGTTAATGAAGACAATCTTGCTATGGCTATTGGTCGCGGCGGTCAAAATGTGCGCCTGGCTTGTGACCTAACAGGTTGGACTATTAACGTAATGAGCGTTGCCGATTGGCAGGCCAAGCAGCAAGCAGAATCTGGTAGTTTCATTCAAATTTTCATGAATGCCCTTGATGTTGATGAAGACGTAGCGGCTGTATTAGTTGAAGAAGGTTTCACCACGCTTGAAGAGGTCGCTTACGTACCACTTGAAGAGATGTTGGCAATTGAGGGTTTTGATGAAGACATCGCCGAAGAGTTGCGTGCTCGCGCTAAAGATGCCTTGTTGACCCAGGCTCTTGCATCGGAAGAACGCCTAGAAGGTGTGGCTCCGGCAGAAGATTTGCTCAATATGGAAGGCATGGATCAATCCCTGGCGATTAGCCTTGCCAGCCGCGGCATTATCACAATGGAAGACCTCGCTGAACAATCAGTTGATGACTTATCCGGTATTGAAGGTGTTGACGCTACGCGTGCAGCAGCGCTGATTATGAAGGCTCGTGAACCGTGGTTTGCGTAATGCCAGCTATGAAACGACCTATTTGAATTTGAGCCAAGAACTATCCCTGAGGAAAAACAATGGCAGAAGTAACAGTTAGCGAACTCGCCAAATCGGTAGGTGCACCGGTAGATCGATTGCTAAAACAAATGCAAGAGGCTGGCTTGAGCCAAAAATCGCCTGAAGCACGTGTATCTGATGATGAAAAGCAGCGGTTGCTGGCTTTTTTGAAAACCAGTCACGGCGAGCTAACGGGTGAGCCTAAGAAAATTACTTTGCAGCGCAAAACTACCACTACTATCAAGACAGGCAGTGGGTCTGCACGCAAAACCGTTAACGTAGAAGTGCGTAAAAAGAGAACCTACGTTAAACGTGACGATGAAGATGTCCAGTCTGATCAAGAGCCGGAAGTCGAAGTAGTTGTAGAGCAGCCGCAGCCGACGCCAGAAGTCGTAAAAGCGCCTGTGATTGAAGCTGTTCCTGAGCCTGTTGCGGTCGAGGAAGCTGTAGAGCCGTCAGCGCCCGAGACACCATCCGCTGAAGTTGTTCCCACACCTTCGCATCGCATTTCTTTTACCGATGGAGTAGAAGAAAAGCGTCGTGCTGCTATAGAGCGTCGCCAGTCGGAAGAGGCGCAGCGTCTCGCGGATGTCAAGGCGCGCGAAGATGCCAAGCGTCAGGCGCAACAGCCGCAAGCTACAAAGCGTCCGGCAGATGCTCCGCGCACTGAGCTAAAACCTGCGGTAAAAGAGGCCGCTGCAGCGCCTCGTAACGCTAATAAGCCTAAAGCACCTACTGCTCCCGTATCGATCGAGGATGCAAGAGTTGGTCATGGCCATGGCCACAAAAAGAGTCACAAGCATGCGGATGACGATGCGGACGATGGCGGAGAATCGCGCGGCAAGCGTGGCCCAGGCGGTAAAGCTGCCAAAAAAGGCGGTGCTGGTAAGAAAACCAGTAAAGTTGAGTTGCTGGATATTGTCGCAGACGAGAATGAAGATAGTGACGTATTAGCACGTCGTACTCATTTACGTGCTAGCCACAAAAAACACAACAAGCATGCGTTTAAAAAGCCTACGGCTAAAATTGTTCATGAAGTGGATGTACCCGAAACTATTGTTGTCTCCGAGCTGGCTCAGCGCTTAACCGTTAAAGTTGGCGAAGTGATCAAGCGTTTGATGAAGATGGGCGTCATGGCGTCCATGAACGAAGCTATTGATCAGGATACGGCAGCATTGTTGGTTGAGGAAATGGGCCACCAGCCAAATCTGGTGAGTTCGGACGCAATCGAACATGCGCTGGAAAAATCGTTGGAAACCGAAGGTGAAACAGTTCATCGCGCGCCGGTTGTTACTGTTATGGGTCACGTTGACCATGGTAAAACCTCGCTGCTCGATTATATCCGTGAAGCTAAGGTTGCTGCTGGCGAAGCTGGCGGTATTACCCAGCATATTGGTGCATACCGTGTTCCAACCAGTCGTGGCGAAATCACCTTCCTTGATACACCCGGTCACGCCGCATTTACTGCAATGCGTGCTCGTGGTGCGAAAGCAACTGACGTAGTGATCTTGGTAGTTGCTGCGGATGACGGTGTTATGCCACAAACCGAAGAAGCGATTCTTCATGCTCGCGCAGCCGGCGTTCCTATCGTTGTTGCCATCAACAAAATTGATAAGCCAAGTGCTGATCCAGAGCGCGTTAAGAGTGAGCTGGTCGTTAAAGGCGTCATCCCTGAAAACTACGGCGGTGACACACAATTTATTGAAGTGTCTGCACATACTGGTCAAGGTATCGACGAGTTGCTTGAAGCCATTTCGTTGCAAGCTGAAGTACTTGAACTTAATGCTGTTGTAAACGCTGCGGCTAAAGGTGTGGTCATTGAATCGCGCGTCGAAAAAGGCCGCGGTACAGTTGCAACCGTATTAGTTCAGCAAGGTACCTTGAAGCAGGGCGATTTGATTCTTGCGGGCCAAAGCTATGGTCGCGTTCGCGCCATGAGCAATGAGCGTGGCGTGAGTGTTAAAGATGCTGGCCCATCAACACCAGTTGAGATTCTTGGTCTGGATACAGCACCAAGCGCTGGCGATGACTTCGTCGTGCTGACAGACGAGCGTAAAGCCCGCGAAGTTGCCCAATTCCGTGCCGAGAAAGAGCGTCAAGAAAAGCTGGCTCGTCACACCGCCGCCAAACTCGAAAATATGTTTGCCGGTATGGACGCAGGCCAGAAGAAAACCTTGTCCGTTGTGGTTAAAACCGATGTTCGCGGTTCGCTTGAAGCCATCCAGTCATCCCTGGCTGAGATAGGCAACGAAGAAGTACAAGTAAATGTGATTTCTTCCGGCATCGGCGGTATTACGGAAAACGACGTTAACCTTGCGCTGACCACGGGTGCGATCATCCTCGGCTTCAACGTTCGTGCTGACGGTGATACCCGTCGTATAGCTGAAGCAGAAGGCGTGGACATTCGTTATTACAGCATCATTTACCAATTGTTGGATGAGATCAAAGCGGCACTGAGCGGCATGTTGTCGCCAGAGCGTATCGAAACCATCGTTGGTATTGCCAATGTGCGTGAAGTCTTCACATCGCCCAAGTTTGGTCAGGTTGCAGGTTGTATGGTTATCGAAGGTACTGTGTACCGTAGCAAACCAATCCGCGTATTACGTGACAACGTGGTGATTTTCCAGGGCGAACTGGAATCCTTGCGTCGCTTTAAAGACGATGTTAACGAAGTTCGTAATGGTACGGAATGTGGTATCGGCGTGAAGAACTACGACGTTAAAGTCGGCGATCAGATCGAAGTTTATGAAGTTAAAGAGGTTGCGCGCAAGCTTTAATCGCCTGCGCAAAACCCCGCGCCCCGACGCGTAACCGCGTTCGGGGCTTTATTATTTTATGCCTTCAAAAGCACCCCCACCCAGACCCTCCCCTTCACAGGGGAGGGAGTTGTTTGCACTTCGAAAATAAGGGAGTGCGCCCCTCCCCCTGTGAAGGGGAGGCCGGGAGGGGGTGTTTTCCCGATTATAAGTTGGGAAGGTAGTGCTTTCAGAGGTGTCCGGTTAATGCCAAGAGAATTTACAAGATCAGACCGCGTGTCAGATGCGATCCAGCGTATCTTGGGGCAAGTTATCGCCCAGGAAATACGCGATCCGCGCATAGGTTTGGTCAACATCAATGCAGTTACGGTGACTCGCGATATGGCGTATGCCAAAGTCTATGTCACTTTCGTAGGTACAGACGAGAACGAAAGTTTGGCGGCGGCTTCGGTGCTGAATAAAGCGAGCGGCTTTTTGCGCGGATTTATCGCCAAAGAGTTGATTATGCGTAGCGTGCCCAAGCTTCAGTTCATCTACGACAAAACCGCTATTCGTGGCCAAGAGCTTTCGTTTTTGATTGATCGAGCCATGAAAGAAGATAGTCTTCACGTTCATGATGATGAGCCTGGTGCAGGGTCGGATGCAGCGAACGATGTTGATTCGGCAAGTGATGAATCAAAAGGCGATAAGTCTTAATGACGCGTAGAAAAGGCCGTCCGGTTGATGGCGTTTTGTTGCTAATGAAACCTGCAGGCATGACATCCAACCATGCATTGCAGCGCGCAAAGCGATTATTTTTTGTAGAAAAAGCCGGCCATACCGGTGCGTTAGACCCTTTGGCAACCGGTGTTTTACCGCTGTGCTTTGGCGAGGCAACCAAGTTTTCGCAATTTTTGCTGGATGCAGACAAACGCTATCGCAGCACTTTTTTGCTGGGGGTGCGCACTAACACCAGCGATGCTGATGGTGAGGTTATAGCAGAAGCTTCGGCAGCGGCAGTTACGCTCGCTGCAATTAAAGAAGCATTGATTCCGTTGACTGGCGATATTTTGCAAGTGCCATCTATGTTCTCGGCGTTGAAGCATCAGGGCCAACCGCTCTACAAATTAGCGCGTGACGGCATTGAGGTTGAGCGCCAGCCGCGGCCAGTTACCGTCTATGGGATTGATATTCTAGGATTTCGACCTGGTGAACGAGCGGAAGTGGATGTGGATATACGGTGCAGTAAAGGTACCTATATTCGCTCTATCGCAGAGGATCTGGGTTTTGCCTTGGGCTGCGGTGCACACGTGAAAACCCTGCATCGTTCTGCGGCTGGTCCTTTTATAGAAGAGCAATGTATTACGCTGGAAGATCTAGAAAAAGAGTTCGAGCAGGGTAGTTACAACGCATTGGATAACCAGCTTTTAAGTGCGGATGCGCCAGTTGCGAGTTTGCCTGAAATCATTTTGCCGGACACGAG
>CBHTVU010000123.1:0-12363 GCA_966096785.1 uncultured Gammaproteobacteria bacterium | reverse complement strand
CAAATTAAACTCCAGCTTCTATTACTCGCGCTTTCAATCGCGGTGTGGCGAAATCAAGAAAGGCGCGCACTTTTAGCGGTAAAATTCCTTGTCCTGTATGAACCAGGTTGATGGGCCGCGGCGCTGATTCAAACTCCGCAAATATAATTTCTAGTAAACCGTTACGCGAGGCGTTGGCCATTTGGTAGGAATTTACGCGGGTCACTCCGATGCCGGCTACTGCAGCATCGATTGCTGCTTCTGCGGTGCTGACTGCTAAACGCGAATGTATGGGCACGCTTATCTCTGATTTTCCTGATGCAAAGCTCCATACGTGTCTGTGAGTCATCTGTTCGTAAGTGACACACGAATGTTTGGCGAGATCTTGCGGTTTAATCGGCTTTCCGTGTTGCGCAAAATAGTTTGGGCTTGCGCATACCACAGTTCGCATTTCACCAATTCGTGCAGCGACAAGACTGCTATCAGGCAACTGCGCTATTCGTACTGCTATGTCGATGCGCTCCTCTAAAAGAGATACCACATGGTCAGTCAGCACCATTCGCACATCAATTTCCGGATAGGTTTTAAGAAAGTCATTCACCACCGGCAAAACGTGTATGCGACCAAACGCGATAGGCGCCGTGATAGCAAGTTCGCCTCTTGGCGCCGCATATTCACCTGATGCCATACGCTCTGCTTCGTTCACATCCTCCAGAATGCGTCGACATGCGTTGACATAAGATTGCCCTGCTTCAGTGAGGGAGAGTTGGCGAGTCGATCTTTGTAAAAGCCGGGTATTCAGCTGTTCTTCTAAAGTGCCTATTTTGCGGCTCACGGTTGCGAGTGGAATTTTGAGTTGAAGTGCGGCGGCTGAAAAGCTCCCCGCGTCTGCTACGGCTACGAGAATAGACATTGATTCGAGACGGTCAGCCATATCTTCACCCGCAATCATATTCTCAATTTATGGAAAGATGATTCTCAATTTTGCCTGATTATCTTTATAGATGAAAGAATTTAGTATGAACACTTAGTCAAGCGATCTACCTGGAGATGTGTCATGTCAGCATTTTTGAAATTCGATCAACAGCCCGTGCAGCAAAAAGCTTCCATCAAAAATCTGCCTGTTAATTTGTTTGCTTCTGTAATGGGTATTGCGGGTTTATCGATTGCGTGGCGACAGGCAAGTCAAGAATTTGGAGTGAGCCTGCTGATTGCCGAGCTGTCAGGTTTGCTGGCATTGATTGTATTTTTAGTATTGGGGGTTAGTTACCTGGTTAAAGCTTCTAAGTATCCGAGTGTTGTTGCTGCTGAATACAAACACCCTATTGCAGGTAATTTTTTTGGCACAATCACCATTTCCATTTTATTGCTTTCATCGATTGTTTCTCCGTTTAGCCAAACGCTCGCTGAAGTTATCTGGACACTCGGAACACTTTTAACACTCGTACTTTGTTTTGCGATGATGAGCCGATTGTTGAAAGGAAAAATTGAGATTGCACATGCAGTTCCCGCTTGGTTTATTCCTGGTGTAGCGACTTTGGATATCACTGTTGCGGGAGGAAGTATGCCGATGACCTGGGCGCATGAAATTAATTTATTTGCACTTGCTGTTGGAACGGTGATTGCGATTGTGTTCTTTGTGATCATCATGCTGCGGCTAATTCATCAAGAGCCTATTCCTACGGTAATGACTCCTTCGTTGTTAATACTAATGGCTCCGTTCGAGGTAGGCTTTCTTGCCTACACAAACTTTACAAAAAGTGTCGACACGTTTTCAGCGTTGTTATTTTATTTCGGACTTTTCATTTTTATCGTGTTGGTTCCCAAAGTTTTTCGTAGGGGAATTCCATTTACTAGCGGATGGTGGGCAATCAGCTTTCCTATAGCTGCCTTAGCATGTGCCGCGCTGAAGTATTCTATGTTTGCTCAAACATGGCCACTTAAGATGATAGGAATTCTTCTACTTAGTTTTTTAAGTTTTGCGATTGCAATACTATTTACCAAAACCTTACGTTTTCTTTTCAATGGAAAGTTGCTTGCGAGTTAGGAAGAACTTAAGAATTAACATGAGAGTTTTAAAACTCCTTGAATGAAATGACTAATAGAATTGTCTCACCAAAATTGCAGAATAGATCGAACGCAGCGCTTTGACCGCTAGCCGGATATGAGGAGGGAGATGGTGTAAACCTGAGAACTGATTGACAAATCGTGTGAGCAGCGTACACTGGCCATCAGCTCGAGAGCTCGCTTATATCTATGCACCTCAATTCGAAGTTCCTTTCCAGTATTTCGTCCTGTTACATAAGTTATTTCCGTGTTTCCAGCTACAACGCCCTTTTGGGTAATTAATTTTTGTAATACAGGTATAAATCATGTCTAAAAATACTACTGGCACTGTCAAATGGTTCAACGAAAGCAAGGGTTTTGGATTCCTTCAGCAGGATTCTGGCGAAGATGTTTTTGCTCATTTTAGCGCCATCTCAGGCTCAGGCTTCAAAACTCTTGTTGAAGGTCAACGCGTTAGTTTCACAGTGACGCAAGGTCAAAAGGGCCTACAGGCTGAGAATATAGTTGCTATTTAATTAGCAGACGCTGCCGCGAAAGCGGCAACGAAATAAAAAAAGCGAAATTTTTTAATTTCGCTTTTTTTATGGAGATTATTTAACAATTTTAATTTTTGAGAGGCTTATTGCTATTGGCTGATAGAGTCAATGTGCCCCCAGATTCCAACTTTATATTATTTCCTTTCCATCCCTTGGAGGATATTGGATATCTTCCCGGAACATGCCGTATTCCCTTTTGCATATTCTTCCGGCGAATCGAGTGCTTGATGGCGTTTGTTGCCTTCGGCTTCCATCTTTGCGGTAGTTTTTTTAACAAAAGGAATCCATTTCTTATCCATTGTTGCTTGTACTTCCTTATTAACCTTTTCAATAGAACCGTAAATTATGCGGTTAGGGAATTGTTTATTGAAAGCTGCAACTAGTTCATTACTGTGCCGTCGCATATTGTCTTTATTAATATTTACATGTTTATATTCATGATCGCGTACAAAATTATATTCGCAGGAATTACGTGCAAACTCCTTTGCAATGTGAACTTTGTGATAAAGAACCTCTAATTCGATTTTAATTGTTGGTCGTGCGCATGCAATATCCTGCTCGCGCAATTGAAGTGATTCAACCGAAGCGTCTAACCCCCAGGATAACTTGAATGTGGTTAGGCCAAGAACATGGCGGGCGCCTGAGTGTATGCTGTTGGTTTTACGAGCTGAAGCGGTTAGCGATTGAATCGATTCCCTATAATCTTCTTCAAGAGCAACGTCACGGAAGTTGAAGATGACTTCCGGTGTTGGGAATTTTTGTTCGCACGTTGAAACAAAAGTTTCCGGCATCGTGTTGCTGGATTTAGTTTCGCCCAACGCAGGGTTTATTATTGCGAGTAATCCAAGAAAAATAACTAATTTCATACCCTTAAAATTTACACATTTAATTTACTTAACCTGCTTTAAAAATATTTGGATTCCGAGGGCTCAGCCGGGTCTCAAATTTTTCGCAAACGGAATTCGACAAAGAAACCGAAAATCCCACTAAAGAAAAATATAGCGCCTAATAGCATTAAATAGTTATTGGCCGAACGTTCAACATATCGGTCAGAATTTAGATAATAAGATCTTGATTCACCTTCGACTGAAATGTTGAAAGATTTTCCGCGATATTCATCGCTCAATAAATATTCTGTTCGCACTCTCTTTTGCTTGAATTCATTGATTTTTTTGCGATCTTCAGAGTTAAAAACATCCAAGCCCAACCATTCTCCCATATTGTTTACACTATTTAGCATGTCTATAGGCTCACTCTGCAAAATAATTCCGGGTGATTGGTAATCGAATTGCTGATTTGAAAAGATCAGCCCTTTGTAACCAGCCACAATCAAGGTTAATCCAATTACGCATGCCAAAGCTGAGCCATACAACCATTTTTTAATGTTGTGAATTTTGTAAGCGATACCTGCATTTAGATAATTGGCCACTTCCGGGATTTGCCTCAACTGACGATGAATAATGTTCTCGTCGATGCCTTCCAAGAAATTGCCGACATCAAGGGTAAGGGCTTTGAGGATCGCCTGAAAAATTTCAGCCGAGGGAATGGATTTATCATTTTCCAGTTTAGATAAATAAGATTGTTCTATTCCAATCGCTTCTGCTAATTGCGGTTGGGTAAGATTTTTATCCGTACGCAGCTGTTTTATTTTTTCGCCAATGTTCATGGGTATCCTTCTCTTGTAAGTTATATGCGACTCTGGAATATATTCTTAGAGATTCCTGCAAGACTTGGAAGATGAATATGAATGAATAGGTGAGATTATCGTAAATAAATACGGCTTATAAATAAAAAACCCGCCTTGCGGCGGGTTTTTTGAAATGCAATGCAACTTACTTATGGCAGCAATTCAATATCGTAGTCAATGATAACAGGCATATGACTTGAGAATTGTTGGGTTTTATAAATGGTGGCGTATTCTACTTTTGGGCCAATGCTGTTTGAGACAACTTGAAAATCAGTGCGCCAACCGTCGCCATCACCTTTTAAACCATTTGGCCACCAACTGTATTCGTCGCTGTCTTTATTGACGCGACGAAAAGCATCCACATAACCGAGTTGATTATAAAGCTGGCTTAACCACTGACGCTCATGCGGTAAAAAACCGGAATTGTGTTGGTTTTCGGCGGAATTACTAACGTCGCGAGGAGTATGCGCCATAGCCCAATTGCCACAGAAAATATATTCGCGACGCTTGCGGGTAATTTTATCGAGATGAGCCTGGAAATCATCAAAGAATTTGATTTTAACTTCCTGCGATTCAACTTCAGATGTTGCACTGGGTGCAAGCAATGAACCAACGCTCAATTGCTCATAATCAACCTGAAGATAACGACCTTCCATATCCACACCGGACGCAAAGCCCAAACCATAAATGAGCGCTTTGGGTTGGACCCGGGTATAAATGGCGACACCATTGTAATTTTTAGTGCCTGAGTCGAAGAAATAGGCAAAATATCCGTCGAGTGTAAACTCGGGCTTTTCCATATCACGTTCACGCGCGCGTAAATCTTGCAAACAAATTAAATCTGCATCCTGATTCGCCAGCCAGTCATATAGACCGCGCTGCGCCGATTGAACAACCCCATCGACGCTAAGACTTATAACTCTCATGTTAGCCCCTTGATTACGGACTGTGTATGATACCCAAGGTTTGTCAAAAAGTGTTACCTATGTTTCGTTTTGTTACAATTTTTTCTGTTATAGGGGGGATTGTAAGTAGGAAACCGCTAGATAACCGCACGACAATGGAGTTCAATACTCCTACCCATAAATATTATTCTTAGCTTCTTAAAACGTAGTTCATAAATAGGAACTTTGCATGCAAAAATACCAGTACGACTTCATACAATTAGCAATAAAACACCAAGCCTTGTGTTTTGGTGAATTCACGCTGAAATCAGGTCGCACAAGTCCCTACTTTTTTAATGCTGGCCGCTTTCAAACGGGCACCGCATTAGCGGAGCTCGGTCGCTATTACGCAGCTGCTATTAAAGACGCAAATATCCACTTCGATATAGTGTTTGGCCCCGCTTATAAAGGCATTCCACTAGCCGCCACCACTGCAATTGCATTGGCAGATACCTACCAACAAGACTTACCTTATTGTTATAACCGTAAAGAAGCTAAAGACCATGGCGAAGGCGGCACTCTTGTAGGAGCGCCATTGCAAGGCAAAGTTCTTATTGTTGATGATGTCATCACCGCAGGAACTGCTGTACGTGAAGTGATGTCTATTATCAAGTTTGCTGGTGCTCAGCCAGCAGCGGTGTTAATTGGCCTTAATCGTCAGGAAAAAGGTCAGAGTAATTTGTCGGCCATTCAGGAAGTTGAACAATCATTTGGTATTCCTGTGGTCAGCATCATTAATTTAAACCATATAATCGACTATCTTGAGAGTCAGCCAAACCAGGAAAATATGGTGGCTAAAATCAAAGCTTATCGCGCGACCTATGGCGTTGATTAAAAACAGTGTGTGTAAATTATTCACACATATTTATTATCTCAGACTCAATTTGGTAGCTATGAAACCAGGCTTACAATTCTTAATAAAAATTTTGTTGACGGGCGGCTTTTTTATCACCTTGAGCGCAAATACGCTAGGGGTTGAGAATAAATCTGAGATAAAAAAAGTTTTTTATCGCTACACCACAGAGAATGGACACAAAGCCGTATCGCAAACCATGCCTCCGCAATACATACGCAATGGTTATGAAGTGCTGACAATTAGCGGTGAGATAATAAAAGTTGTCCCCCCCGCACCAGCAGAGGCGGATGCTGAAAGAATTGCCAAGGAGCGCAAAGCTGCTAAAGAACAAGCAAAATATGATTTGGAGCTTCGCCAAACTTATAGCTCGTTAGCAGACATTGATTCTGCAAAAGCACGCAATCTGCAAGAACTGGTAAATACCATTAATATCCTTAAGGCGAATTTATCGAGCACCAAATCCCAGCTCAAAGTACAGGAAGGCCATGCAGCCGCCATCGAGCGAGGAGGAAAATCAGTGTCGGAAGATATATTAAAAAATATCGCAACGCTTAAAGCCGAAGAGAAGGATTTGAATATACAAATCAAGCAGCGTGAAGAGGAACATCTGGCAGCATCCGCTAAGTATGATCAAGCGAGAGCGCGCTTCGTAGAATTAAATGAGCAGAAAAATAAAAATCTGAATTAAGCCAGCTCCAAATGTATTAACAAAGGTGCAAGTAGTTTCCACTGTTCCCGCCAATGCAAACTTGGGGTGTTGTGAAACTCACTGCGCACAAATTGCAACATAGCCCCGTCAACATACGCCATCAAGAAATGTGCAAAGGTAGCCGCAGGAAGTGCCGCTTGTAAATTATTACGCAGTTCTGCATCGCGCAGTGTTTGTTTTAATTGGGTTTCAATTCGCTCAAAAAATTGCACTATGCGATGGCGCAAACGCTCTGTTTCACCCGTAAGCACATCTCCTACTAACAAACGCGACATGCCGGGATTTTGTTCTGCAAATACCAGAAGTGTATTAATAATTAATTCGCAGCGCTTCACCGCTGATCGCTCCTGCGCAATAACAAGATTTATTTGGCTGAAAACCGTTTCTTCAACAAACTCGATCAGGCCTTCAAACATTTTTGTTTTACTGGGAAAGTGACGATACAACGCGGCTTCTGAAACACCTACTGCTTTAGCCAAAACCGCCGTTGTAATTCTCTCACCTGGGCTATCTTCAAGTTTTTCAGCAAGCGCAGACAAAATCTGTTCGCGACGAGATGTTTTGGTTTCAATTTTACTCATTACTCTTGCGTCCGTTGCTCATAGCCTGCAGTAAAAACAGATGGGAATAAAAGGCGAGTCAAACTTATTTCGCCTTTTATGTTTAGATTTACCAAAATTATTTTTTTGGTTTGTTGGTGATGAGAGTACCGACACCCGCATCGGTGAAAATTTCCAACAGCACAGCGTGATCAACGCGACCATCGATAATATGTGCGCTGGTACAACCACCTTTAACAGCATCAAGAGCACAGGCTATCTTTGGCAGCATTCCACCATAAATAGTACCGTCTTCAATGAGTGCGTCTACCTGAGCTGTACTTAAACCTGTTAACACTTTGCCCTGCTTGTCTTGCAAACCGGACACATTAGTCAACAACATTAATTTTTCAGCATGTAAAAATTCAGCAATTTTTCCGGCGACCAAATCCGCATTGATGTTATAGGATGACCCATCTTCACCTACGCCAATAGGCGCGATCACAGGAATGAAATCGCTATTTATGAGCATATCAATAACGGATTTATTAATATTTTCAACTTCACCCACATGACCAATGTCCAAAATTTCTGGAGCCGTCATTTCAGGTGTTTTGTGCGTAACGGTTAATTTTTTTGCGCGAATTAATTGGCCGTCTTTACCGGTTAAACCGATAGCCTGGCCGCCGTTGCGATTAATCAAGCTCACAATTTGTTTATTTACGGTGCCGCCCAATACCATTTCAACCACATCCATAGTAGCGCTGTCAGTAACACGCATACCGTTAACAAATTCAGACTTAATGTTCAATTTTTCCAAAAGGCTGCCAATTTGCGGGCCACCACCATGAACAACTACCGGGTTCATCCCCACCAATTTCATTAACACAATATCGCGTGCAAAACTATTTTGCAGCGCTTCACCTTCCATCGCATTGCCACCAAATTTCACAACAATCGTTTTACCCGTAAAACGTTGGATGTAAGGTAGAGCTTCGGTTAAGACGTTGGCGATATTCATCGCCGAATCACGGTTGAGCGACATAACATATTCCTACTATATAAAGTACATTTAAAATTTGAGCGCCAGGCTTGAGTCAACCTTGAGCAATTCGCGTTTGAAAATTTGTTGTATGCTAACAAGCGCCTCCTGGCTTTCGGCCTCAAAACGAAGAGTGAGTGCCGGTGAAGTATTAGAAGCACGCACGAGCCCCCAACCCTTGCTGTAATCGACACGGACGCCATCAATGCTTGTCACATTTCCATTTTGAAAATCAGCTGTCTCTGTTAATTTTTTAATTAAATCAAATTTAACCTTATCAGGTACGGCTACTTTGATTTCAGGGGTAATAATTAATTGCGGGAAAGCAGAAAAAATATCATCGATATTTTGATCACGTAGCGTAATGATTTCCAGCAAGCGAGCCATGGCATAGATGCCATCATCGAAACCATACCAGCGGTCTTTGATAAAAATATGACCTGAGTACTCGCCACCAATTAACGCACCGGTTTCAACCATCTTCGCTTTCATCGGTGAATGGCCAGTTTTCCACATAATGGGACGACCACCATAACCGCTAATTACTTGATTTAATTGGCGTGAACATTTCACATCAAATAACACATCTGCACCAGGGTGCCGCGCTAAAATATCTTTGGCAAATAACATCAATAAGCGATCGGGCCAAATAATATCACCTTTAGGTGTCACTACGACCAACCTATCTCCGTCGCCATCAAAAGCCACACCTATATCGGCATTTACTTCTTTTACCTTCTCAATCAAGGCAAACAAATTACTTTCTTGCGTCGGGTCTGGATCGTGATTCGGGAAAGTGCCATCCAAATCGCAATAGAGAGGTGTAACACGGCAACCTAGTTCTTCAAACAATGCTGGTGCGACAATACCTGTAACCGCATTGCCTGCATCTATAACAATTGAAACATCTCCCGCCAAAGCTACATCGGAAAAAATACGCTCGATGTAATGTGGAATAATATCGCGGAAAGATTCTTCGCCAATGCCCTGATGAGTATTTTGCGTTAATATTCTATTTCGCAACGCGGTCACTGCTTCATCAGCAAGTGCATTATTATTGATGACCACTTTAAAACCATTATATTCCGCTGGATTATGGCTTGCAGTCACCATTACGCCGCTTCGTACATCTGAAAAATGAAAGGTAGCGAAATACATGAGCGGTGTTGGTACAACGCCTATGTTAATGACGTTACAACCGGAACGTAAAATTCCTTTAATTAATGCATTCGTTAAATCTTCACTGTGTGTTCTGCCATCGCGAGCGACAATCAAGGATTGTTCGCCTTTATCTAAAGCTTCGCTGCCAACGGCATGGCCAATTTTTTCCGCCAGGTTTGCATCTAAATCTTTACCGACCACTCCACGAATATCGTAGGAACGAAAAATATGCGCTGGAACACTTGCTTCATCGATCGCCGCTGGAGCGACAAATTGTTTCTTGTTGCGAGTATCGTGCAGACCTAAAATATTTTCGTCCTCATCAATAACCGCTATATCCAAAATATCCTGCTTTTGGAAAAGTGTACTCGGTGCAGCGTCGGCGATAGATGCCGTCGTTTTTTGATTTACTTCTGCAATGGTTGGCGCTAATTTTTGTTCCGCTTCCTGCTCAACCTTAACGAGGAACCTGCTCAACACAAGTGCCATAAATAAACTGAATGCTGTGGCGCAACCCACTACCAGTATCCACAGTGTGGGCGCCTCCTCCGCTTGTTCCAGCAATGCCTCTGAGCCGACGAAAGTGATTTGCCAATTGCTTCCGGGAATTTCAAGGGAGCGACTTGAGCCCGAATTACCAGTACCTACTTTAAATATGCTTAACACGGGTGAGTTCGCGAATTTTTGTTCCAGTTTCTTTTCGCCAAAACTACTAGTGGTTGCTTGAAATATTTTTTTAAGTGGATCGCCATCGAGCGTTAACATGAGCGTACCAATAAGCGGTAAATCTTTTCCCGCAGTCACTCGCGTTACAAAATGAATCTGCCACTGTTCGTTGATCAAAGCAGCTTCAGCAAATGCATTTTCACCACGCTCGGCACGTCGCAATAAATCCAGTTCAGCAAAACGGATTGGAGCAACGCCATTGGGATCTATATCAACTTCACCCGCAACCAAAATTTTTAAATCAATGGCGCGATCAATGGACGTGACTAATGTTTTCTTCAGATTATCCAAAGACTCTTTATTTTTTTCATTCAGTGCTTGAATTATGGTTGTGTTTTGCGCGAGCTGATTTACCTTTTCTTGATTTTCATCCAAATACTTTTTTATACTTTGTGTGCCTGAGGTGAGCTCTTGCTGAATAATTTTTTGTTCATTCTCAGCAGTAGCGTTCGTTATCATGACTCCATACAGATAATACCCAAGCAACACATTCAATAATAAGGCGCCGCCTAAAAGCATAAAAAGCAAGCGCTGTTGTGCAGCCGCTTTACGCATGGCCTGTTCCTTCGCACGTGCAGCAGCACGGGAACCCGCACTTGAGGGAGTAGCCACTTGAGCTATAGGCAAAATCCGCTGCGGTTTAGTTTTATTATCGAGATCGTCCACAATGTCCCCTTGGTGATCAGATCAATTTATAAAAACCGATTATTATCTGGCATTTAATTTTTCCGCGATTATCTTTATCAATTCACGCGCTAACTGCTGTTTACTACGTTGAGTTAATTCTTGTTGCTCCTGATGATCTATTACTGTCACCGCATTTTCGTCGGCGTTAAATCCAATACCATTTATAGAAATATTGTTAGCGATAATTAAATCCAAATTTTTTTGAACTAATTTTTGTTTCGCATACGCCAGAATATTTTCACTTTCTGCCGCAAATCCTACTGTGTAAGGTCTTTCTTCCTGAGCTGCGATACTCGCTACTATGTCAGGATTTTTTATCAGCTCCAGAGTAATAGATTCTTCGCCGGATTTTTTAATTTTTTGTGCAGCAACTTGCGCAGGGCGATAATCTGCAACGGCAGCAGACGCAATAAAAATATCGCAACCTTTTGCAAACTTCATACTCGCTGCCAGCATTTCACTCGCCGTTGTGACAGATACAAATTCAACGCGATCCAGTGGTGCGAGTTGTGTTGGGCCTGAAATTAACACTGTGTGCGCACCAGCCTCAACCGCCGCTTGAGCGAGGGCATAACCCATCTTGCCGGAACTGTAATTACTGATGTAACGCACAGGATCAATAGCTTCACGAGTAGGCCCTGCGGTAATAACAACTTTTTTTCCTGCCAGAGCGCCGGACGCAAATAAACTTGTCGCTGCATCAACTAAAGCTAGCGGCTCCAGCATTCGACCTGGCCCGACATCGCCGCAAGCTTGCTCACCGGCAGCCGGTCCAAATATATGTACCTTGCGCTGGATAAGTACTTCAACATTAGCTTGCGTACTCGCATTACGCCACATACCTTGATTCATTGCAGGAGCTACGGCGATGGGTGCGGAGGTTGCAAGACAGACAGTTGTTAAGAGATCCCCGCCTTGGCCCTGCACAAGACGCGCAATAAAATCAGCACTGGCCGGTGCAACGAGAACCAGATCTGCCCAGCGGGCCAGTTGGATATGGCCCATACCTGCCTCAGCTTCTGGATCGAGCAAAGTGGTATGAACGGGATTGCCCGATAGAGCTTGCATGGTTAGCGGGGTAATAAATTCCTGTGCGGCAGCAGTCATGACCACTCGCACCTCGGCACCAGCATCTTGTAAGCGACGCACCAGGTCGGCACTTTTATAGGCGGCTATACCACCTGTCACCCCCAGCAAAATATGTTTATTGACGAGCGAACTCATAGGCACTTCTTCATACATTTTTTTCAAAATAGATAATAAGCAATTGTAGCGCAATGTAACTGACTACTAACTTCTGAACCAGCCAATTACTGAAGAAACTCTTAGGCGCCAACGCCGATACTAATAATTAGATTAATAGGAAGTTTCGAACCGATTAGGGAGCTCAGGCCTTGTGAGGGGGGAGGTATTGTAAATTGAAAGGACAT
>CBHTVU010000122.1:0-12388 GCA_966096785.1 uncultured Gammaproteobacteria bacterium | reverse complement strand
GCAAGCTTATCCAAATTTGGCGTTTGAAAATCTGTCTGATCATAGATACTTAAATCACCATACCCCAAATCGTCTGCCAAAATAAAAATAATATTCGGTTTCGATGATGATGTTGTTAGAGATTTGGCAAACGAAAACTTGCTCGCCCCGGCGAAAGAAAATAAGGACAAAGCCGAAAGACCGCCTAAAACCCTTCGGCGATTTTTATTTAATTCACTCATAAATATTTATTGCTCGCGTTGGATTTATTTTTCGAAACGTTATTTTTGCGCAGGCACCTGAAATTTAGTGATATCAATAGCCTTAATCGGCTTCTCAGAATGCGGTGTACCTTCTGGCACCCACTCGTAAGGTACAGGTTGCGCGCGAAAAACAGTATTACTACTCACCGCGAGCGGATCATCCGCTTTAGGTTTGCTGAAATAAGGGCTGACATATTCCCAAACAATTTCGCCCTTGTTTGTTACCTGAATAAAGCGACCGGTCATACCTTCGTCGATCAATGTATTACCATTAGGCAAACGACGCGCGCTGCTGATGTAGGAACTGTAAAAACTATAGCTAGGTCCACCAGAACTTGCGCCCGTGTATTGCCACACAATTTCTTTTTTTATCGGATCAATTTCCAATACGCGTGAACCAGGTTGCGTATTTAATTTAGCGCTTGGGTAACCAGCTGCTCCCTGGTTATCAAACACCAGCAGATTGCCTTCGCCTGGTAAACCTTTGGGAATGATATGCGCGTCGTGTTGGCCACTGATTTGATCAACGGGTCGCGGTAATTTGTTAGCACCCGCACTGGGTTCGTAGTCCGGCCCAATATGCCAAACAATTTTTCCAGACTTTTTATCAATAATGGCCGTAAAATTTGCTTCACGCGCTGCAACTACAATATTGTCAGGATGGAAACGTGCATCGCCAGCGTCAAACCATTTATTCGGCCCCACCACGCTCATATTATTAAAATGCAAATAATCGAAAGGTGCAGTTTTATCGTTGCGCGTCAGGGAATCTTTCAACAATTTTAATGAAGTTTCGCTAAAACCAAACTCATTTAAATGTTCAAACGCAGACCATTTCCATACAACCTCATTAGTTGGTGTTACTTCATAAATTCCATCTTCTAAAATTTTTTCAGCTTTAAACCCGGTGATTGGACGAACATAATTAATTAAGATTAAAGTATTACCGTTGGGTAACCTGCGCCAATCATGATGCTGACGAATTTCGGTGCCGTAACTACTCGCATCAGTCGCGGTAGTGGCATTTGCATAAGCGTCCTGCACTTTGGCACCCCCCCATTGCCAGATAACTTTATTATTCCAATCCACCTCACCAAGCGATTGGCTTTCACCGCTATTTCTACCACCAGTTTCACCGGCAAGCTGAACCAACACGTGCCCTTTCTTACCACCTGTTAATTGCGGATCAATAAACACCGAAGGAAAACCGTTGTAAGGCCATTGATGAACTTCGTTACCATTCAAATCAATCAAATGCGTTTTTTTATCTGACCCGGCAAACAATACGTAACTGTTGTAAGTTTTGCTAGGATCATAACGCGTCACGCCAGTGGGATAAATACTGGGTGAGGCGAAAACACTAGCAGATATAAACGTGCTTATTACCACTGACAATAATTTAAAATTTTTGTTGTGTAACAACATCAAATGCACTCCTTCAATTCATTTTTATTGACAGACAAAAAAGCCCGACGTTCATCGGGCTTTTAATACAAGAGCGAGGTTTTTAGATTTTTCCGCTAAAGGTTATACCAATCCAGCGTGGTACTGCAGGGGTAATAGTGTTCCAGGTTTTAGCGCGGGGAGTGTCGTCATCAAATAAGTTTTTAATGACCAGGTTCACATCAAATGTACCTTTGCGATTACCCAAGCCTATCGACAAATCCGTTGATGAAGCCGCATCAATCCAGCCGTAAGATGACAAGGCGTTATCCGAATTATATTTTCCGGTATAAAGTGTATTTAGGCTGGTGTGGAATTCTTTATCGCTAAAAACAGGCAAGCGATAATCTACACCAATGTTGAAAGTCACTTTCGCAGCGCCAGGCAATTGCTCACCGCTAATGTCGCGATAAGGTTGCGGGTTTACTGCGAGAGTCGCCAGGTTTGCGGATTCAGCAGGTTGTGCGGCGTTAGTAAACTCGACGTATTTCGCATCGGTGTAAGCACCGGCAAAACGCAAACTAAAATGTTCAATGCCGTTATAAATACTGTCAATTTCCAAACCTTGTGAACGCACTTTTGGAATGTTTGCGGTTGCGTTTGTGTAAGCAATAATGTTACTGCCCGCAGCCTGGTTGTTAGCGGTGGTGTACGCATCAACAATCTGACTGCTTTGTTGATAATCGGTGATATCCATACGGAACAGGGCAGCGTTAAATACCAGTGAGTTGTCTAATAAAGTCGATTTAAAACCTAACTCATAAGCATCGGTTTTCTCAGCTTTAACAAGATTACTAATACCGTTGGTTGCCTGCGAAATACCGGCTTTTTCGCCATGCTGCAATGCGATATAACCGGTGACATTTTTATTGAATTTATAAGCTGGACTAAGTACCCAGGATGGTTGGATTTCATCAAACTCTTCTAATTCAGTTTCATTAAATACCACACCGATTTGTGATTGACGCAGGGCCTTGGCATTAGCTACTTGTTTCTTTTGAGTAGCAGTTAAGCCGTTATACGCTGCACCCGGTGTTGTGGTTGTTGCTACACCAAAATATTTATTAGCTACAAAATCTGCCAATTGCAATTGCGCCGCAGTATTGTCATTTACCAATATTTTAGGGCCATTGGGATTCGCAGGATCTTTCACTAATTTCCCTAATACGCCTTGGTTTGCGCCACTTTCTGCAACCGAGTCAAACCCACCAAATTGGACGTTGTTTACTGTTGATGGATTTAATTCAGCACCATTACCTTGATCTCTAACAAACGTGGATGCCAGGTTGTTACGATTTTCGTGAGTAAAACGCAACCCTGTTGTCAGTGTTAAATCATCCGAAAAGTGCCAGTTGGCTTGGCCGAAAGCTGCTTCACTTTCGTTAACAATTTTTTGTTGCCCTGCAGGACTGTTGAATGCCATGGATAAACCAGACAAAGAATTTTGCAGCAAATAGCGGCCATTACTATCAGCATCTAAACTGGTGTATTGCGCTGGGCTTGCAAACCAGGCACCTGCATCATTCCCCCAAACGCGTTGATAGAGAGCGTCGTTATGAACATTCAAAAAGAATAAACCGGTTTGATAATCAACGAAGCCTCCAGTGGGTGATGAAAAACGAATTTCTTCACTGACTTGTTTGTAATCATTGAAGAAGCCACCTGAGTTACGTTGAATATCAAACGGCGTGCCTTCATCGTTCACCGCGTTAAAGTGATAATCTTTGTAAGCAGTAATTGACGTTAATCGATACTGTCCAAAATTCCAGTTCAAATCCAATGTCGCACCGTTACTGCCGGTTACTACGCCGCGCTGGCTGTCATTGTTGACAGAATTGCCATCGGGCCCACCGTCCAACCAGTTGTCTGCGTAAGTGTATTTTGGATCTTGAGAAAACCAGCGACGAGTCAAACGTGTTTGTGGATCGCTATTCAAGTTTGTTGCGCTACCGTCCGCATAATTCAGCGGAGTTTGCGTTCTGATAGTCCGGCCGTTAGTCGTTTCCGCAGAACGCGGTTGGATGTCCGCCTCCAAACGAGCGCTGAAATCTTCTGTAGGCGTTAATAAAAATTGTACGCGACCGGAAACACGTTCTTTATTGCTGTAACTTTGATCTGTGTTGTAATCATTCTCGATATCGCCCGCGCCCTTACTCACGCTCAAAGTACCGCGCCATGCTAACAAGTCTTCAATAACTGGCCCACCGACTGCGAAAGTACCTTGCACAGTATCCCACTGTCCCAGCGTCACCGAATAAGACGAGTCCGGTTTGAAAGAGGGACGTTTAGTCGTGACGTTTATTACACCGATACTGGCATTTTTGCCGAGCAATGTTCCTTGCGGACCACGTGCTACCTCAACGGTATCAATGTCAACGAAATCATAGCTGGATGCCAAAGCGTTGTATGCGTAGTTAACACCATCCACAATCAAACCCACTGGCGGATCTTGCGCTTCAGTTTGACCTTGTTTACCGATGCCGCGAATCGAGAGACTGCTGGTTCTTTGGTTGCCCTGATTCCAGCTGATATTAGCAAGGCGTTGGGTGACAGCACTGATATCCGTTGCCTGCAATCTCTGCAACTCCTGACCCGTTACCACGGACACGGAAAGCGGAACATCTTGTAATTTCTCAACACGGTTACGACTGCGAACAGTGATAGTACTCAGTACCACTGGCTTAGCTTTATCAGCTTTATTCTTATCACCATCGATTGCTGATTTATCAGCAGAAACCGATTTTACCGTTGTGTTTTCAACAGATTTTGTTTCGGTTTTTACATCGTCTGCCGCAGAAGCCAGGTCAACGTTAAAAAAGAATGTTCCAGCAATTACACCAGCGATAATTCGGGCGATAGGTGATGGCGTAAATTTGAAGTTTTTAATTGCACCAGTAGCTGTTACTTTTTGTGCATTGTGTTTCAGGTGGATCATCAAGGTTGCTCCTCAGCGTAAATGTATTCAACCGAGGGTATTTCGCAAGCTCCATGCCATCAAGCATAAACTGTGCAAAAAGCAAATTACAAAATGCTTAAAAAGCGCCTGCAAACCTTATAAACACAGCAGTTAAAAAAATAACAGTGAACGCAAAATAAGAATTTTACAGTGCTAGGTTTTGCGCCAGCGATGCTTTTTAATAAACAGCTCCAGGAAATTTTCTATGCCTTATTCAACATACAGTGAACAATAATCAACACTTTACTACATGAAGCGACAAGACAAAAATTCAAAACTGAAAATCAAACAGCAAGCAATGCTTTTAAAAAGCAACACTTTATTAAAAATATGTTGAAACACCAACATATTTTTAGTTTCAAAAATTATTAATATTAAATAATCCGCACCAGGAATTTTCGCCAAATCTCGGCGATAGCCATCAAAACACCCTTGCAAAATAACGCTGATAAAAGCTGGCACGTTAGCTGCAATTAACCTTTTGTTTACAGGTTAATGTATCAATGCCAACTGTTTACCTACATACACTCACCAATTGGTGGATGTGCATGTAGGTACAAATTTTGTATTGAAGCTTTTAGATTTGCGGCATGAATCAGCTTTTTTTGAACGCAGGCCACATAAAAAACACATCACCGGTTTTAGGAGTAGTTGATGAAAATTAAAATTTTATACGCAGCCATAGTCTTGAGCTTATCAGCTGGCGTCAGTGTGGCCGCTGAAAATGAAAAGGCTAGCGACAAAGCTGCAGCTAAGCCCGCAACAAACAGCGTACCCAACAATTGGGCCTACAAGCCTGTTGCACAAGTTTCTGTACCTGAAGTAAAACAAAAGGCATGGGTTAAAACACCTATAGATTCTTTTGTATTGGCAAAACTTGAAGAAAAAGGTCTTAAGCCATCGTCAGAAGCAAGCCGTGGCACTTTTATTCGCCGCGCTACTTTAGATGCATGGGGTTTATTGCCCACTCCGGAAGAAGTTAAGGCATTTGAAAAAGATAAATCGCCGGATGCTTACGAAAAATTAGTAGATCGCTTATTAGCATCTCCACACTACGGTGAGCGTCAAGCACGTCGCTGGTTGGATTTGGCTCGCTATGCAGACAGCGCAGGTTTCCAAAACGATCAAACTCGTCCTAATAACTGGCGCTATCGCGACTACGTTATTAAAGCCTTTAACGAAGATAAACCTTTCGATCAATTTATTCGCGAGCAACTTGCGGGTGATGAATTATATCCTGACAGTCAGGAAGCAAAAATTGCAACCGGTTATTTGGCTGGCTACCCCGACAACTACAATTCACGCGATTTGGTTCAACGTAAATACCAAATTGAAACAGACATGACTGACCTGGTTGGTGAATCTCTATTAGGTTCAACAATTGGTTGCGCAAGATGCCACAACCATAAGGTTGATAAAGTCAGCCAAAAAGAATATTTCCAACTGCAAGCATTCTTTGCCAACGTTGTTGTTAATGAAAAATCTCCGTTAGCTAAGGGCACTGAATTACCTGTTGACGAGGAATTTAAAAAGCAGCAAGCGGCTTATCAAGCAGCTACTAAAGAAATTCGCGAAAAACAAAAAGCTATTCTGGATCAAGTGCGCGAGAAAGGCCGTGAATATCACAATTCTCGTTATTTAACCGATAGCCGTGAGTCGATTGCGAAACCTGAAAAAGACAGAACGCCTTTAGATAAGTGGGTTGTGTATCGTTTGAATGCAGTTGCAACCGAACAAGACATAGTGGCGTATTTGCGTGAGACATCTGAAAAAACGCATCCGGAACATGTTCCTGAAAATGTGCAACGTTACGAAGAATACAAAAAACTTGGCGATGAGCTGAAGAAATTTGCGTCATTACGTCCAATTAAAGGTTCAGGAAATTTTACCGCTGTTTCTGAGTTGGGAACTGTTGCTCCTGAAACGCGTATTCGTTTCACGGGTATTCACGAGAAACCACTTGAAGCCGTAGAGCCAGGTTTACCGGCACTTTGGGCAGGTGCTAATGCGAAGGTTGATATCACTCCAACAGCAACATCCACTGGCCGCAGAACTGCACTCGCCAACTGGATTGCCAGCGCTGATAACCCATTAACGGCGCGTGTGTATGTTAACCGTGTGTGGGCGCAATATTTCGAAAAAGGTATTGCTGCCAATCCGGGTGATTTAGGTCGCGCTGGTCCCAAGCCTACACATCCTGAGTTGCTGGATTATTTGGCTGGTAATTTTGTGAAAGAAGGCTGGAGCAGTAAAAAATTAACGCGCGAAATTTTGTTGTCGCATGTTTATCGCCAGGATTCTGCTGAGCGTAAAGACGTTGTAGAAGCAGATCCAGACAACAGCTTATTAGCCGTTTACCCACGCAAACGTTTGGAAGCAGAAGAAATTCGTGACGCATTGCTTTACGCATCAGGAAAACTTGACCCGACAATTGGTGGCCCAGCGGTGTTCCCGCAAGTGCCTTCTAATTTAACGGCAGGAAATACTTTGAATAATGGTGGCGGAAATTCTTTGTGGGAGGTTTCTAAAGATCCTGCTGATTTTAATCGCCGTAGTATTTACACCTTCGTTCGTCGTAGCTTGCCTTATCCATTGACAGCGTCATTTGATCCGGCTGATCCATCGCATCCGCATCACCGCCGCGACGTAACTACAACACCGCTGCAAGCATTAACATTGTTTAATAGCGATGTCGTTGTTGGTTGGTCACAAGCACTTGCAGGCCGCATTATTAATGAGGCTGGTACTGATGAAGATGCACAAATAAATCGTCTGTACGAAATTTTATTTTCACGCAAACCCGATAGTAACGAAAAATCTGCGCTTAGAGCGTTTTTGAAAAATGAAACAAAAACAATTCAAGCCAAAACCTGGACTGAAAAATTTGAAGTCGCTGTTCCAACCGGTGTTGCCGATACAAAAGATCTCAGTCCTGTTAAAGCGGCTGCGTTTGTAGATCTGGTGCACACAGTAGCGAACTCAAACGATTTTGCTTACCGCTTCTAAACATTTGACATTTAAAGAGGATAACTAACATGACATCACGTCGCGATTTCTTAATACACACAGGTCTTGGTTTAGGTGGCGCTGCAATGGCAGGTTTCGTTCCGGGCCTCACTATTAATTCAGCAACCGCTGCTGAATTAATAGATCCTTTGGCACCCAAGCAACCGCATTTTGCTGCAAAAATTAAATCAGTAATTTGGCTTCACCAGGATGGCGCACCTTCCACTATCGATTTGTTTGACTACAAACCTGAGTTGGTAAAACTTGTAGGTAAAGAAGTTCCTGCGTCTTTCTTGCAAGGCATCAAAACCAGTACCCAAGGCGGTGTAGGTAAATTGTGGGTGTCTCCTGATCGCACCTGGAAACAATATGGTGAGAGCGGTGCCCACTTTTCTAACCTGTTGCCGAACCTTGCCAAGCAAGCAGACAATCTGACCTTTATTAAATCAAGTATCACCGTTGGCGCTACTCACGATATTTCAATTTTGAAATTAAACACCGGCGATTTGAATCCGGGTCGCCCATCGCTCGGTGCGTGGATTTCTTACGCATTGGGTTCAGCGAACCCAGACTTACCACCATACGTTGTGTTGTATAACGGTAAGTCAGAACCACGCGCTGGTTCTGTAAACTGGAACTCAGGTTTCTTGCCAGCGGTTTACCAGGGCACTGCATTCCGTCCAGGTGATTCACCCATTTTTTATCTGAATCGCCCTGAATTACGCGGCGCAGACCAACAACGTAACTCGCTGGATTTGCTCAAGCAACTTAACCATGCTGGCAGTGAAAAATATCCGTCAGACACTGAATTAAAAGCGCGTTTACGCTCTTATGATTTGGCGGACCGTATGCAAGTTTCTGCTCCAGAAGCCGTAGATTTGAGCAAAGAAAGCGACGCGACTAAAGAGTTGTACGGTTTAAATGACACCGTTAGCGCAAGCTACGGTACCACCCTGTTACGCGCGCGCCGTTTGGTTGAGCGCGGTGTACGTTTCATTCAAGTCGTAACCGGTGAACCAAGCGGTGATAACGGCGATGTCACCAACTGGGATGCTCACGATGATTTGCAAAAAAATCACAGCGTAAAAGCGCGTCAGGTAGATAAACCTATTGCAGGTTTGTTGGAAGATTTGAAATCACGCGGATTGCTGGAAACAACATTAGTCGTGTGGACTTCGGAATTCAGTCGTACTCCTTGGGGCGAAAGCGGTTCAGGTCGCGACCACAACCCATGGGGCTACACTCAATGGATGGCAGGTGGCGGCTTGAAGCCCGGCTTTACTTATGGCGCAACTGACGCACTTGGTGTGCAAGTTGAAGATAAAGAAAAAGCGGTTGATACCTACGATTTGCACGCGACTGTATTGCAATTGCTTGGCTTGGATCACCTGAAAACAACCTTCCTAAACAACGGCCGCTCTGAGCGCCCAACAGTTGTTTACGGAAAAGTGATTAAAGATATTCTTGCTTGATCGTAACATGAGTGTAAAAAGTTCCTGGCCGAAAGGCCGGGAACGCTTTTTGGAGTAAGGTTTTAGGTTATGCGTAAGTTAATGGCGTTAGTATATTTTTCCATGCTGTTTTCCACTGCAGTCTTTGCAGAAGAGGAAATGGAAACCGATTTAATGCAAAACATTGAAGACGTTAATAAGAGTTTGTCTTCCAATATCGCTTTACAGCGGGTTGATCCGTCGCTACAAGATGCAAAGCAACTCACCAGTATGTTTGAAGTTGTGGAAGCGCATTTTATTAAAAAAGGTGATGCCGAAAACGCTGTAGATCTCTCGAAAAAAAGTAAACAGTTATCGCAAGATATTGAAAAACTGGTCACTGAAAAGAATTTTGACACAGCGACAAATCTTGCTACAGATTTATCCCGTACCTGCAAGTCTTGCCATACGTTTTACAAAAAAGAGTAACTTATGAAGTGTGTTGTACAGGCACTTCTCGTGTGTCTTTTTAGCTGTACCAGTCTCGCCGCTACACTACCATCTGACAAAAGCAAACCAGCTCCTGTAATTGCCGGTGACGTGGAAGCGGGCAAATATAAATCTGAAGATAGTCGCTGCCAGGAGTGTCATGGGCCCGATGGAAACGGCCAAGGCCCTACCACAGGTGCGGCCGGAAAATTTGCAAAACTGGCAGGACAATATCCCGACTACTTAACGAAACAAATTCGCGATTTTCGCAGCGGTTTGCGCAAGCATGACTTTATGTTGATTATGGCGAAAAGTATTGATGAAACAGACTCAGCTGATATAGCCGCTTACTTCGCCAGCCTTAAAAAAATGCAAGGTGATAAAAGTGGCGACAATCCGGTGGGTAAAAATTTGTTTATTAATGGTGATGCGAGCAGGAATATTTTACCTTGTGCAAGTTGCCACGGTGCTGATGGGCGCGGCATAGATGCGCCGCAGCAAACTATTCCCGTTATTGGTGGTCAAGAGTGGCGTTATCTTGAAAAACAACTGCAAGACTGGCGCAGCGGTGAACGTCATAACAGTGAGGGAGGTATCATGAACACCTTTAGCAAGCAATTAACCGATAAAGAGGTTCAGGCGTTGACAGATTATATTTCGGGTTTGTAATTAATCATTTACAGGTATTATTTTATGAAAAAACATTTATTGCTTGGCCTCTTGGCAACAGTTTTTACCCTTCCCGCTTTCGCAGCATTGAAAGAGGGTGATAAAGCGCCTAATTTTAAAATACCAGCATCTTTTGCAGGCAAAGCGACGGAATTTTCACTGAAAGACCAATTAAAAAAAGGCCCGGTTGTTGTTTATTTTTATCCGTCCGCCTACACCAATGGCTGCAATCTTCAAGCTCACACTTTTTCAGTCAATAGCGAAAAATTTACTGCAGCAGGCGCAACTATTATCGGCGTATCACAAGATAGTATCGAACGCCTGAATGACTTCTCGGCAGACCCGGAATTTTGCGCAGGAAAAATTGCTGTAGCTTCTGATGCAGACGGCAAGGTTGCAAAAAGTTTTCAGTTAGACACTCGCCCTGCAGCTGAGGGTAAAAAAGATACACGCGGTGTAGCTATAGATCACGGTTTTACTGAGCGTACGACCTTCATCGTCACTCCCGACGGTAAAATTGCTGCGACAATTGGTGGTTTAACATCGCCAGAAAACGTAGCCAAATCCTTGGAAGCTGTTGAAAAATTAGCTGCTGCTAAAAAAGGTTAAACCTGCACATCCAAACCTTAGCCCTCTATTTACCTTCGGGCTAGGGTTTTATCTATCCTGTTTCTCCAACTCTAGCTCACAGAGTAAATCATGGAAAAAATGATGCCTACACCTGCTCTTCGTCGGTTATTTCTATCGCCGGTCAAACTAAAAATTGCACTCATTTTTTTTGCAATCTCTGTTAGCACCCCTGCACTTTCGCTTGGCAATAAATCCATTCAAAACCTGCCTGACTTTAACGAGTTAGTGGAGCAGTCCGGGCCAGCAGTAGTGAACATTCGCGTTACGCAAAAAGTAACAGCCCAAAACGAACGCCAGGAATTATCTCCAGAAGAGAAAGAACTCTTCGAACGTTATTATGGCCAGCCCAATCCTCATGCTAAAAAGGAACATGAGAATGAAGCAAAATCCGAACCGGAAGAAATTTCTCGCAATGTAGGTTCAGGTTTTATTTTTTCATCGGACGGTTACGTACTTACTAATGCGCATGTAGTGCGAAACGCTGAAGAAGTATTTGTAAAACTTACTGACAAACGCGAATTTCGTGCAAAAATCATCGGTTTTGACACCAATACCGATGTTGCTGTGTTAAAGATTGAGGGTAGCAATTTACCAAAAGTCACCATTGGTGATTCCACTAAAATAAAAGTTGGCGAATGGGTAATAGCCATAGGCTCACCTTTTGATTTGGATAATAGTATTAGCGCTGGAATTATTTCTGCAAAGGCTCGCGAAATTGGTGACTTCCTGTTGTTGATCCAAACTGACGTTGCTATTAATCCGGGAAATTCCGGCGGCCCTTTAATTAATTTAAAAGGCGAAGTCATTGGTATTAATTCGCAAATTTACAGCCGCTCAGGTGGCTACATGGGCATATCATTTGCCATCCCCATTGATGATGCCATTCGCGTTGCAGAGCAATTAAAAACCTCTGGCCGCGTCAGTCGCGGGCGCATGGGAATATTCCTGGCAGACATCAATGAAAATGTTGCCGAAGCGCTCAAGTTACCCACCAAAAATGGCACGCTCGTGAGCCGTATAGAAAAAGGTGGACCCGCTGAAAAAGCGGGATTAAAGGATGGCGACATAGTGCTCAACTTTAATGGTATAGCTGTTGAGAAAAGCACTGAGTTACGTCGCCTTGCTGCAGCTACCAAACCGGGCTCAAACGTCAATTTAAAAATTTGGCGTAAGGGCACAACAAAAGACTATCCAATTACCTTAGCCGAATTGCCACAGTCCGATACCCCTGCGGTTGAAACCAAAACCCAAAAGGAAAAAAAGACCGCTGACAAATCTACTCCCACATTTGGTTTAACCGTACGATCGCTGGATAATGAACAAAAGAAGGATTTTGGAATTACCTCCGGAATTGTTATTGAAAAAGCGGAAGGTCCATCTGCGCGAGCCGGCTTGCAAACAGGCGATATTATTCTGACTATCAATAATCAGGATGTAGATGGTGCGCAAGATTTCAAAAAAATTATTGAGAAAGCAGACAGCAGTAAAGATGTTGTTGTTTTGGCACGACGTGAGAACATCAC